>NZ_JBWKDK010000027.1:77601-111932 GCF_056436005.1 Streptomyces sp. NPDC043854
TCTCCTCCCCCCCCCCTCTTACACCGTCTCCCCCCCCCCCCCCCCCCCCCCCCCCCCCCCCCCCCCCCCCCCCCCCCCCCCCCCCCCCCCCCCCCCCCCCCCCCCCCGCAGGCGGTGGCGACGGGCGTCAGGAGGCCCCGGACGGCGCCGGCAGCGCCGCCACGACCACCTTGGCCTCGTCCTCCGTGAGCTCGATCTCGAACTGCGCGTCCAGCAGCTCCCGCACCTCCTCGTCGACCACGTACCGGACCTCCACGGTGCCGTCGGCCCGGGTCAGCGTGAGCTTGCGGTGGTTGAGGTTGAGCCGCCAGTCCTCCGCGATCCGCTCCAGGAAGACCCGGCCGGTGAACGGCGAGCTGGAGTGGGTGGAGATGAAGTAGTTCGCCACCACGCAGTCGATGTGGTGGTGGCCCTCGGTGGCGTACCAGTACAGGGGGAACCAGCCGTCCTCCCGCTTCAGCGAGAGCACCCACTCCTTGTCCGTGCCCTCCACGCGGTCGAGCCCGTACACCCAGCCGCCCTGGTCCACGACGGTGCCGTCGGAGACGGGGATCGGCTCCAGCGGGCCCTCGTCGCCGAAGCCGACGTCGGCGAGCCACGTCTCGTCGCCGACGGCCACGTGCAGCATGAGGTGGGTCCGCGGCAGCGGCTTGGGCGCGTCCAGGACCGGCCGGGCGTACAGGCGGGTCACCTCGTACCCGAGCCGCTCCAGCAGGAGCGCGAAGAGCATGTTGTGCTCGTAGCAGTAGCCGCCCCGCCGCCGGCGCAGCAGCTTGTCCTGCATCACGTCGACGTCGAGGTCGATGCCCCGGCCGAGCAGGATGTCGAGGTTCTCGAACGGAATGGTCAGGGCGTGGGCCCGGTGCAGCCGGCGCAGGGTCTCCGCGTCCGGCTCCAGGCGCCCGGTGACGCCCAGGCGGTCGAGGTACGCCTGGACGTCGAGCCGGTCGGCCTGCCACTGGGCGGGGCTGCCGATGGCGACCATGCTCAGCCCGCCTGCCCGGCCGTGCCGGACTTCTTCTCGCTGTCGAGCATGGCCATGCCCTCGGCGTCGAAGCGGGTACCGGCGACCTGGTCGGCGGGGACGGCCCGCTCGATCTCGGCGACGTCCTCGGCGGTCAGCTCGACGTCGAGGGCGCCGAGCGCCTCGGCGAGCTGGTCGCGGCGGCGGGAGCCGACGACGGGGACGATGTCCGGGCCCTGGGCCATGGCCCAGGCGATCGCGAGCTGCGAGGTGGTGACGCCCTTGGCCTCGGCCACCTTGCCGAGGGCGGCGACCAGCTGGAGGTTGCGGTCGAGGTTCTCGCCGCTGAAGCGCGGGAAGCTGCTGCGGCCGTCGTCCGCGGCGGTGGCCCGCTGGTGGTTCCAGCGGCCCGAGAGCAGGCCGCGGGCGAGGACGCCGTACGCGGTGACGGCCGTGCCGAGCTCGCGCGCCGTCGGCAGGATCTCGTCCTCGATGGAGCGGGAGAGCAGGGAGTACTCGATCTGGAGGTCGGCGATCGGGTGCACCGCGGAGGCGCGGCGCAGGGTCTCCGCACCGATCTCGGACAGGCCGATGTGGCGGACGTAGCCCGCCTCGACCATCTCCTTGATCGCGCCGATGGTCTCCTCGATCGGCACGGCCGGGTCGAGGCGCGCCGGGCGGTAGACGTCCACGTACTCGACGCCGAGCCGCTGGAGGGTCTGGGCCAGGGAGTTCTTGACGGCCTCGGGGCGGTTGTCGACACCGAGGATGCCGCCGGCCGGGTCGCGCAGGACGCCGAACTTGACGCTGAGGGTGAGCTGCTCGCGGTCATGGCTCTGGAGCACCTCGCGCACCAGCAGCTCGTTGTGGCCGCTGCCGTAGAAGTCGCCGGTGTCGAGGAGGGTGATGCCGGCCTCGATGGCGGCGTGTGCGGTGGCGACGCCCTCGGCCCGGTCGGCGGGCCCGTAGAAGTCGGACATGGACATCAGGCCGAGGCCGAGAGTGGAAACCTCGGGGCCGGCCGAACCAAGTGAACGCAGCTGAGTCATATGGCCCAGCATTGGGGAACGCCCTGCGAAGCAGAAGAAATTCCCGGCCGCTCTGTCAGGTTCCGCGACCCACAAATGGCCGGATATCGACGGAGCCTTGGCTTTACATTCGGAACGGCGCGCACAGATCATGGAATGCATGACAGAAACCATGCGTACGGTCCGTCAGGAAACCCTCGGCGGCAATGAGGTCCTCAACCTGACAGATTCCCCGATTCCGACTCCCGATGCCACGGAAATCCTGGTAAGGACGCACGCGGCCGGCGTGAATCCGATCGACTGGAAGATCCGCGAATTCGGACTGTGGCTGACCCCGCCGTTCGGCGTCGGCTGGGACGTCTCCGGCACCGTCGTGGCCGTCTCGCCCGGCGAGAACCGCTTCAAGGTCGGCGACGAGGTGTTCGGCCTCCCGTCGTTCCCGAGCGAGGCCGCCGGCTACTCCGAGTACGTCGCCGCCCCCGCCCGCCACTTCGCGCGCAAGCCGCAGTCCCTCGACCACGTCAAGGCGGCCGCCCTGCCGATGGCCGGCCTGACGGCCTGGCAGGCCCTGGTGGACGGCGCGGACATCCAGCCCGGCCAGCGCGTGCTGATCCACGCGGCGGCCGGCGGCGTCGGCCACCTGGCCGTGCAGATCGCCAAGGCCCGCGGCGCGTACGTGATCGGCACCGCCAGCGCGGCCAAGCACGGGGTGCTGCGCGAGCTCGGCGCCGACGAGCTGGTCGACTACACCGCCGAGGACTTCACCGAAGTGGTCAAGGACGTGGACGTCGTCCTCGACCTGATCGGCGGCGACTACGAGGACCGCTCCCTGCGCACCCTGCGCCCCGGCGGCACCTACATCGGCGTGATCAACCCGCTCGCGCTTCCGGAGATCCAGGCGAAGGCGGAGGCCCAGGGCCTGCGCGGCATCACGGTCAACGTGGCGCCCGACCACGCCGTCCTGGAGGAGCTGGCCGGCCTCGCCGAGGCCGGGAAGCTCCGCCCGCTGATCGCCGGGACCTTCCCGCTCCAGGACGTCCGCAAGGCCCACGAGCTGAGCGAGTCCAAGCACGCCACCGGCAAGATCGTCCTCACGGTCTGATCCGCCGGGCGAGGTCCGCGGGGAGCGGGTACGGGCGCTCGGGCGGCAGCAGGCGCTGCGCCCGGTCGCCGCGGCCCGCCCGGACCAGGGCGGCGGCCTTGCGGACCTGGCCGGTCAGGTCGTCGAGGCCGACCACCCACTCCTCCGCGAAGGTCCGGATCAGCCCGCGGCCGATCCCCACCTGGATGCTGTAGTGGTTCAGCGCCGCGCCCCGCAGCGAGCGCTCCGGGTCCCACTGCAGATGGACCGCCGCCCGGTCGACCTCCGCCGGGTCGGCGGTCGTGGGCACCGCCCGGGCGAGGGCCTCTTCCCACCCCTCCCGGGTGATCCGCACGGCGAGCACCCGCTCCTGCCCGGGCTTGGCGGCCCAGTTGCTGCGGTGCATGAGCCACAGGAAGGACGGCTTGATCCAGGTCATCCGCCCGAAGGAGAACGGCGGCACGAACCGGCCGGCGCGCAAGGCGGGTTCGGCGATGGCGGGCCCGTACGCCTGGTAGACGGTGACCGTCCGGTCGTCGTAGCGGGCGCGGATCTCGTGGAGCGGCGGCATCCACCGCACACTGCCAGCCGGCCGGAGGCGAGCGCGAGCCGTTTTCCGCCGGAACGGGGCGGTGGGGGCACAGCCGTCCCGTGCCCCCTCTCGGCCTTCGGGCCGGGAGGGGTTTTCGTGCGTTCTGGATCACACAGGACCGGCCCTGCCTCATACCCTGTCGGTGACGAGCTGCAAGGTAGGAGGGCAAGGCCGCCATGTCTTCTGACGCTACCCCAGACCCCTACGACAACCCCGTGGCGTTCGGGCAGAGAGTCCAGATCTACCGCAATCGCCGAGGCATGACCCGCGAGCAACTGGCCGGACTCCTCGGCCACCACGCGTCGTGGGTCAAGAAAATCGAGTCCGGAGCCATGCGCATGCCGCGCCTGCCGGAGATCCTCCGCATTGCCGAAGTCCTGCGCATCCGCCGCCTGAACGACCTCGTGGGCGATGTGGGCGCCGAGCCGCACACCGATCTGTTCCTCGGCCCTGGCCACGACCGACTTCCGGCGGTACGGGCAGCTCTCTCCGCCTATCCGGCGCCGGGCACGCGCGAGGCCCCGTCGCGGGCGTTTCTCCGCGCGGCCCTGGACGCTGCGTGGGCTGCCCGCCACGGCGCCCCGAACCACAGGGCCGTGCTGGGTGATCTGCTGCCCGGACTGATCCGGGACGTGCAGCTCGTGGTACGCGAGGCCGACACCGCCGTCGACCGCCGCGCCGCCCTGGCACTCCAGGCGGAGGCGTTCTTCCTCACCCAGTTCTTCGTCGCCTATCAGCCTGACCCATCCCTGCTGTGGCGGGTGGCCGAGCGGGGTATGGCGGCCGCGCAGGAGTCCGAGGACCCGCACACGATCGGTGTGGCGGCGTGGCTGTCGGCGCAGGCCCACCGCGACTCGGGGCCGGGCCGCTACGACGAGGCTGACGACGTCGTCATGCAGGCCCTGCGCCTGCTGGAGCCCGGCCTGGGCGATGCCTCCGTGGACGTGCAGGCCATCACGGGGGCGCTGCGTGTCGAGGCCGGGCTGACCGCAGCGAAGCGCCGCGACACGGGTACGGCCTGGGGGTGGTGGGATCGTGCGGGCGGTATCGCTCAGCGGCTCCCCGCCGGCTACTTCCACCGGGTCACCAGCTTCGGGCGAGCCGTGATGGGAGCCCACGGGGTCACCGTGGCAGTCGAGCTGCGGGCTGGCAGCGAGTCGGTGCGGCAGGCCAACCGGGCTGAGGCAGACGCGATTCCGTCCCGGCCGCGGCGGGCCCGGCACCGGATCGAGCAGGCCCGGGCCTACTACCTCGACGGGCAGCGGCAGACAGCGCTCGCGACGCTGGAGCAGGCTCACGCGGCGGCGCCGGAGACGATCCGCTACAACGGGTACGCCCGCTCGATCGTGCTGGAGGAGACGGCGTCACGGGTCCCGGAACGGCGGCAGAGGGCTGGTCAGCTGGCAGTGGACATCGGCCTGTTGACGGCGTAGGGAGGGGGCCCGAATCGGGCCCCTTCTTCGTTGCCCCTGCCCTCACGCTGGTGCCACCACCCGCTGCCGACGGTAGGGAGCACCGGCATGAGCATGCTGCAGGATCACATGGACGCGACCGAACTGGTCGCCCGAGCGCTCGCTCCGTACGGGCAGCGGCCTGCTCCAGAGGAGGTCGCGGCGCTCACCGACGAACTGCTCACCTGCGGGCAGAAGCTCCACGACGCCCTCTCCGGGACACCTTCGCAGCAGCGCCCCCTCGGGGCGTTCGAGGCCCTCGCCGAATGGGAGTACTTCGCGGCGGTCGGCCCGCTGGGGTCCGGCCCCCACGCGAACTGGAACCACGCCCGCGGCCTCGCCCGGATCATCCGGCAGCTGATGCGCGCGCTGGAGCACCCGGCCGAGGCGAGCGCGTCGTGACCCGGCGCGTCCTCGGATCACGCCCTCAGACGGCGGTGCCGGCCTCGAAGTCGAACGCGCCGTGCAGCCACGCCACCTTGTCGTACATGTCGTCGTCCGACAGCGAGGCGAGCATCGCGTTGCGCTCGACGCGGGCGTCGCCGGCCGCGTGGTACAGCTGCCGCCCCATCTCGCGCGCCACCAGCTGCACCCGGGCGGTGCGCTCGCGGCGCGCCGCGCCGTACTTCTCCAGGCGCTGCTCGTAGTCGGCCGGGCAGCCGTCCAGCAGCCCGCTCAGCAGCACCGCGTCCTCGACGGCCTGGCAGGCGCCCTGGGCGGCGTACTGGAGCATCGGGTGCGCGGCGTCGCCGAGGAGGGCGACGCGGCCCTCGGTCCAGCGGTCGACCGGGTCGCGGTCGCACAGCACCCAGGCCTTCCAGTCGCGGCCCAGCTCCAGCAGCCGGCGGGCGGCGCCCGACAGCTCGGGGAAGGAGTTCAGGACGTGCCCGTGCTCGGCGGGGACGCCGGCCACGGCCTCGGTGGCGCCGTCGTCGCGGGTCGCGGCCAGGTTGAAGTGCTCGCCGCCGGCGATCGGGTAGTGGACGAAGTGCCACTTCGGGCCGGCCCACAGGGTGACGGTGTTCCAGCGCAGCTCCTCGGGCACCTCCGACATCGGGATCACCGACCGGTAGATGGTGTGTCCGGACACCCGCGGGGACCCGTCGCCGACCAGCTGCTGCCGGATCGCCGAGTGCAGGCCGTCGGCGCCGATCAGCGCGTCGCCGGTGATGCGGCGGCCGTCGGCCAGGAGCGCCGTGACCTCGCCCGCCTTCTGCTCGTAGCCGACGACGTGGTGGCGGCCCCGGAGCTCGACGCCGGGGTGCCGGCGGGCGGCCTCCAGCAGGGGCAGGTACAGGTCGACGCGGTGGACGACGGCGTACGGGTTGCCGAACCGGACCCGGTAGTCGTCCTTGACCGGCATCGCGGCGACCTTCTCGCCGGTGGTGCCGTCCATGAACCGCAGCTCGTCGATGAAGACGGCGCGGTCGCGGACCTCCTGGCCCACCCCGAGCAGGTCGAGGGCGTGGAAGGCGTTCGGGCCGAGCTGGATGCCGGCGCCGACCTCGGTGAAGACGTCCCGGCGTTCCAGCACGGTGACCTGGTGTCCGCGCTTCGCGAGCCCGAGCGCCGCGGCGAGGCCACCGATGCCACCGCCGGCGATGAGTATGTCGGCCATGGGGTGTCTCACATCCCTTTCGTTGTTCAGTGACTGTTGGTGCCCGGGTGGGCCGGGAAGAGCCGACCCAGTTCGGCGTGGAAGCCGGGGAAGGTCTTGCCGACGCAGGACGGGTCGTCGAGGGTGATGCCGGGGACGCGCAGGCCCAGCACCGAGAACGCCATCGCGATCCGGTGGTCCCGGCGGCAGGCGATCCGGACGGCCGCGGGCCGGCCGGGGTGGATGGTGATCCGGTCGGGGCCGGACTCGGTGCGGATCCCGAGGGCGTGCAGGTTCTCCTCGACCGCGGCGATCCGGTCGGACTCCTTCAGCCGTGCGTGGCCGATGCCGTGCACGGTGATCGGGGCGTCGGCGAGGGGGGCGACGGCCGCGAGGGTCATGAAGGTGTCGGAGACGTCTCCCATGTCCACGTCGAAGCCGCCGCGCAGCACCCCGCCGGCGGCGCCGGTGACGGTGGTCTCCCGCTCGCCGACCTCCACGCGGGCCCCGGCCCTGCGCAGCACCTCGACGAAGCCGAGGTCGCCCTGGACGCTGGAGCGGCCCAGGCCCGGCACGGCGACGGTGGTGCCGGTGACGGCGGCCGCCGCGAAGAAGTACGAGGCGGTGGAGGCGTCGGGTTCGACATCGAGCTCGGCGGCCCGGTAGCCGCCGGGCAGCACCTGGATGGCGCCGCCCTCGAACTCGTCCACGTACGCCCCGAAGTGCCGCATCAGGTCCTGGGTCATCGTGATGTACGGGCGGCTGACCAGGCCCTGGCCTCGCACGGTCAGCGGCTCGCGCATCAGCGGTCCGGCCATCAGCAGCCCCGTGAGGTACTGGCTGCTCAGGCTGGCGTCGACGGTCAGCTCCCCGCCCCGCAGGCCGTCGGCGTCGACGGTCATGGGCAGTCCGCCGACCGGCTCGGTGACGCGGGCGCGGACGCCGAGCCGGCGCAGCGCGTCGGCGAGCGGCCGCAGCGGGCGGGCTCGCAGCTGGCCGGTGCCGTCGAAGGCGAAGGTGCCGCGGCCGGTCGCCGCGAACGGGGGCAGGAAGCGGGCCGCGGTGCCGGCGTCCTCGCACCACACGGGGCCGGCGGCGGGCGGGACGGGCGGGCGGCCGGTGCCGGTGACCTTCCATGCGGCGTCGCCGGACTCGGCCTCGATGTGCACGCCGAGGCCGGTCAGCGCCTCCCGGAAGGCGAGGGTGTCGTCGCTGACCAGCGGGGCCCGCAGGAGGGAGACGCCGTCGGCGGCGGCGGCCAGCAGCAGGGCCCGGTTGGTGATGCTCTTGGAGCCCGGGATCCGGGCGGTCAGTACGGCGTTCAGGGCGGTCACGCGTGCTCCCGGTGTCGGTGTCCGGCGTGTCGGTGTCCGGCGCGGGCCAGTCCGGCCCGGGCGGTGGCGGCGACCCGCTCGGCGGTGAAGCCGTGCTGCCGGAGCAGGGCGGTGTACGGGGTGCCGGTCCCGGACCGGTCGAGGCCCACGGGGATCCCGGCGTCGCCGAGGAGCTCGTACCAGCCGAGGGCCGCGCCGGCCGCCACGGAGACCCGGGCGCGGACCCGGCCCGGCAGCACCTGCTCGCGGTAGGCGGCGGGCTGCTGCCGGAAGTCCTCGAGGCGGGGCATCGCCACCACCCGGGCGGCGATGCCGTCGCGCTGGAGGATGGCGCGGGCGCCGAGGGCGATGTCCGCCTCGCCGCCGCCGGCGATCAGCAGGACGTCGGGCTCCCCGCCGTCGGCCTCGGCCAGGACGTAGCCGCCGCGGTGGGACCGGCCCGGGTCGCCGGGGTCGTACAGCGCGGCGCGCCGGCCGGCGCCGGGGACGGGACCGGTGCCGGTGCCGGGGACGGGGGCAGGGGCAGGGGCAGGGGCAGCGGCGGGGCTGGGGGTGGGGGTGGGGGTGGGACGCGGGCTGCTCACCGTTCTTCTCAGGGCTCCTCTGCTCGGCCGGTGTGCGGGGCCGGCCCCGGTCCGGTCACTCGCTGGTCTTGCGGTCGAGCACGAGGTCGTGCCCGACGATGTACGAGGCGGCGTCGGAGCAGAGCCAGACGACGGTGTCGGCGATCTCCTCGACGCTGGCGCCCCGGCCGAGCGGGCAGGGGCTGATGGCGTTGATGCGGATGGACCGGGAGACGTACTCGCGGGCCGCCGTCCGGGTCAGGGCGGAGACCGCGGCCGTGGACGCGGCGTAGGCGCCGAGGCCCGGGAGCATGCCCTGCGCGCCGATGTTGCTGGCGGTGTTGACGATGACCCCGCCGCCGGCGTTCTCCATGTGGGCGATCTCGTGCTTCATGGAGAGCCAGACGCCCGTCAGGTTCGAGGTCAGCGTGTGGGCCCAGACCGTCTCGTCGATGTCGGCGACGGGCTGGCTGGGGCCCAGTTCGGTGGTGTTGTTGAAGGCCACGTCCAGGGCGCCGTGGCGGCGGACCGTCTCGGCGACGGCGTACGCGGCGCCGGTGCCGACCGCGTCGTCGCCCGTGGTGTCGGAGACGTCGGCGACGATGGCGTCGGCCCGACCGCCCCCGTCGCGGATCAGCTTGACCGTTCCCTCCAGCGTCTCCTGGTGGCGGCCTGCGACCACCACGAGGGCGCCGAGCCGGGCGAAGGCAACCGCCGCTGCCCGGCCGATGCCTTCGCCTCCTCCGGTGACGAGGACGACCTGGCCGTCGAACCGTTCAGACATCAGCGTTCTCCTGATTCTCCGCATCGGATTTATCGGGGCGCTCTGCGGAACGCCATCGACCAACCCTCACCCTGCAAGAGGGGGCCCCCTTCCGGGCAGTGCGTGCGGTTCACTTCGTCAGGTCACCGGGGCAGTTGACGTAATTCCCCGACCGGCTTTGACACGGCCGGTCACCCGACCGATGCTGCACGCCGGCCCACCGGCGGAATAGGGAGATCAATGCTGACGCTTTCATGGACGCGCCCGGTTGTCGGCGCAGGTCAGAGTAGGTGTCCGGCTCCCACGAGGGAGAGCCTCTGGCAGGCCCTGCTCCACAAGGCGGAGTTCCCCACGGGTTATGTTCCGGCCATTACCGAATGCCGGATCAACGAACGCTACGCCGATGGATTTCTTCGGGAAATCCGGCGCGGCGACCTGACATTCCTGCAGCGGGTGACCCCGCAGGAGAGCGCCGGGCGCATTACCTACCGGCATCTGAACGGCACCGACATCGCCGAGATCCGCAATGAGATCGGCGAGGACGAGGAGGGCCGGCTCACGCTCACGCTGAGCATCACCCTCACCGACCGCCCGGCGGCCGCGGTCCTCGCGCAGAACGCCTGGCTGCGGGACCTGGACACCGACTTCCACGGCACGCTGGACGCCATGACGGAGGTCCTGCACGACGTGAGCACCCGTTCGGCCACGACGACGGCCCCCCACGCCCCCGAAGGGCCGTGAGGGGCCGTACGCGTGCCGCTCAGACTGCCGGGATCAGGCCGAGGCCCGGCAGTACGGGCATGCCGTGGGCGCCCTCGACCGTCGCCTCGACGTCGAACACCGTGTACTGCGCGGGGGTGCGCCCGATGAGCTCGGCGGCCCGCGGGGCCAGCGGCTGCGCCGCCGCCTCCGCGGACTCCCACAGCATCACCGCGCCCCACCGCTCCGTCGCCGGGTCCGCGATCCAGAACTTCAGCCGCAGCCCCTCGACCGCGGCGAACCGGTCCACCGCCTCCTCGCGCAGGTACGCCCGCAGCGACTCGATGCTGTGCCCGGACCCCTTCAGGTCCCACCAGGCCACGGTCGCCTTCATACGAGGCTCTTGCTGAGCAGGCCGGACAGTGCCTCGCCGACGATGCGGATGCCGTCCTCGGTGAGCACCGACTCGGCGTGGAACTGCATCGAGCGGAAGCCGGGTCCGCGCAGGGCGTGCACCTCGCCGGTCTCCGCCTCGCGGCACACCTCGACGGCGCCGATGCCGGGCACGTCGACGGTGTCGGCGGTGCTCTGCGCGGCGAAGGTGTTGTAGAAGCCGACGCGCTCGCGCCGCCCGAACAGGTCGATCTCGCGCTGCACGCCCTGGTTGGGGTGTTCGCGGCGCTTGAGGGGGAAGCCCAGCTTGGTGCTGAGCACCTGGTGGCTCAGGCACACGGCGAGGAAAGGCCGCCGCTCCGCGAGGAGGGTGTCGATCGCCGCGTGCAGGTGGGCGATCTTCGGGTGGCCCAGCTCGCGCGGGTCGCCCGGCCCGGGCCCCATCACGACGAGGTCGTACGGGGCGAAGCCGTACGGCTCGTCGAAGCGGCAGACGGTGACGTCGGCCTCCATGGCCCGCAGCTGGTGCTCGATCATCGCGGTGAAGGTGTCCTCCGCGTCGACGACGAGCACCTTGCGGCCGACCAGCAGCGGCACGGGCCGGGTCCGGGCGGAGTCGTCGTCCAGCCAGAAGCCCGCGATGGTGGCGTTGCGCCGGCTCAGGGCCGCCCGCACCTCCGGGTGGTCGCCGAAGCGGCGTGGTCCCGGCTGCTCGAACACGGCGAGCAGGCCGGCCGCCTTGGCCCGGGTCTCGGCCACCTCGGACAGCGGGTCGGAGTGGCGTACGAGGGTGGCGCCGACGCCGATGCGCATGCGGCCGCGGTCGTCGATGTCGGCGGTGCGGATCAGGATCGCCGAGTCCAGGGTGCGCTCGCTCTGCTCGTCCTGGCCGATCAGGGCCAGGACGCCGCTGTAGTAGCCGCGGCCCTGGGGCTCGTACTTCTTGATGACCTTGCCGGCGCTCTCCAGCGGGGAGCCGGTCACGGTCGGGGCGAACAGGGTCTCGTGGAGGATCTCGCGGGGGTCGCGGGAGGTGCGGCCCTCGATGAAGTACTCGGTGTGGGCGAGGCGGGCCATCTCCTTGAGGTAGGGGCCCACGACGCGGCCGCCGGACTCGCAGATCCGGGCCATCATCTTCAGTTCCTCGTCGACGACCATGTACAGCTCGTCGGCCTCCTTGCGGTCGGCGAGGAAGTCCATGACGCCGGGCAGCTCCGGGCCGGAGGGCGGGAACCGGTAGGTGCCGCTGATCGGGTTCATCACGGCGCGGCCGCCGGAGAGGCTCACGTGCCGTTCGGGGGAGGCCCCGACGAGGGTGCGGTCGCCGGTGTGGACGATGAACGTCCAGTACGCGCCGGTCTCGCGCTCCAGCAGGCGGCGGAAGAAGCGCAGTGCCGCGCCGACCGACCAGTCGCTGATGTCGGCGACGAAGGAGCGCTTCAGCACGAAGTTCGCGCCCTCGCCGGTGCCGATCTCGTCCGCGATGACGCGGCGAACCGTTTCGGCATAGGTGTCGTCGTCGATGTCGAAGTCGCCGCCCGGCACGAGCTGCACGGGCTCGTCGGGGATCCGGTCCAGCACCGTCGCGATCGGCACCTGCGCCTGCTCGGCGATGGCCATGGCCAGCAGCGGGGTGCCGTCGTCGGGCGCGGCGAAGCCGCGTTCGGCGAGCTGCCGGTAGGGGACGAGGGCGAGCACGTCCTGGCGGGCGCCGGCGCCGGTCTCGACGTCGGCGAGGGGGATGTCCGCGAGGGCGGCCGCCTCGGTGAACTCGCCCGTGAACAGGTCGAGGCTGCGCCGGACGGTGGTCTCCGGACGGTGGATCAGGGCGAAGGCCGGGGGCCGGCCGGCGAGGATCCGGCCCAGCAGGTCCTCGGTCATGCGGATTCCCTTCCTGCGTACGCGGCAACCCGGTCCGGGAGCGCCGTGAGCAGTTCCTTGGTGGTGGTCAGGCGCGCGCAGCGGCCGGCGGCGTACTCCAGCGCCATCCGGTGCTCCTCCCAGCTGAAGTCGGCGACGGCGTCGGCGACCAGGAAGGGCCGGATGTCGTTGGTGAACGCGTCGACGGCGGTCATCAGGACGCCGACGTGGGCGTAGACACCGCAGATGATCAGCTGGTCGCGGCCGGCGGCGCGCATCCGCTCCAGCAGGTCGGTCTTGAAGAAGGCGCTGTAGCGCCACTTGGTGAGCATCCAGTCGCCGTCGGCGGGCGCCACCGGGTCGATGACCTGGCGGTGCTCGGCGCTGGGCCGCATGCCCGGGCCCCAGAAGTCCTTCAGCAGGCCCCGCTCCTCGGGGGTCATGCCGCCGGGCTGGGCGGTGTAGGCGACGGGGATGCCGAGCTCGGCCGCGCGGGTGCGCAGCTCGCCGGCGTTGCGGGCCAGGTCCACGACGGGCTGCTCGTCCTGCGGGAACGCGGCCAGGAAGTACTTCTGCAGGTCGTGCACCAGCAGGACGGCGCGCTCGGGATCGACGTCCCAGTCGACGGCGGAGGCGGGCAGGTCGGCCGCCTCCGGCATCGGGTAGGGGGTGATCGCAGGTATGCCTGCCATTCCTTGCTCCCTCTCGTTCACGCTCTGGTTCACGGTTCGCTGGCTGGTTGCACCGGTCTCAGACACCGAGCGCCGCACCGCCGTCCACGGTGAGGTCGTGCATGGTGATGTGCGACGCCTTGTCGGAGAGGAGGAAGACGACCGCCTCCGCGACGTCCTCGGGGCGGGCCAGCCTGCCCAGCGGGATGCCGACGCGGTACGCGTCCGGGACGCCGTCGATGGAGGCTCGCGCGCTGCTCTCGTCCTGCCACATGGAGTTGAGCATCGGGGTGTCCGTGGAGCCGGGCGCGACGAGGTTCGCGCGGATGCCGTACTTGGCGACCTCCAGGCCCAGGCACTTGGTGAACATGGTCGCGGCCGCCTTGGAGGCGGCGTACGCGGACATCTCGGTACGGGCGGTGCCCGCAGCGTTGGAGGCGATCGTGACGATCGCGCCCCGGCGGCGCGGCACCATGCGGTTGACGACGGCGCGGGAGACGAAGAAGACCCCCGTGGTGTTGACCGCGAACGTCGTGCTCCACTCCTGGTCGGTCAGCGTGCGCGCCTCGCCGAGCCGCAGCACGCCGGCGGCGTTGACGAGGAAGTCGAGCGGCCCGACCAGCGCCTCCACGTCGTCGACGAGCGCCTCGACGTCCGCGCTGGCGGTGACGTCCGCGGGGAACGGCTCCACGCGGGCCCCGCCGTCCTCCTCGACGGCCTTGGCCACCTTGCGCAGGCGGTCGGCGTCCCGGTCGACCGCGGCCACGCGGACGCCCCGGGAGGCCAGCGCGCGCACGATGGCCTCGCCTATGCCGCCGGCCGCTCCGGTGACCAGAGCGATCTTTCCTTCCATGATGGAGTAACCCCCTTGGTTGTCAGCCTCAGCCGCGCCATGCCGAGGCGACTTCGATTGCCTGGTCGGAATTGAGGCGCGGGTCGCAGAACGAGGTGTACTTCTCGCCGAGCTCGTCGACGTGGTATTCGTCGGTGACACATTCGTGCACCTGGTCGGGGGTGGTCTCCAGGTGGAGTCCGGCCGCGACTCCGCCGTTTTCCACGACGGCCCGCTGGAATTCCTCGACCTCGCGCACGACGGTTTCGACATAACGGGTCTTGACACCGCCGGGCGCGGCGACGGTGTTTCCGTGCATCGGGTCGCACATCCACAGCACCGGGTGGCCGGCCTCGCGGACCGCGCGGACCAGCGCGGGCAGCTTCTCGGCGGCCGTGCCCTGGCCCATCCGGGATATGAGGGTGAGCCGGCCCGGCTCCCGCTGCGGGTCGAGCCTGCCGCACAGCTCGAGCAGCCCGTCCGGGGTCATGGTCGGGCCGACCTTGGTAGCGACCGGGTTGGCGATGGCGGCGAACAGCGCCACGTGGGCGCCGTCCAGCGCGCGGGTGCGCTCGCCCATCCACGGCCAGTGGGTCGAGGCGAGCAGCACCGAGCCGTCGGGCTGGGTGCGCAGCATCGGGCCCTCGTAGTCGAGGAGCAGGGCCTCGTGGCTGGTCCACACCGGGGCCTCGGCCGGGGAGGGGCGGCCCTCGCCGTGCCAGCCGAGCGCGGCCATCGCGCCGGCGGCCGCCTTGTAGCCCGTGACCAGGCGCTGCGGGTCGGGGCGGCGCAGCTCGGGGTCGGGCTCCGGGCTGTTGACCATGTGCCCGCGGTAGACCGGGAGCTCCACGCCGGCCACGGTCTCGGTCGGGCTGGAGCGGGGCTTGCCGAACTGCCCGGCGAGCCGGCCCACGCGGATGACGGGCTTGAGCGAGCGGGCCTTCATGACACCGGCAAGGACGTCCAGGAGCGCCGCCTTGCGGGCGACGTAGCCGGGGGTGCACTCGGCGGGGTCCTCGGCGCAGTCGCCGCCCTGGATGATCTGCACCTCCCCCCGCGCTGCCGCGGCGAGCAGGGCCCGCAGGTGGTCGACGTCCTCACGGCGTACCAGCGCGGGGGATCCCGCGAGTTCGGCCCTGGCGCTCGCCAGGGCTTCTTCGTCCGGCCAGACGGGCTGCTGGCCCGCGGGCAATCTATTCCAGCGTGCAACACCGTGCATGCGGCACCTCCCAGTGCTGTACGTACCTGCCGTGACATCGGATGCAGCGAGAAGTCTGTGAAACGGGGAATCGCGTGAACCACCGCACATTTCTCACTTCGTCAGGTGGCACACATTCGGTCAGGTCGAATAGAGGATTCCGAAACAAACCTGACGCATCAGCCGCCGGTTCAACGGCGCCCGGTCGGAAACCATTTAAGGTCCCGACCCCCTGCGGGGCGGTCGGCGGCGGTCACTTGACACACCATCACCGCATTGTTTCCGGGGTATGTCGGGACGTTCTAAGGTGCGAAGCGTGGTGAGTCAAGGAGCTGGAGCGCTGCTGAGGCAGCTGGTGTCGGAGGGTGTCTCCCCGTGGCTGAGCGCGCGGGACCCCGACGAGTTCGCCACCGGGGCCCGGTATCCGACACTGGGAGGCCACTTCCACAACGTCCTCGTGCCGGCGGGCAGTACGCCGGCCCAGGCGCGGCGTGCCTGTGATCTGCTGCTGCCCGTGTTCGAGGCGAGCAAGGGCACGGTGGGCCACGTCTCCGTGCCCTTGCCGCCCCGAGGGGTCCGCGACGCGCGGGCGCTGACCTCGGCGGCCCGCGCCCTGCACGGTGCGGTGGCGCGACCCAACGCGCTGATCCGCATGCCCATGACCCCGGCGGGGGTCGAGGCGCTCGCGGACTGCCTCGCCGAAGGGGTCGGGGTGCACGCCGCGCTGGTCTTCTCGGCCGAGCGGTACGCCGAGGTGCTCGACGCGTACGTGGCCGGGCTGGAGCGGTCCCTCGCCGCGGGCCGGCCGCTGGGCGACGCCCCGGTGGTGGCCTCGTTCCCGGTGGGCCTGTTCGACCGGGAGGTCGCGGGCCGGCTGGACCGGCTGGGGGTGGCCGCGGACGACGCGGTGCGCGGCGCCGCGGGCCTGGCGGTGGCCCGGCGGATGTACCGGCTGCGCGAGGAGCGGCTGTCCGGGGACTGGTGGCGGGTGCTGCGGGCCAACGGGGCGCTGCAGCCGCGGCTGCTGTGGGGCACCGGCGCCGACGGGGGCGTGGGGGCGCTCGTCGGCTGGAACACGGCGCTCGCGCTGTCCGTGGAGACGCTGGAGGCCGCCGCCCGGGAACCGGCGCTGACCGGCGACACCCTGCTGAACGCCGACGCCGAGGCGGCGTGCGCGCTGCGCGCACTGGAGCGGCTGGGGGTGCGCGCCGGTGAGGTCGCGGCCGTGCTGGAGGCTGCGGAGCTCGCGCGCCTCCAGCACGGCGGGGCGGTCAGGACGGAATCCGTGCCGGCCGCCGATCCGGGAACCGGGTTCCCGTCAGCGCCAGCAGCGGAGCAGCCTTGACGGCGGTCTCCTCGTACTCGGCGTCCGGGTCGGACAGGGCGACCACGGCCCCGCCCACCCCGTAGGCGACGCGGTCGGCGGTGACGGTGGCGGTGCGGATCACGATGCTCAGGTCCGCGGCGCCGGAGAGCGAGAAGTAGCCGATCGCGCCGGAGTAGACCCCGCGCGGGCCCGCTTCGAGCCGGTCGATGATCTGCATGGTGCGGATCTTCGGGGCGCCGGTCATCGAGCCGCCGGGGAAGGCTGCGCGGACGCAGTCCACGGCCGTCAGCTCCGGGCGCAGCCGGGCCCGTACGGTGCTCACGAGCTGGTGGACGGTGGCGTAGCTCTCGATCCGGAACAGCTCCTCGGCCTCGACGGTGCCGGAGACCGCGCAGCGGCCGAGGTCGTTGCGGACCAGGTCGACGATCATGAGGTTCTCGGAGCGGTCCTTCTCGTCGCCCCGCAGGTCCTCGACGAGGGCCGCGTCCTCCTCGGCGGTGGCGCCGCGCGGCCGTGTGCCCTTGATCGGCGAGGACTCGATCAAGCCGTCCGGGGAGACGCGCAGGAACCGCTCGGGCGAGGTGCTGAGCACGTTCAGCCCGCCGAACTGCAGGAGGGCGGCGAACGGCGCCGGGCTGGTGCGGCGCAGGGTGCGGTACGCCGCCCAGGGGTCCAGGGCGGTCTCGGCCTCGGCCATGTTGGTGAGGCAGACCTCGTACGTCTCCCCGGCGGCGATCTCCTCCAGGCAGCCGTCGATCAGGTCCAGGTAGGCCCCGCGGTCGTGGCGCAGCCGGATCTCGCCGCCGCCCTGCTGCGGGCGCGGGGCCGGCAGCGTGAACCCGGCGAGGCTGGTCAGGCGTTCGGCGGTGCCGGCCAGCCAGGCGTCGGCCGCGGCGGCGGACGCCTGCGCGCCGTCTTCGGCGAGGGCGAGCAGGTAGGTGGTCCGCTCGGTGTGGTCGAGGACCAGGGCGCGGTCGGCGAAGACCATCGCGGCGTCGGCGACGGGCGAGCGGTGCACGAGGTCGCCGCCGCACTCGGCCTTGAGCTCGTAGCCGAGGTAGCCGACCCAGCCGAGGGTGAAGTCGAAGGGAAGGGCGGGGTGTTCGGGCAGCTCCGTGCGCAGGGAGCGCAGGTCGCGGTCGATCCACTCCAGGAAGGGGGCGGCGACGAGCTCGCTGCCGCCGTCCGCCGAGTCGACGGTGACGACCTTGCTCCACACGTCGGCCGAGGCGACCCGGGCCAGCGGACCGGTGGCGTCGCCCATGACCGAGAACCGGCCGCGGTCGGCGCCGGGCAGGCTGCTGTCCAGCCAGTAGGCGTGGTCGTTGCCGCGGAAGAGCTGGTCGTAGACGGTTTCGGCGTCCCAGCGGGTGGGGAGCGTACGGGCGACGAGCCGGAGCCGGCGCACCGGGGCCTCGGCGGCGGCCGGGGCGGGCGCGGGCTGCGCCGCGGATGCGGCGGCGGGCGCGGCAGCGGGCGCGGCGGCAGCCGTCCCGCGGCGGGTGGCGGCGGGGGGCCCGGAGCGCTGCCCGGCCCGGTGGGCGCGGGTCAGGTCCGCGAAGTTTGCAAGCAGCTGTATTCCGTACTGACTGCAAATGGACTCGGGGTGGAACTGCACCCCCCACTGCGGCCGGGTGCGGTGCCGCAGGCCCATCAGGATGCCGTCCGGGGTCCACGCAGTGGCCTCCAGGGCGGCGGGCAGGTCCGTCACGGTGAGCGAGTGGTAGCGGACCACCTCCAGCGGCGAGGGCAGCCCGGCGAACAGGCCGGTCCCCTCGTGCAGGACCGGCGAGGTGCGGCCGTGCCGGGGCTCCGGGGCGCGGTCGACGGTGGCGCCGTGCACATGGCCGATCCCCTGGTGGCCGAGGCAGATGCCGAGCAGGGGCAGGTCCGCGCGCTCGATGATCGAGGTGCAGACGCCGAAGTCGGCGGACCGGCGCGGGGTTCCGGGGCCCGGTGAGACGACGACGTTGTCGAACGCCGAGAGGTGTGCGATCTTCCAGTTCGGGTCGTCATTACGGACGACCTCCGGCTCCCGGCCATTCACCTCGGCCAGATAGTGGAAGAGGTTATACGTAAACGAGTCGTAATTGTCGACAAGTAGCGTACGCACGACGAAATATCCCCCCGCTCACATCAAGCCGCGACTGGCCTGATTTCGATCAGCATGTGCTCGACCATGTCTTCTCCGTACTCCCCCTCGCGCACCCGCCGGCTGGCCACCGTCTCCAGCTCGCGGCCGCAGGCGTCCGCGATCCGGTACAGCGCCTCCATGTCCCCGCGGTCGCTGAAGTGCAGGAGGACCCGCCCCCCGGGGGTCGTCCAGTGCACGGACTGCTCCAGGAACCGGCGGTGCGCCTGGTAGCCGGTGTCCACGTACGCCCGCTCGTGCACCGACTTGTACTCGTAGCTCTCGGGCCCCATCACGTAGTTGGAGCTCCAGAAGACCGTGTCGAATCGTTCCTGCTCGCGCAGACCCGAGAACAGGTCGCTGTGGAACGCCTGGAGACGGTCCGTCACCCCGTGCCGCTCGGCGTTGACGGCCGCGTTCTCCACGGCCGAGGGGCTGATGTCGGCCGCGACGACGCGGTCGCATCCGGCCAGGGCGGCGGTGACGGCGATCACGCCGGTGCCGCAGCCGATCTCGAGGAACGAGCCCGAACGGGCCTCCGTTTCACCGCCGTTGAGGCCGAGGAGCTCCAGGGACACCATCGTGGAGGGCGAGTACACCGGTGCGAAGACCTCGTCGAACAGGTCCCACTCGCGGCCGGCCAGGGTGAACACCCGCGGACGGTCCGCCCTGGTCAGGGACAGCCTGCTGCGCAGCAGCGACCGCTCGTAACTCTGCAGCTGAGACAGCTGGGTCAGCTGGGTCATGCGAACTCCTCAAGGAAGCACCGTGGCTGATGGCGCCCCGGTGGTGGTGACGCCACCGGAACGCTCGGTGATCAGCCTGCCCCCGAGTGGTCCTCGACCAGAAGGTGTCCAGATGACAGCATCCCTCTCGGGGCGTGGTGATCGGGCCACCCTCTGCACGTCTGACCTGGAGCGGATCTCGAGCGATTCTTGACCGATTCTTAGCCCAAGAGATACTTTCTGGCGGGCCATGGGACTGCTTGCACCAACTTCGTGCAATCGTGAACGGCTTTATGGGGGTCGGGGGGAAAATCGTGGTCGACCACGCTTACGAAATGCTGGAACTGCTGAACAGAGAGGCGCCCGCGGCCGCATTCGACGAGGTGGTCCGCAAAGCGCGCGAGTCAGGCCTGTCCGGAGAAGACCTCGCCCAGCTCGCCAGGGCCCGCGACCAGAGCCTCGGCATCCGGGCCCTCTTCGTACGCCGCCAGCAGCGCGAGGCCGGCCTCGCCGCCCTCGTCGACACCGCCCGTGACCTCACCCTGCCCTACGACCTCGACGAACTGCTCAAGGTCATCACCCGCCGGGCCCGGCTCCTGCTCGGCCTCGACATGGCCTGGGTCAGCTTCGACGACCCGGAGGAGGGCTGTTCCCGAGTGCGCTCGGCCGACGGCCACGCCTCCGCCCTGACGATCGGGTTCGCCATCCCCCTCACCGGCGGCGGCGTCGGCCGGCGCGCCGCCGAGGGCTCGGCCCCGTTCTGGTCGGCCGACTACATGGGCGACGCGAGCTTCACCCACAGCCCGATCATCGACGAGGTGGTGCAGGCGGAGGGGCTGCACGCCGTCATGGCCGTTCCGCTGCGGCACGCGGGCGCCAGCCTCGGCGCCCTGTACGTCGCCGACCGCAACGTCCGGCACTTCACTCCGGACGAGGTCTCGCTGATGAGTTCGCTCGCCGACCTCGCAACCGTTGCAATCGAAAAGGCGCGCCTGCTGGAGCAGACCCGGTACGAGGTCGAGGAGCTGGAGCAGGACACCTCGCGCGCCCTGGACTCCTCCACCACCGCCCGCCAGCTGCGGGAGACCCACGGCCGCCTCCTCGACCTCGTCCTCCAGGGCGTGGGCCTCGGCAGCCTGGCCGCCGAGGCCGTCAAGGGCCTCGAAGGCACCCTCGTCGTCCGCGACGCCGCCGGCCGGACCCTGGCCTGCCCCGTCGGCGAACCCCCGCAGCTGGACGAGGCGGAGATCCGCACCGTCCTGCTCGACGCGCACACCGACCGCCAGCCCCGCAGCACCTCCGACGGCGTGTGGGTCGCCTCGATCGCCGCCGGCGACGAAATGCTGGGCACCCTCATCCTCGCCACCGGGGAACCCGCCTCCTACCTCCAGGTCCAGCTCCTCGCCCTCACCGCCCAGGTGACGGCGGTGGTCCTGCTGATGGAACAGGGCATGGCCGCCGCCGAGGGCCACATGCGGGACGAGTTCTTCCAGGACCTGCTGCGCGGCACCTCGCTGTCCCCGGTGCAGATCGCCGAGCAGAGCCGTCGGCTCGCCCTCAACCTCGACGAACCGCACGTCATCGTCATCGCCCGGCCCGAGGGCGGGGTCCAGGGCCGGGTCGCCGCCTGGGCCGCCTCGTACGCCAACCGCCACCACGGCCTGAAGAGCGTCGACGGCGACGGGGTGGTGCTGCTGCTCCCCGGCACCGAGGCCGGGGCCATCGCCCGCGCGGCGTCCAAGGAGCTCACCGAGGTGCTCGGCCGGCCCGTCACCGCCGGCTCGGCCGGGCCGGTCGCCAACCCGTCGGACGTCGCCCGCATGTACCAGGAGGCCCGCCGCTGCCTGGACGCGGTGGCCGCGCTCACCGGTGCCGGGAGCACCGCCTCCCCCGAGGAGCTGGGCTTCCTCGGCGTCCTCCTCTCCGAGAAGCCGAACATCGACCGGTTCATCAACGACACCATCGGCCCGGTCCTCGACTACGACGACCAGCAGTACACCGAGCTGATCCGCACCATGGAGGCGTACTTCGCCTCCGCCAACAGCCCCTCCCGGGCCGCCGAGTCCCTGCACGTCCACCCCAACACGGTCTCCCGCAGGCTGGAGCGGATCACCGAGATCCTCGGGGAGGACTGGCAGAAGCCCACCCAGGCGCTCCAGGTGCAGCTCGCCCTCCAGCTCCAGCGGACCCGCCAGGCCCTCAGCCCGGGCCGCCGCACCGCCGCCCGCCACGCGATCGGCTGAACAAGCGCCGCAGGGGCGGAGAGCTACCGCTCGCCGCCCCTGCGCTCCGTGAGCATCCGCACCGCGTGTGCGGCCGACGCCAGGGTGGTGTGCCGGTGCCAGCCGCCGAAGGACCTCCCGCCGAAGTCGGTCATCCCCACCTTCTGCGAGACGGTCGCGAAGTCGTGCTCCACGTTCCGGGCCCGCTTCGCCAGCCGCAGCAGCGCCCCGGGAGGCGCCTGGGTCATGTCGCTGACCCAGCACCGCTCGGGCCAGCCGCGCGGGTCGGCCCACTCGCCGAACAGCAGCACCGGGGCCGGTGCCTGCGGCAGCTCCACCCGCACCCCGACGACCAGTGAGGTGCGCGGCCGGAGGGTCACCGGGTCCAGCCAGGTCACCGGCCGACGCAGCGTACGGGCCATCAGCAGCAGCTGGTGCGCGGCCAGTTCGCGGTTGCCGCTGGTCGGCAGCACCGGATCGGTGCACCGCACGCGCATCGAGCCGCGGGCCGTCGCCACGAAGTGCAGGCCGACCGGGGCGAAGCGCCGGGCCGCCGCGGCCGGATCGACGTCGGGCAGGTCGAACACCACCGGCCGGTGCGGCTGCCCCACCCAGTCCCGCAGCTCCTCCACGGCGCCGGCGGCGCATTCCAGCGGGCTCGTCGCCAGCTCCGACCGGTGCACGTTCGGCGACAGCGGGCCGACGCTGTCGCGCCACTTCTGGGTGAGCGCGAGCCGCCAGTTGACGGGGCAGCTCTGCTCCTCGGCGACGGACCACACCCCGAATGCCACCTGGCTGTTGACCATCTGCCCGAGCTCCGGCACGAAGCGGCGCGCGACGCCCACCGACTCGGTCCCCGCCTTGGAGATGACCACCGGCTGGACCACCCAGGCGCGGGGCCGCAGGGCGCGCTCGAGGTACCGGGCGAGGGCGGCCCGTACGGGGCCCCAGTCCCAGGTGGAGGAGACGACGAAGTGGTGGAGGCTCTGCTCGGCCGCCCGGTCGCCGACGTGGGCCGCGATGTTCCGTATCGACTTGCGGCCCTCGGCCTTGAGCAGCCCGCGCAGGTACACCTCGCCCTTGCGGCGCTGGTCGCTGCGCGGCAGCGAGGCGAACAGCTCGGCGCAGAGCTCGTCGACGACCAGGTCCGGTACGAACCGGCTGCTCAGCGTCTCCAGTCGTTCGAGACTCGGTGCGCTCATGATGCATCCATCCCTTCCCCCGGCTTCCTCCTCAGCACTTCAACCCTGGGGCTGGGGGAGTTGCCGGAACAGGTGGAGCCGTCACACACATTCGGCCGCATGTGCAGGGCGGACCATCACGCCCGAACCGACCGGGACGGCCGCGTGATCGTCTGGCGAAATGCACTCCATGCCCTTGGCCAGGCCAGAGGCGGCTCGCATGCTCGTCGAGGGGGCTTCAGACGCGCCGGACCACCCGCCTCAACCGCCCCACCAGGCCTGATGCACCACGAAATGGTGGCCGCACCACCCTCTCCGAGTCCGCACACGGTGGCGGGACCACCATGCGCGCCCCCTTGTGCAGCTCAAGTGGAAGGAATCCCTCCTGCGTCGTTCCTGCGCCCCGCGGACTGCTCGGCCGCCGTGCTCGGCTCACCCGTCCGCCACTCGCATCGCCGCACCCGACCGAGCCGCCGCTCACGCGGTGGGCGGCACCAAGGCCGCCGCCCGCATCAGGCCCGCCGGAGGCCCCGTTAGGGTTCTCACCCATGGGCACCTGGATCGCGCCGAGCATCATCGAACGACAGCTGTACGAGGCCAAGACCGCCAACGACTGGCCCGCCTACTTCGACGCCCTCGCCCGCGCCGAGCTGTTCGTCCCGCAGTCCCGCGCCTACCTGGACCAGCAACCGAACGCCGTGTACCTCCAGCCCGTCCGCTTCCCGCAGGCCGGCTCCGCGCCCTGCTTCGTCGCCTACACGGCCGGCATGCTCCCCGCCCCCACCCCCGACCAGGTGTTCTCGCGCCACAGCCTCAGCTGGTTCGCGCACCGCATCGACCCCGGCGACCCCCCGTACCTCGCCGTCAACCCGGGCAGCCCGTGCGAGGCCTTCCTCCCGTCCTCGCCCGCCGACCGCGAGGTGTGGAAGTTCCACTGGAACCGGGCCACCGAGTACGGCCTGAAGGAGAACACCGTCCACGCCCTGCACGTCGGCGGCCCGCTGCACGGGCCCGCCGCCTTCGGGCTCGCCTGCGGCGCGCACCTCTCCGTACGCAACGGCCTGTTCTGGAACGCCCTCGGCTACCACGGCGAGGGCTACGCCAAGGAGCGCGAGAAGCTCCGGGACTGGTGGGGGGTCACCACCCGTGAGCAGTGGCTCGCCACCACCGAGCGGCTGCTGGCGGCCGACATGGTGAGCTCGGTCTGGGAGTTCACGCTGCGGGTCCGCGTCGCCCTCGCCAAGGAGTTCGCCGGGCCCGTCGACATCGAGCACTGGCGGCACGCCACCGAGGCCACCCTCCGCGCCAACGCCGAACGCGCCGCCGAACCCCGCATCACCCCCGAAGGCGTCACCACCGCCCGGCCGCGCTCGGCCGCGGAGATCGAGGGGGAGGTCGCGGGCGTCCAGCGGGTCATCGGCCGGATCACCCGCTACGAGCAGCGCTTCCGCGCCGACGGGATCCTCGGCGAGGGCAGGTACGTCCGCTCGGTCGAGGCCTGGGACTACGGGCGGGCCTCCCAGATGGCCCGCTGGGGCCTCGGCGCCCGCTTCGGCACGGTCGAGGAGGCCGAGGACGCCGTCGTCCGCGCCGGCCGCATGTGCCGGCTCGCCTACCGCTCCTGGGAGGACCTCTCCGCCGGCTTCATCCTCGGCCGCTGCCTCCAGTTCGACGAGGAGGAGTACGGGCACTGGTACACGGACATGGCCGCCGTCCACCAGGCCCTGACCACCGACCCCGGCAGCCCCTGGCTCAACCTCCCCTGGAACGAGGCGACCCGGTAGCCGGCCCGGCAGCCGGGACCGGGAAACCCGGTCGGGCCGTCGTCCGCGGTGCGGCAGGCCGCTCCCCGACCACCGGGAGTCGCCGGAATCCCCTGTACGCGCCCGCCGGACCCCAACTAGCCTCGACCGCATGACGATTGAGCTGAACGACACCGTACGCAGCCTGCTCGACGCCCCGCACCCGGCTGTCCTGTCCACGCTCAACCCCGACGGCAGTCCGCAGAGTTCGGTGGTCTGGGTCTCCCGCGACGGCGGCGAGCTGCTGGTCTCCACCGAGCAGGGGCGGCGCAAGGAGCGGAACATCCTCCGCGACCCGCGCGTCGGCCTGACCGTGTTCGACCTGGCCAACCCCTACCGCTACGTGGAGATCCGCGGCACCGCCGCCGTCACCGAGGACACGGGCCGCGCTGTCGCCGTCCGCATCGCGGAGGAGTACCTCGGCCCGGGCGGCGGCAAGGAGTACCTGGAGGCACCGGCGGAGGACGTCCGCGTGGTCGTCCGCATCACCCCGACCAAGGTCCTCGGCAACGCCGCCAAGTCCGGCTAGTAGCAACTGACACGCCCGCCGGTGCCGCGTTTCCGGCCCGTCAGTGGCCGGACGCGGCGAAGGTGTCCACCGCCGTGTCGAAGATGCCGCGGGCCTCCCGGGAGCGGCCCACCGGGGCCGACACCCACACGTCGAACAGCGTCCCGTCCTGCTCCCAGGCGAGGTCGTACGTGTGCCGGGCACCCTCGGCTGCGGAGAAGCCGTCCCAGGTGAACTCCCAGAACGCGGCGGGCAGTCCGCGGTGCGTCGTCGCCGTGACCCGGTTGTCGCGGTACCCCTTGTTGTTCACCGGCCCCCGCTCGTCGGCGGCCACCATCGACCCCATGGCCCCGCCGGGCGGAACCGACCCGAACTTGATCCCGACCCGGACGGCCCCGTCCGCCGTGATGTAGAAGGTGCGCTCGCCGTCGGTCGAGCGGTTCGCCCCCTGGGGAACGGCCAGGCTGAACCCCCGCAGGTCCCGGACCTTCGTGTACCCGGCCGGAACGCCCCCGGACCGGGGCGTCGCCGGGGACTGCGGCACCGGTACGGACACCGACGCGTCCGGCGACGGCACCGCGGCGGAGGGCGAGGCGGAGGACGAGGGGGACGGCGGCGCGGGCGGAGCGGTCGACGGGGCCGCCGACCCCGACGGCCCGGGGGCTGCCGGTGCGGACGCGTCGGCCGGGGGCTTCGCCGTCCGGCCGTCGAGCAGCGTCACCGCCGTCGCCGCACCCGCGCAGGCTGCGACGGCCCCGGCCACGACCAGCGCCGCGCGCGCACCCCGCAGCCGCGGCCGGGGCCGGCCGTCCCGGTCCGCGGACCGCTCCCGGTCGATGCGGTGCTCCCGCCCGCCCGGGTCGTCAACGGGCTCCGGCGCGCGGTCCACCTGCTCGGTGGGCGTGTACGCGGCCCCCGCGGCGGAGGCCGCCGTCTCCTCGTCCGCCGGACCGCCACCGCCACCGCCTGCGCACGCGGCCAGCAGCCGCCGCGCCTCCGCGGCCCCCGTCCGCCGCTCCGGGTCCCGCTCCAGCAGGCCGCGGACCACCGGCAGGAGCGGCCCCAGCCGGGCCGTCGGCCGGATCTCCTCGTACACGACGGCGTGCAGGACGGCACCGAGCGAATCCCGGCGGAACGGCGACTCGCCCGCCACCGCCGCGCACAGCAGCGCGCCCAGCGACCACAGGTCCGACGCCGGGCTGCCGGGGGCGCCCTGCATCCGCTCCGGCGCCGAGTACTCGGGCGTGCCCGCGAACACCCCGGTCCCGCTGATCGTCGTCGTCCCGGGGAGGCTCGCGATGCCGAAGTCGGTCAGCACCACCCGGCCCGTGCCCGCCTCCAGCAGGACGTTCGCCGGCTTCACGTCCCGGTGCAGCACTCCGTGGGCGTGGCCTGCGGACAGGGCGCCGAGCAGGGCGAGCCCCACGCCGGCGGCCTCCCTCGGGGAGAACGTCCCGCCGGGGGCGGCCAGCCGGTCGGCGAGCGACCCGCCGTCGACCAGCTCCATCACGATGACGGGCTGCCCCTCGTGCTCGACCACGTCGTGCACCACGATCACGTGGGGATGCCGGATCTGCGCCACGGCCCGCGCCTCGCGCAGCGCGCCCGCCGGATCGGCCCCCGTGTCGAGGGACAGCGCCTTGACCGCGACCGAACGCCCGAGCAGCTCGTCGGTGGCCCGCCACACGACCCCCATGCCGCCCCGGCCGAGCCGCTCCTCCAGCCGGTAGCGCCCGGCAATCACCGTTCGGCCGCCGCTCTCCGGCCCGTCGTGCAGCGACACCCGCTCCCCCGCTCCCCGTTCGCAGACCACGCCATGATGCCGTACCCGGCCCACCACCACACCGGGGGACGCACTCTGACGGAGGCTCAGGGCAGCACCGCCCGGACCCCCGACCAGGCGTCCACGGCGCGGGCGGTGTCCGGGGCGCCGCCGAGGTGCGGCCGGACCAGGGCCATGCTGTTCAACAGGAGCTTGATGCGGCGCAGGTGGCGGATGCGGCGGCGCGGCAGGTCCCGCCAGGCCAGCCCCTCCGCGGCCGCCTGGGCCGGGGTCAGGTCGATCAGGTCCAGCAGCTCGCGGCACAGCCCGTCCGGGTCGCCGCCGAGGCCGGGGCCGGGGCCGAACTGCCGGATGAGGTAGGACCGTACGCCGGCCCGGTCGATCGCGTGGTCCAGCGGATGCCATCCGGCCCACGCGGCCGTGCGGTCCACCGCGGCCAGCGCGACCCGGCCCCAGCGCAGCCGCATCCCGTCGGGCAGCGCGTCGTCCTGCATCCCGGACACGCCGTGGGAGCGCAGGGTCAGCGGGTGCGGCTCGTCGGCCAGCGGCGGGTCGGTGGCCAGCCAGGCCTCCAGGTCGGCCAGGGCATGGCCGCCGGGCGGCACCGCCGTCAGCACCTGGCCGCGGGTCAGCAGCGCGGTCATGGCGCCCGTGAGGCGGACCCGTGCCGCCTGGCCCGCGCGGAGGGACGCCGCCCGGCGGCCGTGCCGCTCGATGCCCCGCAGCCCGAGGCGGGCGTCCCCGGCGGCGTACACCTGGCCGGTCCGGGCGACGCCCCCGATGCACCGGACGGTGCAGAGCCCGCCCGCGGCGTCGGCCTCCTCGACGGAGTAGACCTGCAACTCGGCGATGGACACCCGGCACGCCCCCCTTCAAGCCCGGAAGGCTACCTCCCCGCACCCCCCGCCCGCCGCTCGAGCCGCCGTTCCGGCCGGGCGCACCGCCCCGCATCCGGCCGGATCCCGAGCGGCGTCGCGCCGGCCGCCGTGCCCGTGTCAGTCACGCCCGGGGGCCTCCAGCACCAGGCGGATCTCGGAGACCTCGTAGCCCCCGCGGGCGAAGGCGGCGGCCATCGGGGCGTTGACGGTGTCCGTCGTCGCGGTGATCCGGTCGGCGCCGGCGGCGGCGTGGAAGCGGGTGATCTCGGCGAGGACCTCGTCGATCAGGCCCTTGCCGCGCTGCTCGGGTACGACGCCCAGGTAGCCGACGTTGCGGTGGTACGGGGTCGCCGACGGGACGGCCAGGCCGGCGAGCGTGCCGTCCGGCAGCTCGGCGAGGCGCCACCAGGAGCGCTCGCCCGGGCAGTCCCGGTAGAACTCCATGTCCTCGCGGGCCAGCTGCTCGGGGGTCTTCGCGCGCAGCTCGCCCTGTGTGGCCAGGTCGAGGCTGCCGGCGGAGACCCGGGCGAATGCGTCGAGGAACTCCTCGTCGGTGCCCTCCCGGAAGACCAGCCGCCCGGTCGGCGCGGCGGTCCCGGCGGCCGGGGTCCACTCGTAGCGCAGCCGCTCGATCTCACGGGTCAGGCCCGTCCGGTACGCGGCCTCCCGGCGCCAGGCGACCGCCTCGGCCAGGTCCGGTCGGGTGCACCAGTCCGCGGGGAGGGAGAGGTTGTAGAGGGGGAGGGCGCCGAAGGCCTCGTGTCCGGCGGCGAGCAGCCCGGCGGCGAGGGCGGCCGGGTCGGCGACCGAGGACCGGACCTGGAGGCAGTCCAGTGCGATGGGCCGTTCGCTGTCGGCGCGGCCCCACCACAGGGCGCGGGCCAGCACCTCTCCGTCCGCGTCTTCGGCGAACCAGGTCCACTCGGGGCGGAACCGGTGGGCGGCGAGCTCCTCGCGGACCTTTCCGGCGGGGAGGGCGGGGAGGGGGCCGTCGGCGGGGTGGGCGGCGGCGCGGTCGAGATCGGCGGGGTCTGCGGTGGCAGCACGAAAGATCATCTGTGGATGATCACACGGGGTGGCGCCCGCGGCGAGGGATTTCGGGTCCCGCGTCCGCCGGGCGGCACCCGCCGGGGCGGCACCTGCCGGGGACGGCCGATGGCCGGCCCCCTCAGGCGGGGGACCGGCCACGGACGGTGGAGCGGGTGGAGCGGGTGCTGCTGCCGCTGCCTGCTACGACCAGGTGATCAGGCGGCGCGGGTTCTCCAGCACGGCGGCGACGTCGGCCAGGAACTTGGAGCCGAGCTCGCCGTCGATCAGGCGGTGGTCGAAGGACAGCGCCAGGGTCGTGACGTGGCGCGGCTTCACCTTGCCCTTGTGGACCCACGGCTGGAGCTTGATCGCGCCGACCGCGAGGATCGCGGACTCGCCGGGGTTCAGGATGGGCGTGCCGGTGTCGACGCCGAAGACGCCGACGTTGGTGATGGTGAGGGTGCCGCCCTGCATGTCGGCCGGGGAGGTCTTGCCGTCGCGGGCCGTGGCGACCAGCTCGGACAGGGCCTGGGAGAGCTCCGGCAGCGTCTTGGCGTGGGCGTCCTTGATGTTCGGGACGATCAGGCCGCGCGGAGTGGCCGCCGCGATGCCCAGGTTGACGTAGTGCTTGAGCACGATCTCCTGGGCCGCCTCGTCCCAGGACGCGTTGACGTCCGGGTTGCGGCGGACGGCGACCAGGACCGCCTTGGCGATGAGCAGCAGCGGGTTGATCCGCAGCCCGGCCAGGTCGGGGTCGGCCTTGAGCTCCTGGACCAGCTTCATCGTCTTCGTGATGTCGAAGGTGATGAACTCGGTGACGTGCGGCGCGGTGAACGCCGAGCCGACCATGGCCTGGGCAGTGACCTTGCGGACGCCCTTGACCGGGATACGGGTCTCCCGGGCGCCCGGCGCGGCGGCGGCCGCCCGGGCGGGCACCTCGGCCGCGGCAGCGGCGGCGGCCGGAGCCGGGACGGCTGCCGGGGCCGGGGCAGCGGCCTGCGGGGCGAGCGCGGCCGCGGCTGCGGCGTGCACGTCCTCGCGGGTCACGATCCCGCCGTCCCCGGTGGGGACCACGGTGGCCAGGTCGATGCCGAGGTCCTTGGCGAGCTTGCGCACCGGCGGCTTGGCCAGCGGCCGGTCCCCGACGGTGTGCGCGGACCCGCTGCCGTTGAGGACGGGGGCCGGGGCGGCCACCGGAGCCGGAGCCGGAACCGGAGCGGCCACGGGTGCCGGCGCGGCGACCGGGGCCGCGGCAGCGGCGGCCGGGACGGCCTTGCGCGGGCGGCGCTTCGTCGAGGACTGGGCGACGCCGTAGCCGACCAGCACGGGCTGGCGTCCCTCGGGTGCGGCCTCCTCGGCCTCGGCCGGGGCGGCGGCCGGAGCCTGGGCGGCCGCGGCGGCCGGAGCCTCGGCGGGGGCCGCGGCCGCGTCGCCGGTCTGCACCGAGATGATCACCTGGCCGACGTCGACCGTGGTGCCCTCCTCGAACAGCAGCGCGTGCACGGTGCCGTCGAACGGGATCGGCAGCTCGACGGCCGCCTTCGCCGTCTCGACCTCGCAGACGACCTGCCCGTCGGTGACGGCGTCACCGGGCTGGACGTACCACTTGAGGATCTCGGCCTCGGTGAGGCCCTCGCCCACGTCGGGCATCTTGAATTCGCGGATGGTCACAGGGCTCTCCTCAGTACGCCAGCGAGCGGTCGACGGCGTCGAGCACCCTGTCCAGGCCCGGCAGGTACTCCTCCTCCAGGCGGGCCGGCGGATACGGCGCGTGGAAACCGCCCACGCGCAGCACCGGCGCCTCCAGGTGGTAGAAGCACCGCTCCGTGATGCGGGCGGCGATCTCGGAGCCCACGCCCAGGAACACCGGCGCCTCGTGGACGACGACGAGCCGGCGGGTCTTCTCCACGGAGGCCTGAATGCCGTCGAAGTCGACCGGGGACATCGAGCGCAGGTCGAGGACCTCCACCGACTTGCCCTCCTCGGCCGCCGCGGCCGCCGCCTCCAGGCAGACCTTCACCATGGGGCCGTACGCCGCCAGGGTGAGGTCCGCGCCCTCGCGCACGACCCGCGAGGTGTGCAGCGCGGTCGGGATGGCGTCGGTGTCGACCTCGCCCTTGTCCCAGTAGCGCCGCTTCGGCTCGAAGAAGATCACCGGGTCGTCGCTGAGAATGGCCTGCTGGAGCATCCAGTAGGCGTCGCTCGCGTTCGACGGGGAGACCACCTTCAGGCCCGCGACGTGCGCGAAGAGGGTCTCCGGGGACTCCGAGTGGTGCTCGACCGCGCCGATCGCGCCGCCGTACGGGATGCGCACGACGACCGGCATCTTGACCTTGCCGAGGGCCCGCGCGTGCATCTTCGCGAGCTGCGTGACGATCTGGTCGTACGCGGGGAAGACGAACCCGTCGAACTGGATCTCCACGACCGGCCGGTAGCCGCGCAGGGCCAGGCCGACCGCCGTGCCGACGATGCCGGACTCGGCCAGCGGGGTGTCGATGACCCGGTCCTCGCCGAAGTCCTTCTGCAGGCCGTCGGTGATCCGGAAGACACCGCCCAGCTTGCCGACGTCCTCACCCATGATCAGGACCTTGGGGTCCGTCTCCAGGGCCTTGCGCAGCGACTCGTTGAGCGCCTTCGCGATCGACATCTTCTCGACAGCCATCAGTGACCCTCCTCGAAGGAAGCGAGGTAGGCGGCGAACTGGGCGCGCTCCTCGTCGACGAGCGCGTGCCCGTCCGCGTAGACGTTCTCGAAGATCGCCATGGTGTCGGGGTCGGGCATGGCGCGCACGACCTCGCGCACCCGCTTGCCCAGGGCCTCGCTCTCGGCCTCCAGCTCCTCGAAGAAGGCCTCGTCGGCGCCGCCGACGGCCAGCAGGTGGGTCTTCAGACGCAGGATCGGGTCCTTCGCCTCCCAGGCCTGCGTCTCCTCGTCGCGCCGGTACTTCGTCGGGTCGTCGGAGGTGGTGTGCGCGCCCATGCGGTACGTGTACGCCTCGACCAGCGTCGGGCCCTCGCCGCGGCGCGCCCGCTCCAGGGCCCAGCGGGTGACCGCGAGGCAGGCCAGGACGTCGTTGCCGTCGACGCGGACGCCGGGGAAGCCGAAGCCCTGCGCGCGCTGGTACAGCGGGACGCGCATCTGGCGCTCGGTCGGCTCGGAGATCGCCCACTGGTTGTTCTGGCAGAAGAACACCACGGGGGCGTTGTAGACGGCCGAGAACGTGAAGGCCTCGGCGACGTCGCCCTGGCTGGACGCGCCGTCGCCGAAGTAGGCGATGACGGCGGAGTCGGCGCCGTCCTTGGCCACGCCCATCGCGTAACCGGTCGCGTGCAGCGTCTGCGAGCCGATGACGATCGTGTACAGGTGGAAGTTGTTGCTGTTGGGGTCCCAGCCGCCGTGGTTCACGCCGCGGAACATGCCGAGGAGGTTCGTCGGGTCGACCCCGCGGCACCAGGCGACGCCGTGCTCGCGGTAGGTCGGGAAGACGTAGTCGTCGTCGCGCAGGGCCCGGCCGGAGCCGATCTGGGCGGCCTCCTGGCCGAGCAGCGAGGCCCACAGGCCCAGCTCGCCCTGGCGCTGGAGGGCGGTCGCCTCGCCGTCGAAGCGGCGGGTCAGCACCATGTCGCGGTAGAGCGCGCGCAGGTCCTCCGTGGTGATGTCCTCCACGTAGGACAGGAACTCCGCGTTGTCAGGGTTTTCTGCAGCGCCGATCCGCTCCCCCTCGGGGGTCAGCAGCTGTACGAGCTGGGGCTCGGCGTTCTGCGCGGTGGCGACAGCCTTCGCTGCGGGGGCCTTGGAGGCGCTCGAAGCGCCTGCCGCCCGCTTGGTGCCGCTGCTGCGTCGCGGCTTGCGCGCGGCAGTGCTCTCCACGGTCACGTGTTGCTCCTCCGTCGGTCCGGCTCCCGGGTTCTCCGGGGTCCAGTGCGGCTCACCTGGATCCGTGTCCGCGCACGGGGTGGGTGCGGTCGGGCACGGGATTCAGGCGTGACAGGTGCCCCGGCGACAGTCCTGCGCAATCACGTTACCCAGTGCTGCGCATAACTGCGAAACCCTACTTGACCTGCGTTTTTGCTTGGATTTCCAAGTAAATCCGCAGAGCGGGGAACAAGCACTGGTCACAGCCTTGCAGGGGGCCGGAACAACGGCACGTTATCCCGGGTAACGACCTCAGGGAAGGGGTGAGTGTGTGAAACTGAGTTCGTGCGCGAAGACGGAAAAATCAAGGTATTCCTCCTGGACGACCACGAAGTGGTACGGCGCGGCGTGCATGAGCTCCTGTCGGTCGAAGAGGACATCGAGATCGTCGGAGAGGCCGGCACCGCCGCGGACGCCTTGGTCCGCATCCCCGCCACGCGCCCCGATGTGGCCGTCCTCGACGTGCGCCTGCCGGACGGCAGCGGAGTGGAGGTCTGCCGCGAGGTCCGCTCGCAGGACGAGGGCGTCCGGTGCCTGATGCTGACCTCGTTCGCCGACGACGAGGCCCTCTTCGACGCGATCATGGCCGGTGCCTCGGGCTACGTGCTCAAGGCCATCCGCGGCAACGAGCTGCTCGGCGCCGTACGGGACGTGGCGGCGGGCAAGTCGCTGCTGGACCCGGTGGCCACGGCGCGGGTGCTGGAGCGGCTGCGCAACGGCAGCGGCGGCCGCGGCGACGACGACCGCCTGGCCGGCCTGACCGAGCAGGAGCGCAGGATCCTCGACCTGATCGGCGAGGGCCTGACCAACCGGGCCATCGGCGAGCGGCTGCACCTGGCCGAGAAGACCATCAAGAACTACGTCTCCAGCCTGCTGTCCAAGCTGGGCATGGAGCGCCGCTCCCAGGCCGCCGCCTACGTGGCCCGCCTTCAGGCGCAGCGGCGCGCCTGACGGGCGGACGATGGCGGACGAGGGACGACAGGCGGACGACGGGCGACGGGCGGACGACGGGCATTCAATTCCGCGGAACCGGAGCTATTAGATCCAGTTCCGCGCGACTCAGTCCGATTCCTCCAGCGGATTCGGATCCGCGGGCCCCGACTGGCTCTTCGTGGGCGACGGCCCGCTGGACTTCGTCGGCGCCGGGCTCGACTTCGTCACCGAGGGCGACGGGCTGGCCTGCGACGGCGAGGACGAAGGGCTGGCGCTCTGCGAGTTCCGGGGACGGGACGGCGGTGCCGAGAACTCCTCCGACGGCCGCGAGGAATTCGGCGTCTCGGGCGACGGCGCGTTCTGCGACGCGGACGGGGCGCCCTGCTTCGCACTGGAGGAACTCTGGACGACCGCCGGACCGTTGTCGCCCTTGTTCTTGGCGCCCATCGAGTTGACGGCGTACGCCACCCCGCCGGCGATCGCGATGACCGCGAGGACGGCGAACAGCCACAGCTTCCAGCGGCCGCTGCCGCGGTCGTCGTACCGGTCGTAGGCGTCGTAGCCGTCGTAGCCGTCATAGCCGTCGCGGCCCCCGCCGTGGCCCGGGACGCGCCCGCGGGTGTCGTACCCGCCGCCGGGGAAGGCCGTGCCGTCCTCCGGGTTCAGCGGCGGCACCATCGGCTGCTGGAACTGCGAGGTCGCGGCGTGCGCGGCGTACTGCTGCGGGCCGCCGGCCTGGGCGACGGGCATCGCGGTGGTGGGGGGGGGGGGGGGGGGGGGGGGGAGGGGGGGGGGGGGGGGGGGGGGGGGTGGTGGGGGGGGAGGGGGGCCAGGGGGGGGGGGGGGGGGGGGGTGGGGGGGGCGGGGGGGA
>NZ_JBWKDK010000028.1:0-91331 GCF_056436005.1 Streptomyces sp. NPDC043854
CTTCCGGCTTACATGGTGCCTTCGGCTGTGGTGGTGCTGGAGGCGTTGCCGCTGACTCCGAACGGGAAGCTGGACCGGGCTGCGCTGCCTGTGCCCGGTGCGGAGATTGTGGGGGGTGGTCGGGCTCCGCGTACGCCTGAGGAGCAGGTGCTTGCGGGTTTGTTCGCCGAGGTGCTGGGTATGCCGGTGGTGGGAGCCGATGACGATTTCTTTGCCCTGGGGGGCCACTCCCTGCTGGCCACCCGGCTCACCAGCCGCATCCGCACCACCCTCGGCACAGAACTGACCGTACGCACACTGTTCGAGGCCCCCACCGTCGCCGCACTGGCGACCCGGCTGGGCAGCGCTTCCCAGCCGGTCCGCGCCGCCCTCGTGCGAGGACGGCGTCCCAAGAGGATGCCGCTGTCCTACGGACAGCAGTGGCTGTGGTCCCTGTACTGCGAAGAGGGGCCGGGTGCCACGTACAACATTCCCCTGGCGTTGCGGTTGACCGGTGATCTGGACCGTGCGGCGCTCGGGCGGGCGCTGGCCGATGTGACGGCCCGGCACGAGGCCCTGCGGACGGTGTTCCGGGAGAGCGGTGGCGTGGCCTGCCAGCACGTCCTCGCGCCGTCCGGGACGTCCGCGGTGCTCGCGGTCACCGATACGGACGAGGAGGGTCTTCCCGGGCTGCTGGCGCAGGCCGCCCGGCATCCGTTCGATCTGGCCGCGGAGCTGCCGGTGCATGCCGAGCTGTTCGCGGTCGGGCCCGGTGAGCACGTGCTCCTGCTCGTGGTGCACCACATCGCTGCCGACGGCTGGTCGGTCGGGGTGCTCACGCGTGACCTGGCCACCGCGTACGCGGCCCGCAGCCGGGGCGGGCAGCCGTCCTGGCAGCCCCTGCCCGTGCAGTACGCCGACTACACGCTGTGGCAGCAGCACCTCCTCGGCGACCCCGGCGACCCCGACAGCCTCGCCGCCCGCCAACTCGCGTACTGGACCAAGAACCTCACCGGCATCCCCGAAGAACTCCCGCTCCCCTACGACCGGTCCTGGTCCTCCGCCGTCTCGCACCGTGGCGACCACATCAGGGTCGGCATCGACGCCGGGCTGCACGCGCAGCTGGCCGAACTGGCCCGCGGCACGGGGACGAGCCTGTTCATGGTGCTCCACGCCGCTCTCGCCGCCGTGTTCACCGAGCTGGGCGCCGGCACCGACATCCTTGTCGGCATCCCCGTCGCCGGACGCACGGACCAGGCCCTGGACGACCTGGTGGGCTTCGTCGCCAACCTCCTGGTGCTGCGGACGGACACCTCCGGCGACCCCACCTTCGCCGAGCTCCTGGAACAGTCCCGGGAAACCGCGCTCGGCGCCTACGCCCACCAGGACCTGCACTTCCTTCAGCTGGTGGAGGCGCTCGGGGCCCCCGACGCGCTCTACCACGTGATGCTCATCCTGCAGAACACCCCCCAGGGCCGCTTCGACCCGCCCGGAATGCACGTGAGTGAAGTCGACGTGGGGACCGGCACGGCCCACGACCCGCTGTGCATCGGCCTGACGGAACGAGAAGAGGCGGACGGAAGTCCGGCCGGCATGGACGGCTTGTTCCGGTTCAACACCGACCTGTTCGACCGGCGGACGATCAGCGATCTCTTCGCTCGCTGGGTACGGCTGTTGGCAGCGGTCGCGCACTCCCCCGACCTGCCGCTGAGTTCCCTGGATCACCGGTCGGCCCCGTCCCGTCCTCTCCCCGGGCGCGCTCGCTAGCTCCTGGGTCCCCCATCCCAGCCGCGGGGTACGGACGTGCCCCGCGGCGGTGCCGCACCATCCGGCGCCCCATCCGAAAACCGGTGATTGTCGCGATGTCCCTGCTGGTAGCCCAGCCCACCACCCCGCCCATGCCACGCCATCCCGACGTTCGGGGGATGCTGCGGGCCCGCTCAGTGATTCCCGGCAGACAGCGCTGGGACTTCGAGAAGGTCACGGGCAGGCCGTTCCTCGCGCGCCTGATCGAAAACCACCTCACCGAGGGTGACGAGATCACCGAGGCGCACGTGAACCCGGTCACCGGGCGGGTGCTGGTGCTGCACGACCCCGGCATCGCCTCACAGGACATCGCCCTGCGCGTGCACGTGGCCGTCACGCGCGGCCTGATGCAGGCCGACGCGTACCGCGACCGCGGCACCTCCCGAAACGGCACCGCGAGCCGTCCGGGCCCGGACGGACGGGCCGCACCGGCTCGGCGTCACGTCCTTCCCAAGGCCGTGACCTCGGGCGCTGCCGTCACGACCGCCGCCGCGGTCGCAGCCTGCGGCACGCTCTGCCTGAAACTGCTCGCCAACCCGGTCGTCAGCCTGGGACTGGCCGCCACGGCGACAGCGATCGTGGTCAAACGGTCATGGCGGCAGTTCGACCGCGCACAGCGGCCAGAGGGTGCAGCTCCGCGCGAGCGTCCGCTGCGGCACATCATCGGCAAGCACAAGCGGCAGCTCCGCGCGGCGACGCTCCTCTCCGTACTCGCCCAGTTCGCGGAGATGGCGATGTACGCCTTGGTCCCCTCGATCATCCTGGTGCTCGCCAGAGGCGGAAGCACCACCCTGGCGCAGTGGGGTCTGGCGACTACCGCGGCCCAGCTGTCGGCTCTCGCCGGCGCCGCAGGGCTGGCGTGCGTCGCCATGGCTGCCCTGGGTTACCAGGCCGACGTCAGCTGGCGACGGCTGGGGCAGGCCGTCGAGGACGACTGGCGCACGCGCACCTACGACCACGTCCAGCGCCTGGCGCCGGCCGATCTGGAGAACGAGCGCACCAGCCGGATCACATCGGTGCTGACCGAGGACATCGGCCAGATCGGCTCCTTCGTCAGCACCAACCTGCACGAAGTGGTCCAACTCGCGACCAGCTTCGCCGTGCTCGTCCCGGTGTACATGCTCCTGGCACCGCAGATCGCGTGGGTCGCCTTTGCCCCGGTCCCGCTGGTCACCTGGCTGTCCTTCCGGTTCCACAGGCGCGCGATCGCCGACCACGGTGCCTCCGGAGAGCGGCGCGCGCGGTTGAACGGCCGCATGGCCGAGAACCTTCAGGCGCACACCACCATCAAGGCCGCGTGCACCGAGGACCACGAGCGGGGGCGCGTCGCCGACCTGAGCCGTGACTACCGCGAGCTCAACCGGCGCACCGATCGCAGCGCGGCGGCCCGGACCCAGGTCCTGCGGCTGTCCGCCTGCTCGGCACTGGTCGGAACACTGCTGCTGGGAGGCAAGGCCGTGCTGGGGGGCACGCTGTCCGCCGTGGCGTTCGGCCCACTGATCGAAATGCCGGGCAACGCCCTCGCGAAGCTGAACCGGCTCGGCAGCGTCACCGACCAGTACCAGCGCACACTCACGGCTCTGGACCGCGTGCAGTACCTGCACGACCTGCCGGAGGAGCGCAGTGCCCGGGGCGGCCATCCGCTGCCCGCACAGCAGGTCAAGGGGGAGATCGAGCTCCAGAAGGTCGCGTTCGCCTACCCCGGACGGCCCCCGGCGCTGCGCGGCACCTCTCTGACCGTCGGTGCCGGCCAGACCATCGGCATCGTCGGCACCACCGGCGCGGGCAAGACCACCATTGCCAAACTGCTCATGGGGTTCCGCCACCCCAGCCACGGAGGGGTGCTGCTCGACGGCACGGACGTCCGCGCCCTCTCCCTGCCCGAGCTGCGCCGCACGATCGGGTACGTGTCCCAGGAGCCGTTCCTGTTCGATGCCACGATCGCGGAGAACATCCGCTACGGCACCTTCGACGCCACCGACGAGCAGCTCGTCGCCGCGGCCCGCACCGCCGGGGCGCACGACTTCATCGACGCGCTGCCCCACGGCTACGACACCCTGGTCGGAGAACGCGGTGCCGCGCTGTCCGGCGGACAGAAGCAGCGCATCGCGCTGGCCCGCACGGTCCTGCGCGACCCTCCGGTCGTGATCCTGGACGAGGCCACGTCCGCGGTCGACAACGAGACCGAGGCGGCCATCCAGGACGCCCTGCAGAAGTTCGGGACCAACCGCACGCTGATCATCATCGCGCACCGGCTGTCCACCGTCCGGGGCTCCGACCGGATCTACGTCCTGAGCGCCGGCGGCCGGGTGACCGAGCAGGGGACCCACGGCGAACTCCTGGCGCGCGACGGCATGTACGCCGGTCTCTGGAAACTGCAGGCCGGCCAGTTGGTGTCCGCCTGATGCCAGACCGTACCTCCAACGAACGGACGACCATGACTGCCGGAGACACGTGCAGTGCCTCATACGCCGCCGTGAGCTGGGACCCGCAGCTGTACCTGCGTTTCCCGGAACACCGGATGCGGCCCGCGCTGGAGCTGCTGGACCGGGTCCGGTTCGAGGCTCCCCCCTCCGTCGTGTACGACATCGGGTGCGGCCCCGGCACCATCACCCGTCTCCTCACCGAACGCTTCCCCCGCGCCGAGGTGCACGGCGTCGACAGTTCCGCGGAGATGCTGCGAGCGGCTGCCGAGACAGCGCCGGAGGCGCTCCTGCACCAGGAGGACATCGGCTCGTGGCGCCCCCCGCGCCCGCCCGGTCTGCTGCTCGCCAACTCCTTGTTCCACCTGGTTCCCGGCCACGGTGGCATCCTGCGGCGCCTGGCCGGCGACCTCGCCCCCCGCGGTGCGCTGGCGGTGCAGATGCCGGTGTTCCATCACACGCCGTGGTTCCGCCTGATGCTGGAGACACTGGAGGACGGCGGGCCGGGAGGAACGCCGCTCGGTCCGCCGGAGCTGCGCGGGGCGCTCTCCCGGCCCCACACCCTGGATGCGGCCGACTACCACGCCCTGCTCGCGAGCCCCGCCGTCGAACCGGACATCTGGAGCACCGAGTACCTGCACGTGCTGAGCGGCCCCGACCCGGTGTGGACCTGGGTCGAGGCCGCTGGGCTGCGGCCCGTCATCGACGGGCTGTCCGCGGCCGAGTTCGGTGCCTTCCGCAGCTCCTACCTGGACCGGCTGCGTGCGGCGTACCCGTCACTGCCCGACGGGAGGACGCTCTTCCCGTTCCGGCGCCTCTTCATCGTCGCCCGCCGTCACTGAACCGCGGAAACGGGGGCCGGCCGCGCGACGGTACCGGCAGCGCCCGCCGTGCCCAGGGACCGGGAAACGGCAGCCTGCAGACTCCGCACCACCGTGTCCAGGGCCCCCGCTCCGAGTTGCTTCATGAGGCACAGCCGCAGCACCTGCTCCGCCTCTCCGGGCCGGGAGCGGCCGGTGAGGGTGTTCCCGGAGACGTAGAGGCTGGTCAGTGGCGCCGAGGCCGCCTCGGCAAGGATCGATTCCAGCACCCGGCGGCCGGCGGCGCCCGCCGCCCGGCCGGCCGGGACGCTGCCCCCATCGGTGTCCATCGGGCCGACCGACAAGTTGATCATGTTCAGATCCGGCGGGAAGCAGCTGACGATCTCGGGGGCCCCGGCGGTCCCTGGCCCGGTGGGCAGGGACCGCCGAGGCGAGAACCGCTCGTGCAGACGCTGAGCCGATGCGATGCAGCCGCCCAGCAGGCGGCCGTAGCCATCGGCGTGCAGACCGATCTGCCGGTGCGCCGCCCAGACGGCCGCAGCCGCAGCCCCGGGGCGCGCCCCTTCCAGCGTGTGCGGACCGAAGGGGAGCCGGCTGCCGTCCCCGTGACCGAAATACGCCGACTCCCGGGCCACAAGGGCGACGGCCCGCCGGTCGCGCAGCACCAGACTGCCCGCGGGGTACGGGGTGTGACCGCTCTTGTGCGGGTCCACGGTCACCGAGTCGGCCCCGGGCAGCGCACGGAAAGCGGCGTGGACCTCTGGTTTCATTCGGGCGCCGCTGCCGGCCTGCGGCCGGTCGTCGTAGGGCGCCATGCCACCGTCGGGTTCCAGCCACAGGCTGCGGAAGTACCCGCCGAATGCGGCATCGACATGGACGTAGAACGATGCTCCGAAGTGCCGCTCGCAATCGGCGCGCAACCGCAGAACGGCGTCCAGGTCGTCGACGGCGCCCTCGCCGCTGCTGCCGCACATGGCGACCACGGCCAGGATCGGCTGTCCCCTCTGCAGCAGGTCCCGTACGCGCCGACCGAGCGCGTGCACGTCCAGCCGGTGTGCCGGCGTCAGTCCCACCGGCTCCACGTCGGCCGGTCCCAGCCCGAGCAGGTCGGCGCACTTGTCCCAGGCGTAGTGGGCACTGCGGGCGAGCAGGAGCGTGCCGGCGGTGTTCGCCTCACGCCGCTGTGCGGCGGCCAGCCGCGCGATCTCGGGGAGGAGTCCGCGCCCGGACAGGGCCTCGACGAGGTCGAGGACACGGGCGACCGGCATGTTGGCCAGGACGACCGGGGGCACGCCGGAGACGAGGTCGCGTGCGGCGGGGTGGGCCGCCACGGCGCTGGGCACGCTGCGCAGGTTGCGTGCGATCCACATGGCCTCGTAATTGGCGGCGTGCCCTCCCGACGACAGGTGCGCCCACCCCGTGCCGGGGGCGTGGCCGATCAGGCGGCACAGGTCCTCGGACACCTCGTGTTCGAGCTCGGTGGTGACCGGAGCGACCTCCGGTGTGACGTTGTTGGGGTTGTAGAGCATCGCGCAGAGGTGGGCCAGACTCGCCGCCACCGGGAGGTCCGTGGTCATGTGGGCCAGATACAGCGGCGAGGGGAACGGCGTCGACTCCCGCGCGAGCCGCCCGGACAGCTCCCGGACCAGGTCGCCGACGGTCTTCATGCTCTCGGGCGGCCCGGCGGAGCGGTGCCCGCCGTACCCCCCGTCCTCGGGCGCGGGAAGAGCCGGTGCCGCCGCTCCCGCACACTGCGTGTACCACCGGTAGTAGTCGTCGGTGACGTGCCGCAGCAGTTCCATGAACGTGTCGCGGTTGTCCGGGTGCGGAAACAGGCCCGCATCCGAGCGTGCGTGGCGCATCGGCCCTCCTCCGTGCAGGTCGGCAGCTCAGCGCACCATGTGGGCGGCGATACGGTCGAAGAGCAGGTCGATCTGGTCCCATGCCTGGGCACAGACCTGCCGCAGCGGGGAGTACTGGGCGGCGGACAGCCCGCGAAGGTAGTCGCGGCCCAGCTCCCGGTGGTCCTCGTCCACTTCCGCGTGCAGGTCGAAGTAGGAGCCGTCGGCCGCGGACCTCTCGGTGAAGGCCACACTGGTGCGCTCGCCGAACACCGCGCAGCACGACTCGACGACCATGTGAACGATCACGATCTTCGCCGCCTCGTCCGTGCCGTGCATCTGCATGACGAACCAGTTGCCGACGGCTTCCAGCATGGGGTCGTAGACCGTCTCACTGACGCCGTGCTGCTCCTTCAGCAGCACGTCGTGCCCGAACTCCTCCCGCAGGTGGTCGGCGTACACCTCGCGCAGCAGCGGATCGGCACAGACCGCCTGCCGCGCGTAGAGCATGCGCTGGAAATACACGGACCAGACGTACAGAGCGGAAACGAAGCGGTCGCGCATCTCGGGGTCCGCCCCGACCCGACCACTGTCGAACAGGTCGAACATGTGGTGCTTGCCGAACGCCTGCAGCCGTTCGTCGTTGTACCGCTCGAGGTCGGCCAGGGACGCGAGGCCGCCGCTGAACTCGACACGCGGCGCCGACTCGTCCTCGTAGAGCCCGCCGCCCTCGAACTGCACCGAGAGTCCCTGGAACTCCTCGCCCGGCCTGGTGACGAAGCCGTGCCGGGCGCCCGGGGGGACCACGACGGTGTCGCCCTCGGCCAGCTCTTCCTCCCGGTCTCCGAGGAGGCGCACCGAACCCTTGCAGACCAGGATCATCGACTTGGTCGGATGCTGGTGGACGTCCAGCTGTTCGCCGTCGGCCAGGCGTACCCAGGCCAGAGACAGCCGTCCCGCCTCCGGGACGAAGTCGGCCAGGAGGTCGTTGCGCCGGAAGTCCCGCTGCTCGCCGAGCCGGTGGGACTTTCCGTCGACCATGACGGAGGAGATCGCGCGGATGTCCTTGCGCCTGACGGTCACGACGTCGGTGGCCAGCTGCGGCCTGTCGATGGTGAGTGCGTCGTTCATGTATGGCTGCTTCCTGTGAGAGGGGGGCAGAGGGGTCAGAGGGGGATGTGTCGGGCGCTGCGCCGGAGAGCGGAAAGCAGCAGCGCGTTTTCCTGCGGTGCTCCGACGGAGACCCGAAGAAATCCGTGCCAGCCTTCCGGCTCGGGATGCACAGCGATGCGGGAGTCCTTGAGTTCCGCCATCACGGCGTCTCGGTCGACCACCCGAACGGTCACGAATCCCGCGTCGGAGAAGACGTCCTGCACGCCCGGGCAGTCCGCGAGCGCCTTCGCCAGCCGGTCGCGTTCCGCTACGCAGGAGGAGACACGCGATACGAGCTGCGCATGGTCGGACAATTCCGCCGCGGCGGCCTCGGCCACCGGGCCGGGGACGGGGAACGGCGGCCGGACCCGGCGCACCGCCTCGATGAGATCGGGTGCCCCGAGGACCGCTCCCAGCCGCAGATTCGCCATGCCGAGCGCCTTCGACATCGACCTCACCGAAATCAGACCCGGATGTGAACTCAGCCGGTGGCCGAGTGAGGGCCGGCCGGTGAACTCGGCATACGTTTCGTCGACGATCACGATGCCGTCGAACCGGTCCAGCAGGCGGTCCAGGTCGTCGGCGTCCAGACAGGTGCTGGTCGGGTTGTTGGGGTTGCAGAGAAAGATCCCCTTGACCGGAAGCGACAGCAGCCGATCGACGTCCAGCCGGTCGTACCGCACCCCGCCGAGCGGCACCCGGTATCGCGTCACGTCGTGCAGTGCTGCGAACTGCTCGAAGACGCCGAAGCTCGGCCAGGTGACCGCCACGGCGTCCCTGCCCGGCTCGAACAGTGCCCGCAGGAGGAGGTCCAGTGCCTCCGTGGCCCCACGGGTGATGGCCACATCCGCCTGCCGGGGACGACTGCCGTCCTGCGGGAAGGCACCCTCACCCTGGCCGCAGGACGGAGGCGGATCAAGAACCTCCAGCGCCGCCAGGTAGAGGGGCGCGAGGAAATCCGGCGAGTACTCGGGATAGCGGCCGTACCGCCCGCCGAAGGGGTTCTGATTGGATCGGAGGTCAACGAGTCCGAGGCTTTCCGGCCTGGGTCCGGACGGACCCAGCAGCCCCATGGAAAGAACGGACTCCCGTGCTCGCCTTAACTCTCTACGAGGCATGAGGCAGCCTATCTCGCATCACAGTGACGTTCACGCTTCCCGATGGGCGCAGAATGGGGCGCAATTCGGTGCGCATTCCACGCCGGTACCGCCGAATTCAGCGCACTGCCGCTTTCGGTACGCCGCCCCGGGAGGGGGGTGTTGCGCACAGTGTTACGGGTCCGCACCGAATTGTGCAACCTTCGCACAACACCCCTGCACAGTCATGAATATCCTAAAATCGATCTTCCGGGTTTCATTCGTGTGACGGGGAAAACGTTTCGGTATACGGAATCGATTCCGCGCACTCGAAAAATCGCAGCGCAAAGCGGCTGTGTCCCGCCGGAAACAACGAATGCCCCGTCCGCGCGCCGCGGCCGTCATGCCTTCCCGCGCCGGACCACGCTCTCCAGCGACAGCAGCGGCAGCAGCGGCCTCCGCGGGGCGGCTCTGCCGGGCTGCGGCAGTGGGCTCTCCCGGGCAGCACCTACCCTTGTTCCATGACCAGCAGCAGCGACCGGAGCACGGCAGTGGACGTCAAGGGAACATACGAGGTGCGCACCTACGGGTGCCAGATGAACGTGCATGACTCCGAGCGACTCTCCGGACTGCTGGAGGAGGCGGGCTACACCCGGGCCCCGGAGGGCTCCGACGGCGACGCCGACGTCGTAGTGTTCAACACGTGCGCCGTCCGCGAGAACGCCGACAACAAGCTGTACGGCAACCTCGGCCGGCTCGCCCCGATGAAGACCAGGCGCCCCGGCATGCAGATCGCCGTCGGCGGCTGCCTGGCGCAGAAGGACCGCGACACGATCGTCAAGAAGGCCCCGTGGGTCGACGTCGTCTTCGGTACGCACAACATCGGCAAGCTGCCCGTCCTGCTGGAGCGCGCCCGCATCCAGGAGGAGGCGCAGATCGAGATCGCCGAGTCGCTGGAGGCCTTCCCCTCCACGCTGCCGACCCGCCGCGAGTCCGCGTACGCCGCCTGGGTCTCGATCTCCGTCGGCTGCAACAACACCTGCACCTTCTGCATCGTCCCGGCGCTGCGCGGCAAGGAGGAGGACCGCCGTCCCGGCGACATCCTCGCCGAGATCGAGGCCCTGGTCGGCGAGGGCGTCTCCGAGATCACCCTGCTCGGCCAGAACGTCAACGCGTACGGCTCCGACCTGGGCGACCGCGAGGCCTTCTCCAAGCTGCTGCGGGCCTGCGGGCAGATCGAGGGCCTGGAGCGGGTCCGCTTCACCTCCCCGCACCCGCGCGACTTCACCGACGACGTGATCGCGGCCATGGCCGAGACCCCGAACGTGATGCCGCAGCTGCACATGCCGCTCCAGTCCGGCTCGGACCGGATCCTGAAGGCGATGCGCCGCTCGTACCGCCAGGAGCGGTTCCTCGGCATCATCGAGAAGGTCCGCGCGGCCATCCCGCACGCCGCGATCTCCACCGACATCATCGTGGGCTTCCCCGGCGAGACCGAGGAGGACTTCGAGCAGACGATGCACGTGGTCCGCGAGGCGCGCTTCGCCAGCGCGTTCACCTTCCAGTACTCCAAGCGCCCCGGGACCCCGGCCGCCGACATGGAGGGCCAGATCCCCAAGGAGGTCGTCCAGGACCGCTACATGCGCCTGGTGGCCCTCCAGGAGGAGATTTCCTGGGAGGAGAACAAGAAGCAGGTCGGCCGCACCCTCGAGGTCATGGTCGCGGAGGGCGAGGGCCGCAAGGACGGCACCACGCACCGCCTGTCCGGCCGCGCCCCCGACAACCGTCTGGTCCACTTCACGAAGCCGGACGAGGACGTCCGCCCGGGCGACGTGGTGACCGTGGAGATCACCTACGCGGCCCCGCACCACCTCCTCGCCGAGGGCCCGACGCAGTCCGTGCGGCGCACCCGGGCCGGCGACGCCTGGGAGAAGCGCAACGCGGCCCCGGCGCAGCCCAAGGGCGTCATGCTCGGCATCCCCACGCTGGGCGTCCCCGCCCCGCTCCCGGAGTCGGCCCCTTCCTGCGGCCTCGCCGGCTGAGCCGGATCGCCGCCCCCGTCCCGCCGCCCCGGCCGGCACCGGCACCCGGGTCGGCGGTCCTACTCGCGCTGCCGACCTCCGGAGCCGGGCAAGGTGCTGCCTGCCGCGGCGGATGCGAGGCGCCGCCGGAACCCGGATCGGACCCGCGGTGAGCCCGGGCCGGCGGATCCCGCGGGGCGGTGCCGGCGGCTAGGCTGCGGATCATGCTCGTAGCCGCCGCCGTCTGCCCCGCCCCGCCGCTCCTCGTGCCCGAGGTCGCCGCGGGGGCCGCCGCCGAACTCGGCGACGCCCGTACCGCCTGCTCCGACGCCCTCGCGGTGCTCGCCGCCTCCCGCCCCGACGTGCTGGTCGTGGTGGGCGCCGCCGGGGAGGGGGAATCCGGGCCCTACCCCCAGGGCGCCCGCGGCAGCTTCCGCCGCTTCGGCGTCGGGGTCGACGTACGCCTCGGAGACGGCGAGCGCGACGGCGACGGCGGCAGGGAGGGCGGCACGGGGCCGCTTCCGCTGCCGACTTCGCTCGCCGTGGCGGCCTGGCTCCTCGACCGTGCCCGGTGGGGGGCCGCACCCCTGGAGGCGCTCGCGGTGCCCGAGGCGCTCGACACCGCCCGCTGCCTCGAGACGGGCCGCGAACTCGCCGCGCGCGCCGACCGCGTCGCCCTCCTCGTCATGGGCGACGGCAGCGCCTGCCGGACCGTGAAGGCGCCCGGCTACCTCGACGAGCGCGCCGCCCCCTTCGACGCCGCCGCCGCGCGAGCCCTCGCCGACGCCGACACCGCCGCGCTCGCCGCCCTCGACGCGGGCCTCGCCCGCGAGCTCCAGGCCGCGGGCCGGGCCCCCTGGCAGGTGCTGGCCGGCGCCGCCGAGGGCGCGGGCCTGGGCGGCCGGCTGCTCTACGAGGACGCCCCCTACGGCGTCGGCTACTTCGTCGCCGCCTGGTCCTAGCCGTCCTGACCGGCCGCCGCCCCGGCCCCGGCCCCGGACATGGAAAAGGGCGCGGTGGCCGCCGGCCCCGCGCCCCTTCCGGGACCGCGGTCAGGAGGCGGCCGGCGGCGTGGGCCCGCCGGGGGCTTCCTTGTGCGCGATCTTGCCCAGGGCTTCCTTCGCCTTGCCCGTTCCGGACGTGATCTTGTCGCTGTACTTGCCGTGCGTCTTGGAGTCCACGGCCTTCGCGACCTTGTCCAGACCCTCGCCGATCCTGCCCTCGTTCTTGTGCGCGAGGTCGCCGACCTTCTCCTTCGCCGGAGCGAGCTTGGCCTTCAGTGTGTCCAGCAGGCCCATGGGTCACCTTCCCGTGGCGGTGGCTACGTACGGGCGTCCTCGCCGGCTTCGCTGTCCGCCGCGGCCCGCGCCGACTGCTGCTGCGGAATCTCCGCGGCCTCCGCCGCGGGAGGCTGCACCGCAGCCGACCCGGGCCCGGCTGCCCCGTCGGCCACCACGGACTCCGCCGTCACGTCCTCCGTCGCGACGTCATCAGCCGCCACATGGCCCTTGCGACGAAAAAACCGGTCAAAAACGCCCATGTCTACTCCCCTTAACGTTACTCGTGCGGGTGAAGTTCCGCCCGGTCCGGCCGCGCCTGCGCCGGGCGCACGCCCGGCGGAACCACGTCAGGGCAACGACCCCGCCCCCACCCCGTCACGTAGCTCGATCGAGTACATGCCGGAGGGTTTGCGAGACTGGGGCAGTGAGCAACGCAGCCCCCGCCCCGCGGGTCATCGCCGTCGTCGGCCCCACCGCGGCCGGAAAGTCCGACCTGGGCGTGGCCCTGGCCCGCCATTTCGACGGCGAAGTCGTCAACGCCGACTCCATGCAGCTCTACCGCGGGATGGACATCGGCACCGCCAAGCTGACGGAGGAGGAGCGCGGCGGGGTCCCGCACCACCTCCTCGACATCTGGGACGTGACCGAGACGGCGAGCGTCGCCGAGTACCAGCGCCTGGCCCGCGCCGAGATCGACAAGCTGCTCGCCCAGGGCCGTACGCCCGTCCTCGTCGGCGGATCCGGGCTGTACGTCCGCGGCGCCCTCGACGCCATGGAGTTCCCCGGCACCGACCCCGCCGTCCGGGCCCGGCTGGAGGAGGAGCTCGCCGAGCGCGGCCCCGGTGTCCTGCACGCCCGGCTCGCCGCCGCCGACCCGGCCGCGGCGCAGGCGATCCTGCCCGGCAACGGCCGCCGCATCGTCCGCGCCCTGGAGGTCATCGAGATCACCGGGAAGCCCTTCACCGCCAACCTGCCCGGCCACGAGTCCGTCTACGACACCGTCCAGATCGGCGTCGACGTGGGCCGGCCGGAACTCGACGAGCGGATCGCCCGGCGCGTGGACCGGATGTGGGAGGACGGGCTCGTGGACGAGGTCCGGGCCCTGGAGGTCCGCGGCCTGCGCGACGGGATCACCGCCTCCAGGGCGCTCGGCTACCAGCAGGTGCTGGCCGCCCTGGCCGGGGAGTGCACCGAGGACGAGGCCAGGGCCGAGACGATCCGGGCCACCAAGCGGTTCGCCCGCCGCCAGGACTCCTGGTTCCGCCGCGACCCCCGTGTCCACTGGCTCAGCGGAGCTGCCGCGGACCGCCGGGAACTCCCCGGACTCGCGCAGTCGTTGGTCGAACGAGCGGTTACAGCCTGATCACGTGATGGCATCGGGACGCCCCGCGCGCGCGTTCGGGGCCCCGGACCGTGCCATCATCAAATTCCGCGGGTGTGGTCACCGGCGGTGAACGGCAGCGTGCGAAGTCCGAGTGGGGAGGGCGCGTGGCGATGGAGGCCGGCCCTCGTGACACCGGGCGGGACGGGACGCGGGGGACGACGGACCCGGCGGTCCTCGGCGAGCCCGCCGTGCCCGTCGTGCCCGCGGTCCCCGAAGAGCTCGGGCTGCCCGCCGACCCTGCCCGGCTGACCTCCGACGGCCCGGACGCCTCCGGCTCCGGCGAGGGCGAGGACCCGGCCGGCCCCGAGTTCGAGGTGGAGCTGCGCCCGCAGCGCCGGCTGCGCATCTGGCAGATCGCCCCGATCGTGATGCTGGCCGCCGCCGGCTCCCTGATGTTCGCCTTCCCCCTCGCCTTCGAGTTCGGCGACGGCGGAGCCGTGGTCGCCATGCTCGGCTTCCTGATCAGCTGCTGCGCGGCAGGCTGGGGCATGATGGCCGCGCGCCGCGTCGGCTACACCTGGCCCGGGCTCCCGCCCCGGGGCAGCGGCCGCCGCCCCGACTGGCGCATGGCCGCGCTGTACGCCCTGGTCGTGCTGGCCGTCGTAGGCCTCGCCGTCTACCGGGTGGCCCGGCTGCGGTAGCCGCCGTGCCTGCCGTGCCCGCAGCGCTGGCCGTGCCCGACAAGCCTGCCGTGCCCGCGGCGTCCGCCGTGGCCGCCGGCCGGTCGGAAACCTTCCTCGGTACGATGGGCGCGTGACGCAGACCAGCCTCTCCTTCCTCAAGGGCCACGGCACCGAGAACGACTTCGTGATCGTCCCGGACCCGGACAACGCCGTCGACCTGCCCGCCGCCGCCGTCGCCAGGCTGTGCGACCGGCGCGCCGGCATCGGCGCGGACGGAGTGCTGCACGTCGTCCGGTCCGCCGCCCACCCCGAGGCCGCGCACATGGCCGACGAGGCCGAGTGGTTCATGGACTACCGCAACAGCGACGGCTCCATCGCCGAGATGTGCGGCAACGGCGTCCGCGTCTTCGCCCGCTACCTGCAGTACGCCGGGCACGTCGAGCCCGGCGACCTCGCCGTCGCCACCCGCGGCGGCGTCAAGCGGGTGCACCTCGACAAGAGCGGCGACGTCACGGTCTCCATGGGCCGCGCCGTCCTCCCGGAGGAGCAGGTCACCGTCGTCGTCGGCGACCGCGCCTGGCCCGCCCGCAACGTGAACATGGGGAACCCGCACGCCGTCGCGTTCGTCGACAGCCTCGACCACGCCGGACGGCTGCTCGACCCGCCGCAGTACAGCCCCGCCGAGGTCTACCCGGCCGGCGTCAACGTGGAGTTCGTCATCGACCGCGGCCCCCGGCACGTCGCCATGCGCGTCCACGAACGCGGCTCCGGCGAGACCCGCTCCTGCGGCACCGGCGCCTGCGCCGTCGCCGTGGCCGCCGTCCGCCGCGACGGCGCCGACCCGGCCGTCACCGGACAGCCCGTCACGTACACGGTGGACCTCCTCGGCGGCACCCTCCTCATCACCGAACACCCCGACGGCCGGATCGACATGACCGGACCCGCCGTGATCGTGGCAGCGGGGGAGCTCGACCCCTCCTGGCTGACCGAAACGGCCTTCGCCTGAAGATTCCCTCTCATGGGTGATCCGTTTCACGCTCAGCGAGAGGCGGACTGCGCCACGTGGTGGGGCCGGTAGCATCAGACACCGGCCCTGAGGGCTCACCCCATGCCCGCCGCAGCCGGTCGAAGCCGCCGGAGGTGCCCATGAGTGCAGAGGCCACGAACCCCGAAGCACGACCCGAAGTGCGCCCCGAGCTCCGCAGACGGGGCCGGACCCGCATTGACCTGCGTCGACTCGGGCGCGCGGCCCTCCTCGGGCCCACGCCCCGGGACCGGCTGCCCGATGCCATCGGCCATGTGGCCGAGGCGCACCGCGCCCACCATCCCGACGCGGACCTGTCCGTCCTGCACCGCGCGTACGTCCTCGCCGAGTCGTCGCACCGCGGCCAGATGCGCAAGAGCGGTGAGCCGTACATCACACACCCGCTCGCCGTCACCCTGATCCTCGCCGAACTCGGCGCCGAAACCACCACGTTGACGGCTTCCCTCCTCCACGACACGGTCGAGGACACCGACGTGACCCTCGATCAGGTCCGCGCCGAGTTCGGGGACGAGGTCTGCTTCATCGTCGACGGCGTCACCAAGGTCGAGAAGATCGACTACGGGGCGGCCGCCGAGCCCGAGACCTTCCGCAAGATGCTCGTCGCCACCGGGAACGACGTCCGCGTCATGTCCATCAAACTCGCCGACCGGCTGCACAACATGCGCACCCTCGGCGTGATGCGCCCCGAGAAACAGGCCCGCATCGCCAAGGTCACCCGGGACGTGCTCATCCCGCTGGCCGAACGGCTCGGCGTACAGGCCCTGAAGACCGAACTGGAAGACCTCGTCTTCGCGATCCTGCACCCCGAGGAGTACGAGCACACCCGCGCCCTCATCGCGGCCCACGCCGGCGAGGCCGACCCGCTGCCCGGCATCGCCGACTCCGTACGTGCCGTCCTGCGCGACGCCGGCATCGCCGCCGAGGTCCAGGTACGGCCCCGGCACTTCGTCTCCGTGCACCGCGTCGCCGTCAAACGCGGCGAGCTGCGCGGCTCCGACTTCGGCCGCATCCTCGTCCTCGTCGGGGAGAACGCCGACTGCTACGGGGTGCTGGGGGAGCTGCACACCTGTTTCACCCCGGTCGTCTCGGAGTTCAAGGACTTCGTCGCCGCCCCGAAGTTCAACCTCTACCAGTCCCTGCACACCGCCGTCGCCACCCCCGACGGGTACGTCGCCGAGGTCATCGTCCGCACCCGGCAGATGCACCGCGTCGCCGAAGCCGGCGTGATCGCGCTCGGCAACCCGTACGCCACCGCCACCCCCACCGCCACCGCCACCCCCACCGCCACGGCCGCCGGCACCGCTGCGGCGGACGGCGGCGACGGCGACGAGGAGCGGGTGGACCCCACCCGGCCCGGCTGGCTGGCCCGGCTGCTCGACTGGCAGCGCTCCGCACCCGACCCCGACACCTTCTGGAGCGGGCTGCGCGCCGAGCTCGCCCAGGACCGGGAGATCACCGTCTTCCGCGCCGACGGGGGCACCCTCGGCCTGCCCGCCGGGGCCACCTGCATCGACGCCGCCTACGCCCAGTACGGGGAGACGGCCCACGGCTGCATCGGCGCCCGCGTCAACGGGCGTCTCGCCTCCCTGGGCACCCGCCTGTCCGACGGGGACACCGTACAACTGCTGCTCGCCCAGGACTCCTCCTCCGGCCCCGCCGCCGAATGGCTGGAACACGCCAAGACCCAGGCCGCCCGGATCGCCATCAGCAGCTGGCTCCGGGACCACCCCGACGGGGCCACCCCCACCACCACGCCGGCACGGGCCCCGCTCTCGGTGGTCGGGGCCCGGGGCGGCGGCGGCAACGCCGCCGCCGACCTGCCCGACGCCACCGTGCGGCTGGCCGGCTGCTGCACGCCCGTGCCGCCCGACGAGGTCGCCGGGTTCGTGGTCCGGGGCGGGGCCGTCACCGTCCACCGCGTCGAGTGCGCCGCCGTGGCCCAGATGCGCTCGCTGGGGCGCACCTCCGTCGCCGTGCACTGGCGGGCCACCGCGGACTGCCGGGTCACCCTGACCGCGGAATCGTTCGGCCGCCCGCACCTGCTGGCCGACCTGACCGAGGCCATCGCCCGCCAAGGGGTCGAGGTCGTCTCGGCGACCGTGGAACCGCCCGTCGAGCAGCGGGTCCGGCACACCTACACCCTCCAGCTGCCGGACGCGTCCGTCCTGCCGGCGCTGATGCGGGCGATGCGGGACGTGCCCGGGGTCTACGACGTGGATCGGGCGTAGGGCACGCACCGGGCACGAGGCACGCACCGGGCGGGGCCGGGATCGGGGCCGGGATCGGGGCCCGGACGGTCGGCGCCGGCCGTCCGGGACCGGTACCGGGGCATGACGGGACCGAGGCACGACAGGAGGGGGCCGCTGGCGGGGTGTCGGCCGCATGGCGGCCGGGCCGAGGCCGCAAGATCCCGTTCGGGTGGACCCGTCGCGCGCCGTACCCCGGCACGCGGCGGGCGCTGGTATGCGGTAGGGGATGCAGCTCACCTCCCCGCGCCTGCGCGCCGCCCTGCTCGCCGCGGCCTCCCTCACCCTCACCGCCGCCGTGCTGCCCCCGCCGACACCGCTGGGCATCGGCGACACGCTCTTCCCGCAGCTGGGCAACCCCGGGTACGACGTCCTCGCGTACGACCTGTCCCTCACCTACCGGGACAACGCGACCCCCCTCGACGCGGTCACCGCGATCGACGCCCGCGCCCAGGAGCCGCTGGAGCGGATCAACCTCGACTTCACCCACGGCACGGTCGCCTCCGCCGAGGTCAACGGGGAACCGGCGCGCTTCGAGAGCGCCGGGGAGGACCTGGTGCTCACCCCCGCGAGCCCGGTGGCCGCGGGCGGCCCGCTGCACATCACGGTCAAGCACACCAGCGACCCGCGCGGCATCACCGACGGCGGCTGGGTGCCCACCGAGGACGGCCTCGCCATGGCCAACCAGGCCGACGCCGCCCACCGCGTCTTCCCGTGCAACGACCACCCCGCCGACAAGGCGTACTTCACGTTCCGGATCACCGCCCCAGCCGGGCTCACGGCCGTCGCCAACGGGCTGCCGGGCGCCCTCCCGGCCCGCACCGCGACGGGCGCGACCACGTGGACGTACCGCACCCTGCACCCCATGGCCACCGAGCTCGCCCAGGTCTCCATCGGCGACTCGGCCGTCGTGGAGCGCACCGGACCGCACGGGCTGCCGCTGCGCGACGTCGTCCCGGCCGCCGATCGAGAGCGGCTCGAGCCCTGGCTGAAGAAGACTCCAGGACACATCGAGTGGATGGAGGAGCGTGTCGGACGCTACCCCTTCGAGACGTACGGGGTGCTGATCGCCAAGGCCAAGACCGGCTTCGAGCTGGAGACGCAGACCCTCTCGCTCTTCGAGAGCGGCCTCTTCTCCAGCGAGGTCTACGCCGAGTGGTACGTCGAGGCCGTCATGGTCCACGAGCTCGCCCACCAGTGGTTCGGCAACAGCGTCGCCCCGCGCACCTGGTCCGACCTGTGGCTCAACGAGGGGCACGCCACCTGGTACGAGGCCCTGTACGCCGACGGCCTCGGCAAGTACTCCCTGGAACGGCGCATGCGCGAGGCGTACCAGCGCTCCGACCAGTGGCGTGCGGCCGGCGGGCCCCCGGCGGCACCGAAGCCGGCCGCCCCCGGCGAGAAGATCGGACTCTTCCGGCCCGTGGTCTACGACGGGGCCGCCCTGATCCTGTACGCGCTGCGGCAGGAGATCGGCGCCGCCGCCTTCGACCGGCTGGAGCGCCGCTGGGTCACCGAGCACCGGGACTCCGTCGCGGACACCCGGGACTTCGTCCGCATGGCCTCCGACGTGGCAGGACGCGACCTGAAGGCCTTCCTGGAGCCGTGGCTGTACGGAAAGACGACCCCGGCGATGCCCGGCCATCCGGAATGGAGCGGCCCGAAAAGCGTGTGACCCGGCGGGAACGGGCATGTCACCATCGACAGGGCCGCCCGCCGGAGGGAATCTTCCGGTGACGCGACCCGTTGACCGTGACAGTACTGTGTCGCGTGCGGCACGCGCGGTCGGCGGAGCTGCGGCCAGGAGTGACGCCCCGGCCGCGCGCTGCGGCCCGCGGCCACCCGATGCGGGCCCATCCGACACCGACGTAAGGATCCCATGACCTCCTCTTCTTCCCCTTCCCAGGACGCGCGGGACGCACAGGACGACGTGCGCGCCTCGCAGAGCTTCACCGAGAGCCTTCGGGCCGACGCCCTGATGGAAGAGGACGTCGCCTGGAGCCACGAGATCGACGGAGACCGCGACGGCGAACAGTTCGACCGCTCCGAGCGCGCCGCCCTGCGCCGCGTCGCCGGCCTCTCCACCGAGCTCGAAGACGTCACCGAGGTCGAGTACCGACAGCTGCGCCTGGAGCGCGTCGTGCTCGTCGGCGTGTGGACCTCCGGCACGGTGGAGGACGCCGAGAACTCCCTCGCGGAGCTCGCCGCCCTCGCCGAGACGGCCGGTGCCCTCGTGCTCGACGGCGTGATCCAGCGCCGCGACAAGCCCGACCCCGCCACCTTCATCGGCTCGGGCAAGGCCCTGGAGCTGCGCGACATCGTGCTGGAGAGCGGTGCCGACACCGTCGTCTGCGACGGTGAGCTCAGCCCCGGCCAGCTCATCGCCCTCGAAGACGTCGTCAAGGTCAAGGTCGTCGACCGGACGGCCCTGATCCTCGACATCTTCGCCCAGCACGCCAAGTCCCGAGAGGGCAAGGCGCAGGTCGCCCTCGCGCAGATGCAGTACATGCTTCCGCGCCTGCGCGGCTGGGGCCAGTCGCTGTCCCGGCAGATGGGTGGCGGCAGCGGCGGCATGGCCACCCGAGGCCCCGGTGAGACCAAGATCGAGACGGACCGGCGGCGGATCCGCGAGAAGATGGCGAAGATGCGCCGGGAGATCGCGGAGATGAAGACGGGCCGCGACATCAAGCGGCAGGAGCGGCGCCGCAACAAGGTGCCCTCCGTCGCCATCGCCGGTTACACCAACGCCGGCAAGTCCTCGCTGCTCAACCGGCTCACCGGTGCGGGCGTGCTCGTGGAGAACGCCCTGTTCGCCACCCTCGACCCGACCGTGCGCCGGGCCGAGACGCCGAGCGGCCGGGTCTACACCCTGGCCGACACCGTCGGCTTCGTCCGGCACCTGCCCCACCACCTGGTCGAGGCGTTCCGCTCCACGATGGAGGAGGTCGGCGACTCCGACCTCATCCTGCACATCGTGGACGGTTCGCACCCGGCCCCGGAGGAGCAGCTGGCGGCCGTACGCGAGGTCATCCGCGAGGTCGGCGCGGTCGACGTGCCCGAGATCGTGGTGATCAACAAGGCCGACGCCGCGGACCCGCTGGTCCTCCAGCGGCTGCTGCGCATCGAGCGGCACTCCATCGCCGTCTCGGCCCGTACCGGGCAGGGTATCGAGGAGCTCCTGCGGCTCATCGACATCGAACTGCCGCGGCCCGCGGTCGAGGTGGAGGCCCTGGTGCCGTACACGCACGGCTCGCTGATCGCCAAGGCGCACGCCGAGGGCGAGGTGATCTCCGAGGAGCACACCCCGGAGGGCACCCTCCTCAAGGTGCGCGTCCACGAGCAACTGGCGGCGGAGCTGTCCCCGTTCGTCCCGGCGAACCGGTGACCGGCGCGCAGTCGCGCTGATACCGGAGACCGGAACCCGGAAAAGACCGAGGCCCCCTGCACGGCAACCGTGCAGGGGGCCTCGGTCTTTTCCGCGTCACCGGGACGCGGGGCTCACTTGAACTTGGCGCTCACCGCGTCGAAGATCCCCTTGGCCTCGGGGCCGAGCCGCGGCCCGGCCAGCCAACCCGCCTTGGCCGGGCCGATCGAGGTGTTCGAGATCAGCACCGGCTTGCCGTCGCTGCCCGTCGCGACCCAGCCGCCGCCGGAGGAGCCGCCCGTCATCGTGCAGCCGATGCGGTACATCACCGGGTCATTCGCCTTCAGCGACAGCCGGCCCGGCTTGTCCGTGCACTGGTAGGCCTTCTGGCCGTCGAACGGGGCCGCCGCCGGGTAGCCCGTCGCCGTCATGTTCGCCACCTTCGGCACCGCCGGGGCGTTGAACTCCACCGGGAGCGCCCCGCCGACCGTCTCCTCCAGGGACTTGCCCGTGCTCTTCTCCGGGGTCACGTGCAGCACCGCGAAGTCGTACGGGGCACCCGCACCACCCGACGGACCGCCCTGCGCGATCCACTGGTCCGAGGTCTGCGCCCAGTCGCTCCACCACACGCCGTACGGGGCCACCTCCTGCCGCGGCGCGCCCTTGAGCTGCGCCGCCGGCTTGCCCGCGTTGTTGTACGACGGGACGAAGGCGATGTTGCGGTACCAGCCGCCCGCCTTGCCCGCGTGCACGCAGTGGCCCGCCGTCCACACCATGTTCGACTTGCCCGGGTGGGCCGGGTCCTTGACCACGGTCGCCGAGCACACCATCGAGCCCTCGGGGCCGTCGAAGAAGACCTTGCCGGAGTACGGGACGCTTGAGTGGTACGGCGTGGCAGCCGGCTTCGCCGCGACCGCCGCCGGGGTGGGGTCGGTGACGCCCTGGTCCTTGCCCGCGTCCGGGTCGATGGCCGGGGGCTGCGGGGTCTTGGCGGCCTCGCGCATGCGGTCCGGGTCCCAGAGGCCCTCGATGACCGGGTTGATGTAGTCGCCCGCCTCGCGGAGCCAGTCCTCCTTGTTCCAGTTCTTCCACTCACCTCCCCGCCACTTCTCCAGGTCGATTCCGTGCTGCTTGAGCTTGTCCTTGAGCTGGTCCGGGATCTTGATCCCGTCGGCTCCTGACGGGACGCTCGCCGCCACGGTCGGCTTGGCGTCTCCGCCGGCCTCCCCGTCGCCGGGTCCGCAGGCGGCGGCGGTCATCGCAAGTGCCGCCGCGCACAGAATCGCGGTGACCGGTCGGTTCGGTCGCATGTCGTCAATCCCCCTGGTGGTTCCGGGCGTGGGCGGCGGCCGCGGTGGGGTGCGGGCCGCCGAGAGTGCAGCACCCCACTATGCCGCTGCCGTTGGGGACGGCACAGCCGGGGCCCGCGGTTCCCGGGAGGCTCAGGCCCGGCACCGCGCAGCGCAAGGATCTTGGGCCCACCCGTGTTCAGCCGCCGTCACCGTCGTTGGTACGTACGGGGAATGGGGCGCCGCGTTCGTGTTCGAGGCGCAACCGGGTAGAGCAGTCCGTGCAGGAGGTCCGACACTCGTGGCGTTGACCGGGCATGACGTGGCGTCGGGCACGCCGTCCGACCGCCCGTCCCCCCTGCCTCCGCAGCCGGGCCGAGCCCCGGTACAGGTCCCGGCACAGGCGATCCGGGCGGCGCAGGGGCGCGGGGGAGCGGACCGCGGCAGTACGGGCCGCGGGGGCGCGGGGCGCGGCGGCGGTGCGGGGCGCGGCCTTGCGGAGGCGCCGGAGGGCATCCTGCGGCGCCAGGCGGTGCGGGAGCCGCCCGCCCGCACGTACGCGCACTCCCTGCCGATCGTCCCGGTCCGCGCCCGCGGCCTCACCATCGAGGGCGCCGACGGACGCCGCTACCTCGACTGCCTCTCCGGCGCGGGCAGCCTCGCCCTGGGCCACAACCACCCGGTGGTGCTCGAAGCCATCCGCGGCGTCCTCGAATCCGGTGCCCCCCTGCACGTCCCGGACGTGGCCACCCCGGTCAAGGACGCCTTCACCACCGAGCTGTTCGCCACCCTGCCCGCGGAACTGGCCGCGGACGCCCGCATCCGGTTCTGCGGGCCCACCGCCGCGGACGCCGTCGAGGCCGCGCTCGAGCTGGTCACCACCGCGACCGGCCGATCCGGGCTGCTCGCGTTCACCGGAGCCGACCACGGCACGACCGCCAGGGCCCTCGGCGTACGGGTGACCCGGCTTCCGTACCCGCAGGACTTCCGCTGCCCGTTCGGCGTCGGAGACGCCGAGGGCGTCCGGCTCGCGGCCCGCTGGACCGGGAGCCTCCCGGACGACCCCAAGGGCAGGGTGCCGGCTCCGGCCGGGATGCTCGTCGAGCCGGTGCAGACCGAAGGCGGGGTCCTGCCGGCCCCGGACTCCTGGCTGCGCCGCATGCGGGGGATCACCGAGGAACGCGGGATCCCGCTGATCGCGGACGAGGTGCAGACGGGCGTCGGCCGGACCGGGGCCTTCTGGGGCATCGACCACGCAGGGGTGGTCCCTGACGTGATGGTCATGTCCAAGGCCATCGGCGGCAGCCTCCCGCTGGCCCTGATCGTGTACCGCTCCGGCCTGGACGTCCGGGCCCCCGGAGCCCACACCGGCACCTTCCACGGCAACCAGCTGGCCATGGCCGCCGGCACCGCCACCCTGGCCTTCGTACGGCAGAACCGTCTCGCCGAGCGCGCCGCAGCGCTGGGCGAGCGGATGCTCACCACCCTTCGCGGCCTCGCCGAGGACCACCCCTGCATCGGCGACGTCCGCGGCCGCGGCCTGATGACCGGCGTCGAACTGGTCGACCCCGAAACCCGGGCCGCCGCCCCCGACCTCGCCACGGCAGTCCGGCAGCAGTGCCTCAGACGGGGCCTGATCGTCGACCTCGGCGGCCGCCACTCCGGCGTCGTACGGCTCCTGCCCCCGCTGACCCTCACCGACGAGCAGGCCGGCGCCGTCCTCGACCGCCTCGCCGACGCGATCCCCGCCGCCGCAGCCCGCCGCCACTGACCCACCCCGAAGGACCCTCCATGCCCGACCCCACGCCCCCGCCCCCCACAACCACCCCACCCGCCCCCACGAGAACACCCGGACCCACCCAACTCCCCTCTTCGCCCCACCCCGCAGAGGCGGACCACCGCACCCCAACCCCGCCTTCCTCCAGCCCGCATCTCCCCACCGCGGAAGACCCCGCCCACTCGTCCCCCCGCCCACCCGCGACCGCCACCCCTCCCCACCCCCCAACCCCGCACCCCAACCCGACGCTGCTCACCGCGGTCCAGCCGACCGAATGCCCCGAACAGCCCACCCGGACCGCCCCGGCACCCACAGCCGGCCGCCCGCAGCTGCCCCCCACGCCCCCGCCGCCCCCACCAGCCGCGACCGAGGCCCCTGAGCACACCCCTCCCCACCCCCCGGCTGCCCGCCCCTCCACCCCACCGGCCGACCCGACACCCACCGGCCGGCCGGCCCGGCCAACCCCCGCCGGGGACCCTGAACACACCGCGCACCACCCTCCCGCTGCCCGCCCCTCCACCCCACCGGCCGGTCCGGGGCCCGCGGCTGAGCCCACGCCCCTGCCGCCCGCCGACCAGCGGGCCTGGCCGACCCCCGCCGGGGACCCTGGTCGGCCTGCGCCCCACTCTCCGGCCGCCCAGCAGCCCCGTCCGAAGATCGAGCCAGCAGGAGCGGGGCCGACGGCCGGGCCCCCGCCCCTGCCGCCCGCCGACCAGTCGGCCGCCCCGTCGACCCCCGCGCGGCGTCTTGGGCAGATCGTGCAGAACCCGCCAACTGCCCAGCAGCCCAGCCTGAAGGCCGGGCCGACCGGACAGGGTCCCGCGGCCGGGCTGACACCACCGCCGCCCGCCGGGCAGGCGCCCCGGCCAAACCCCGACCGGGGCCTTGGGCAGCCCGCACACCGCTCTCCGGCGGCTGGGCAACCCCTCCCGGAGGCAGAGTCGGCGGGGCCGGCGGCCGCTGCCGGGACCTCACCCATCCCGCCTGCTGGCCAAGTGCCTCGCTCAACCCCGGCCGGGCACGTTGAGCAGTCCGCGCATCACCTTCCGACGGATGGGCGGCCCATCCCGGCGGGTGGGCCCGCCGGGCCCGGGCTCGTGGCCGGGACCGCACCCATCCCGCCCGCTGTCCAGGGGCCCCGGTCAACCCCGGCCGGAGACCTTGAGCAGTCCGCGCAGCGCCAACCGGCGGCCGGGCAGGCCCTCCCGGAGGCTGCGGCAGCACGGCTGGGGTCCAACGCCGAGGTCCCGTACTCGCCCGCGGCCGCACCGCAGCGCGACGCGGCCGGGTCCGTCGGACACGGGAGCCCCCTGCAGAGGCAGGGGGGTATGCCCTCCTTCCCTTCGGCCCAGCCCGAGGACGCGGAACATCCCGCAAGCGCCTCCAAGCGGACGTCCACCGATCAGCCCGATGTGGCCGCCAGGGCGGGAGGCGTTGGGCAGTCCGCGCAGCGTCCTTCGGCTGCCCGACTGCCCAACCCGCCCGCCGGGCAGGGTTTCGGACCTGGAGCACAGCACCTCCCCGCAGGCGTCCCGCAGGCCGACCCAGCCGGACCCGTCGGGCCGGGAAGCGCCCCGTCGGCGGCCGAGCTCGCCGGGTCGGGCAGAGGCCTGGAGGCTCCGCCGCCGGTGCCGGGTACGCCAGCGGTCCAGCACGCCGATGTGCGGCACCCTGCGCCCGCCGCGCCTCCGGCCGGGGCTCCGACGGGCCGAGCCACGGAGCGGGAGCGTCCCGGGCCGGCCCGGCACGGCGTGCAGGACGACCCTGCAAGCGCTCCGGCTGAGCCGCTTGGTGCAGCTCGGCCGGAGGCCGTACCGGGCCCCGGTGGCCCGGGGGTTCCGGACGCGGGCGGCACCTCGGCGCAGGGGGTTCCGCCAGCGGCTGCGCAGGTGCCCGGGGACGCTGCGACGCCCCCCGAGCCCCCAGACCCGGCAGCGGCCGAGGCCCCGCAGGCCGACCCGGGCGGGGGCGGCCGGATGGCCGATGCCGGGGGTGGCAGCGGGAACACTGTCCCGGATCCGGCCTCGCCGGCCCGCCCGCAGCCGGACTCCGGCAGCCCTGCCCGGTCAGAGGGCGGTGCAGGCGGGAGCGGGGTCGACCCGGACCTGCCGGCTCCGCCAATGCCCCCGGCTGCCGGGGCCCTGGTGCCCCGCCAGAACCACGGAGCGTTCCGCATCCGCGTAGGATCCGCGCGCCCGGCCGGGCACGAACCCGCTTTGCTTCCCGACCTGTTGGACCACCCCGACCCGGCCACTGCCGCCGAGGCCGCGGCGGTGGAGAACCTCCTGCGGTGCTGGGTCCGCGAGAACGGCATCGGCCGTCCCGACGGGCCCGCCGGCACTCTGCTGCGCATCCCCCTCCCCGCGTCCGGCACCGCCCTGCTCGTTGCGGTCCGCTACTGGTCCCCGTCCGGCCGGCACCGTTTCGCCCTTGCCCGGCTCGAAGGTGCCCCCGCCCACGCCCCGGCCTTGGACGCCGTCACCCTCGCCTCGGTCATCGCCCGCGAGGGCAGCCCCGTCGGGCCCTTCGGCCGCGACGGCAGCGACCTCGTCGGCCGGGTCGCCGACTCGGTGCGCAAGACTGCGGTGTTCATCGCCGACCGGCGTGCACGGCCCACCCCGCCCGCCCCTGTCGCCGGTGACCTCTTCCTCACCGCCGAACAGTCCCTCCTCCTCGGTCACCCCCTCCAACCCGATCCGAAGAGCCGCGAAGGGCTCTCCGAGATCGAAGCGCGCCGCTACTCACCCGAACTCCACGGCTCCTTCCCCCTGCACTGGTTTTCCGTCGCCCCTTCCGTCCTCGCAACCGACTCCGCCTGGACCGAACGCGGCCGCCCGGTGACCGCCGCCCGGCTCCTCGGCCGGCTCGCCCCCGAACTCCCGCTGCCCGATGGCACAACCCCCCTTCCTGTGCACCCCTGGCAGGCCCGTGACCTGCTCCAGCGCCCATCCGTCGCCGCCCTGCGCGACGCCGGACTCCTGCACGACCTCGGCCCGCACGGCGAGCCCTGGTACCCCACCTCCTCCATCCGCACCGTCCACCGCCCCGGCGCCCCCGCGATGCTCAAGCTCTCCCTCGGCCTGCGCATCGCCAATTCCCGCCGGGAGAACCTCCGCGAGGAACTCCACCGCGGCGTCGAGGTGCACCGGCTGCTCCGCACCGGCCTCGCGGAACAGTGGCGGGCGGCCCACCCCGGCTTCGACCTCGTACGCGACCCCGCCTGGGTCGCTGTCGACGCCCCGGACGGCACCCCCGTCCCCGGACTCGACGTCGTACTGCGCCACAACCCCTTCCGCTCCCACGACGACGCCTTGTGCATCGCCGCACTCACCGCGCTCCGCCCCTGGCCGGGCCGGCCCACGATCCGTTCGCGGCTCGCCGAGACCGTCTCCCGCCTCGCCGCCACCACCCGGCGCCCGACCTCCGCCGTCGCCACCGAGTGGTTCCTGCGCTACCTCGACCACGTCGTCCTGCCCGTCCTCTCCTTCGACGCGCTCGCAGGAATCGCCCTCGAAGCGCACCAGCAGAACACGCTGGTCGTGCTCGACCCGGCCGGCTGGCCCGTCGGCGGCCGGTACCGCGGCAACCAGGGCTACTGCTTCCGCGCGTCCCGCCGCGCGGAACTGGAACGCAGGCTCCCCGGCATCGGCAGGGCCAGCGACACCTTCGTCTCAGACGCCGTGACCGACGACCGCTTGACCTCCTCCCTGGGCATCGACAACGTGCTCGGCCTCATCGGGGCCTTCGGGTCCGAGGGGCTCACCGACGAACGCGTGCTGCTCGCCGCCTTCCGCCGCTTCCTCGGCAAGGCCTCCGGCCTCGGCCCCCTGCCCGCGCGGCTGCTGGATTCACCCACCCTGCGCTGCGAGGCGAACCTGCTCACCCGCCCGGCCGGGCCCGACGAACTCGTCGGCCGCCTCGACTCCCCGTCCGTCTACGTCACCATCACCAACCCCCTCCACGATTGAGCCCGATGCCCTCCACCGAGACCGAAACCCGCGCCCCCGCGGCCGGGCCCACCACTGCCCACACCGCCGCATTCCGCTTCGCGGCCCGGCTGCTGCCCCTGCTCGCCGAAGCCGAGCTGCTCGACTCACCGGCCGGATGGGGCAGCCTCACCACCGTGGCGGGGGTGTTCCGCCTCGAGCCCGTCCGCCTCGGCCGCGACCTGGAACTCCTCACCCGGTGGATGAACGACCCCGAAGTGGCTGCGTACTGGCACCTCGCCGGCCCCGCCTCCGTCGCTGCCGCACACCTGCGGGCCCAGCTCGACGGCGACGGCAGCCGCATCCCCTGCATCGGCTTCCTCGACGGTGCACCGATGAGCTACTGGGAGGTCTACCGGGCCGACCTCGACCCGCTCGCCCGCCACTACCGCGCGCGGCCCCACGACACCGGTATCCACCTGCTCATCGGAGACGGCGCGAATCGCGGCCGCGGCCTGGGCACGACCCTGCTCCGCGCCGCCGCCGACCTGGTGCTCGACAACCGCCCGCGCTGCACCCGCGTCATCGCCGAACCGGACATCCGCAACACCCCCTCCGTGTCGGCCTTCCTTGCATCCGGCTTCCGCTGTTCCACCGAGATCGACCTCCCCGGGAAGCGGGCCGCGCTGATGATCCGGGAGCGAGCGCTGCGAAATCTCATCTGACGGCCGCCCCGCATCCCGGGATCCCGACGTCGCATGTCTCCTCTGCCTCCTCGTACTTCTCCTGGCCGCCGCGTGGCCTCCTCGTCCGTCCTTTCATTTCCAAAAACTCTGCGCCGCGCAGCAAGGTTCCCGAGGGGTGGAGGTTCACCCGGGAGAGTGAAGCCGTCGTCCGCCAGGCCCTCGCCGCCCGGGGTCGCGGCACCCTTGTATCGACCATGCATCCTCGCTCTGGCCGTCACTGTCGGTGGCGCCCCGTAGGGTGGGAGGTGCTATGACGAAGCCCTCCCTCACCGACCTGCTCCACGCCGCCGTCTCCGCCGTCGGCGGTACGGAGCGGCCCGGCCAGGTCGCCATGGCCGAAGCCGTCGCCGAAGCGATCGACGACAACACCCACCGGCTCATCCAGGCCGGTACCGGCACCGGCAAGTCCCTCGGCTACCTGGTGCCGGCCCTCGCGCACGGCGAGCACGTGGTCGTCGCCACAGCGACCCTGGCGCTCCAGCGGCAGCTGGTCGAGCGCGATCTGCCGCGGACGGTGGAGGCGCTGCACCCGCAACTGCGCCGCCGCCCGCAGTTCGCCATGCTCAAGGGCCGCTCCAACTACCTGTGTCTGCACCGGCTGCACGAGGGCGCGCCGCAGGACGAGGAGGAGGGCCTCTTCGACCAGTTCGAGGCGGCCGCCCCCACCAGCAAGCTCGGGCAGGATCTGCTGCGCCTGCGCGACTGGGCCGACGAGACGGAGACCGGCGACCGCGACGATCTCACGCCCGGTGTCTCCGACCGGGCCTGGAGCCAGGTCTCGGTCTCCTCCCGCGAGTGCCTCGGCGCGTCGAAGTGCGCGTACGGCGCCGAGTGCTTCGCCGAGGCCGCCCGCGAGCGGGCCAAGCTCGCCGACGTGGTCGTCACCAACCACGCGCTGCTCGCCATCGACGCGATCGAGGGCGCCCCCGTTCTGCCCCAGCACGAGGTGCTGATCGTGGACGAGGCCCACGAGCTCGTGTCCCGCGTGACCGGGGTCGCCACCGGCGAGCTCACCCCCGGCCAGGTCAACCGCGCCGTGAAGCGTGCCGCGAAGCTGGTCGACGAGAAGACCGCCGATTCCCTGCAGACCGCCTCGGAGTCCTTCGAGCGGGTCATGGAGCTGGCCCTCCCCGGCCGGCTGGAGGAGATCCCGGAGGACCTCGGATACGCGCTGACCGCCCTGCGGGACGCCGCGCGCAATGTGATCTCCGCGATCGGGGCGACCAGGGACAAGTCCGTCCACGACGAGGACGCGGTCCGCAAGCAGGCACTCGCCTCCGTGGAGAACGTCCACGCGGTCGCGGAGCGGATCATCGCCGGCTCCGAGTACGACGTCGTCTGGTACGAGCGCCACGACCGCTTCGGCGCCACCCTCCGCGTGGCCCCGCTGTCGGTGTCCGGGCTGCTGCGCGAGAAGCTGTTCGAGGACCGCTCCGTGGTCCTGACCTCGGCGACCCTCAAGCTGGGCGGGGACTTCAACGGGGTCGCGGCCTCGCTGGGGCTGTCCCCCGAAGGTGTGGAGGCGGACGACGCGCCGGCCTGGAAGGGCCTGGACGTCGGCTCGCCGTTCGACTACCCCAAGCAGGGCATCCTCTACGTCGCCAAGCACCTGGCCACGCCTGGCCGCGAGGGTACCCGCGGCGACATGATGGACGAGCTCGCCGAGCTGATCGAGGCGGCCGGCGGCCGCACCCTCGGCCTGTTCTCCTCGATGCGCGGCGCCAAGGCGGCCGCCGAGGAGCTCCGCGGCCGGCTCGACCACCCGATCCTGCTCCAGGGGGAGGAAACCCTGGGCGAGCTGATCAAGACGTTCGCCGCCGACCCGAAGACCTGCCTGTTCGGGACGCTGTCCCTGTGGCAGGGCGTGGACGTGCCCGGCCCGAGCTGCCAGCTTGTCATCATGGACCGGATTCCGTTCCCGCGCCCCGACGACCCGCTGATGAGCGCCCGGCAGAAGTCGGTCGAGGAGCACGGAGGCAATGGGTTCATGGCGGTCGCCGCCACGCACGCCGCGCTGCTGATGGCCCAGGGCGCGGGCCGGCTCGTCCGGGCATCCGGAGACCGGGGCATCGTCGCGGTCCTGGACCCCCGGCTGGCCACGGCCCGCTACGGCAGCTTCCTGAAGGCCTCGCTCCCGGACTTCTGGTACACCACGGACCGCAACCAGGTCCGCCGCTCCCTCGCCGCCATCGACGCGGCCGCCAAGGCGGACGGGAAGTAACGACGGGAACTACCGGCGCACGGCAGGAAGCGGCGGCGCAGGACGAGCCGCGAAGCAGCGACGGAACACGACGAAGCCGCCGGCACCCGGACCGGGACCACCAGAGCCAGGGTGCCGACGGCCGTCAGCTCGGCGGCTGCATGCTCTGCACCGGCAAGCGATACAAGGCAGCTCCGGGACCGGCGCAGTGAGTCCCGGAGCTGGACAGGGGCGCGGGCTCAGACCCGGCGCAGTACGGCGACGACCTTGCCGAGGATGGTGGCCTCGTCGCCGGGGATCGGCTGGTACGCCGAGTTGTGCGGGAGCAGCCAGACATGGCCGTCCTCCCGCTTGAACCGCTTGACCGTGGCCTCGCCGTCGAGCATCGCGGCGACGATGTCGCCGTTCTCGGCGACCGGCTGGCGGCGGACGGTGACCCAGTCGCCGTCGCAGATCGCGGCTTCGATCATCGAGTCGCCGACGACCTTCAGGACGAAGAGCTCACCGTCGCCGACGAGCTGGCGGGGGAGCGGGAACACGTCCTCCACCGACTCCTCGGCGAGGATCGGGCCGCCGGCCGCGATCCGGCCGACCAGGGGAACGTACGAGGCGGCGGGCTTGCCGGTGGTGTCGGTGGGCTGCGAGCTGGGCTGGTCCGACGCGCGGACCTCGTACGCCCGGGGCCGGTGCGGGTCGCGGCGCAGGAACCCCTTGCGCTCCAGGGCCATCAGCTGGTGGGCGACGGATGAGGTGCTGGACAGGCCCACCGCCTGGCCGATCTCCCGCATCGACGGCGGGTAGCCCCGCCGCTGCACGGAGTCGCGGATGACCTCGATGACCCTCCGCTGCCGGTCCGTGAGCCCGGAGCTGTCGGCGCGGATGCCTGGGGGGCGCCCTGGCAGCGAGCGTGCGGGCCGGACGGACTCCGCCTCCGGGTTCAGGCTTGCTTCGTTCATGGCGTGCACCGGGTCGAGTCGGCTCTGGGAGCGGTTCTGGGCAGTGATGGCGGCACTGTCTGCGGTCGTGGTCACGTCGGCGGCCCCTCTCGAAATGTTCTCCCTAGCTGGACAACGGTAGTTGCTTTCGAAAGGTTGCGCCAAACACACGTTCGAGTGAAATATCGCAGATCGCTCGCCGTGGCTGCATCGAGAGGTGTATGGCAGCTGTGGCGGCGGCGACAGCTCCACCGAACGCGGGTTCGGTCCTGCGTTCGCTGCTTACGGTACCCTTCCCGCGCGGATCGGCGCCTTCCGGTCCCTGGCCAGTGTGGCACCGCGCGGCCCTTCCGCCTGGTCATCGGGCCGCGACACGCGGTAGCGGAGTCAATCCGACACAACCCCATATCTAGTGGTTGGATGAGCGAGGTCACCCACAACTTGTGTTTCAGCGGGCTCACGAGGCCCCCGGAATCGCATATGCTTGTGGCTGCTCCGCGAGCCCCCGACAGGGTGAGCCCCTGTCGTCCAGGGGTGTGGCGGGGTGATTCAGTCGTGCCGAGAGGGAGGGTGAAGGAAACCCATGCACTGCCCCTTCTGCAGGCACCCCGACAGCCGCGTAGTCGACAGCCGGACCACCGACGACGGCACGTCGATCCGCAGACGCCGTCAGTGCCCGGACTGCTCCCGCCGCTTCACGACGGTGGAGACGGCCTCGCTGATGGTGATCAAGCGAAGCGGGGTCACCGAACCCTTCAGCCGCACCAAGGTCATCTCCGGCGTGCGCAAGGCGTGCCAGGGACGGCCCGTGACCGAGGACGCCCTCGCCAAGCTCGGCCAGCGGGTCGAGGAGGCGGTGCGCGCCACCGGCAGCGCCGAGCTGACCACCCACGACGTGGGCCTGGCCATACTCGGCCCGCTCCAGGAGCTCGATCTGGTCGCGTACCTGCGGTTCGCGTCCGTGTACAAAGCGTTCGACACCCTTGAAGACTTCGAGACCGCCATAGCGGAACTGCGCGACCGGCGGCCTCGCCCTGAAGAGTGCGAGTCCGGAGGGGCCGGTTCGGTCCCCGTGCCCGCCTCCGCCGCCGACTGACCGGACGGCCGCGCGCCGGCGCGGCCCGTCTGCTCGGCCTGGCGCCAGCGCCCCGAGCTAGCCGGGGGACTCCCGGTGCAGCCGGGGGAGAAGAAACGTAACAAGACACAGCACTGTGCCGCGGAATATTGCTGGCACTTTAGGGCGTTTTTGCCCGCATATGGGAGGCAGGCGGCATGACAGAGACGGCGAGCAGCTCGGCACGTGGTTCCCGCACCAAGGGGACCAAGGCCGCCAAGGGCGGCCTGCGGATCGAGCGCATCCACACCACCCCGGGCGTGCACCCGTACGACGAGGTGAACTGGGAGCTCCGTGACGTCGTCATGACCAACTGGCGCGACGGCTCGGTCAACTTCGAGCAGCGCGGCGTCGAGTTCCCCGACTTCTGGTCGGTGAACGCGGTCAACATCGTCACCAGCAAGTACTTCCGCGGCGCCGTCGGCACCCCGCAGCGCGAGACCGGTCTGAAGCAGCTCATCGACCGCATCGTGAAGACGTACACGAAGGCCGGCGAGGACTACGGCTACTTCGCGTCCCCCGCCGACGCGGAGATCTTCGAGCACGAGCTGACCTACGCCCTCCTGCACCAGATCTTCAGCTTCAACTCCCCGGTGTGGTTCAACGTCGGCACGCCCCAGCCGCAGCAGGTCTCCGCCTGCTTCATCCTGTCCGTCGACGACTCCATGGAGTCGATCCTCGACTGGTACAAGGAAGAGGGCATGATCTTCAAGGGCGGCTCCGGCGCCGGCCTGAACCTCTCCCGCATCCGCTCCTCCAAGGAGCTCCTCTCCTCCGGCGGCAACGCCTCCGGCCCGGTCTCCTTCATGCGCGGCGCCGACGCGTCCGCCGGAACGATCAAGTCGGGCGGCGCCACCCGCCGCGCGGCCAAGATGGTCGTGCTCGACGTGGACCACCCGGACGTCGAGGACTTCATCGACACCAAGGTGAAGGAGGAGGAGAAGATCCGCGCCCTGCGCGACGCGGGCTTCGACATGGACCTGGGCGGCGACGACATCACGTCTGTCCAGTACCAGAACGCCAACAACTCCGTCCGCGTGAACGACGAGTTCATGACGGCCGTCGAGAACGGCACCAGCTTCGGCCTGCGCGCCCGCATGACCGGCGAGGTCATCGAGGAGGTCGACGCCAAGGCGCTCTTCCGCAAGATGGCCGAGGCCGCGTGGGCCTGTGCCGACCCGGGCATCCAGTACGACGGTGTGATCAACCGCTGGCACACCTGCCCCGAGTCCGGCCGCATCACCGCGTCGAACCCGTGCAGCGAGTACATGCACCTGGACAACACGTCCTGCAACCTCGCCTCGCTGAACCTGATGAAGTTCCTCGACGACGACGGCAAGGGCAGCCAGTCCTTCGACGCCGAGCGCTTCGCCAAGGTCGTCGAGCTCGTCATCACCGCGATGGACATCTCGATCTGCTTCGCGGACTTCCCGACGCAGAAGATCGGCGAGAACACCCGCGCCTACCGCCAGCTCGGCATCGGCTACGCCAACCTCGGCGCCTTGCTGATGGCGACCGGCCACGCGTACGACTCGGACGGCGGCCGCACCCTCGCCGCCTCCATCACCTCGCTGATGACCGGCACCGCGTACAAGCGCTCCGCCGAGCTGGCCGCCATCGTCGGCCCGTACGACGGCTACGCCCGCAACGCCGACGCCCACAAGCGCGTCATGAAGCAGCACGCCGACGCCAACGCCGCCGCCCCGCGCACCGAGGACCTGGACAACGCGATCTGGGCCGCGGCCACCGAGGCCTGGCAGGACGTCCTGCGCCTTGGCGAGAAGAACGGCTTCCGCAACTCCCAGGCCTCCGTCCTGGCCCCGACCGGCACCATCGGTCTGGCGATGTCCTGCGACACCACCGGTGTCGAGCCGGACCTGGCCCTGGTCAAGTTCAAGAAGCTCGTCGGCGGCGGCTCGATGCAGATCGTCAACGGCACAGTCCCGCAGGCCCTGCGCCGCCTGGGCTACCAGGAGGAGCAGATCGAGGCGATCGTCGCCCACATCGCCGAGCACGGCAACGTGATCGACGCCCCCGGCCTGAAGACCGAGCACTACGAGGTCTTCGACTGCGCCATGGGCGAGCGTTCCATCTCCCCGATGGGCCACGTCCGCATGATGGCCGCGATCCAGCCGTGGATCTCCGGCGCCATCTCCAAGACGGTCAACATGCCGGAGTCGGCGACCGTCGAGGAGGTCGAGGAGATCTACTTCGAGGCCTGGAAGCTCGGCGTCAAGGCCCTCGCGATCTACCGCGACAACTGCAAGGTCGGCCAGCCCCTCTCCGCCAAGAAGAAGGAGCAGGAGAAGGCCGAGATCACGGAGAAGGCCGAGGACACCATCCGCGCGGCCGTCGAGAAGGTCATCGAATACCGCCCGGTCCGCAAGCGCCTGCCCAAGGGCCGTCCCGGCATCACCACCTCCTTCACGGTCGGTGGCGCCGAGGGCTACATGACCGCCAACTCCTACCCGGACGACGGCCTGGGCGAGGTCTTCCTGAAGATGTCCAAGCAGGGCTCCACCCTCGCGGGCATGATGGACGCCTTCTCCATCGCCGTCTCGGTCGGCCTGCAGTACGGCGTCCCGCTGGAGACCTACGTCTCGAAGTTCACCAACATGCGCTTCGAGCCCGCCGGCATGACGGACGACCCGGACGTGCGGATGGCGCAGTCGATCGTCGACTACATCTTCCGCCGCCTGGCCCTGGACTTCCTGCCGTTCGAGACCCGCTCCGCCCTCGGCATCCACACCGCCGAGGAGCGCCAGCGCCACCTGGAGACCGGCTCGTACGAGCCCCTCGAGGAGGAGATCGACACGGAGTCCCTGGCCCAGTCCGCCCCGCTGGCCTCCATTCCCGCGGCTCCGAAGGCGCAGGCCGTGACCGTCCCGGCGCCGAAGACCGCGCACTCCAGCGCGGAACTGGTCGAGATGCAGCTCGGTGTCTCCGCCGACGCCCCGCTCTGCTTCTCCTGCGGTACGAAGATGCAGCGCGCCGGCTCCTGCTACATCTGCGAGGGCTGCGGCTCCACCAGCGGCTGCAGCTGATCCGCGGCGCCGCGGGCCGGGCGGGGTGATCCGCCCGGTCCGCGGGCTGGCAGCACACGACGGGGATCGACCACCGGTCGGTCCCCGTCGTCGTGTCCGGCGACCGCGCCGGCGCGCCCTCCCGGGTGGCCCGCGGGATCGAGAACGCGCCCAGGTACGCTCCCTCGCGGTCCAGCGCCGGGATGTTCTCCAGGACCAGGGCGTGGCTCACCCCGGGGTAGGCGTCCACTCCGAAGCCGACCGAGACCACGAGGCGTTCCCGAACGTCGTCCAGGGCGGCCAGTGCCGCGACGCTGGCCAGGTCCTCCTCCGGGGTGCCCAGTCCGGCCTCGTCCCCCCGCACCAGGATGTCCGTGCCGTCGTCGACGAGGACGACCGCGTCGACGGCGTGCCGGTCGATCAGTGCCCGGTAGGCGGCGCGCAGGGGTTGCACTCCGAGCTGGGGGAAGGCGTGGACCGTGGACGGATAGCCGTGCAGTTTCAGCCACCGGGCCAGTGCCCGCTCCGGGAAGTACGGCGTCGAAGCCTCCGCCGGCGCCGGCGACCAGGACGGTCTCGGCATCGGCGAGGCGGGCGAAGAGCGGGTTGGTGTGCAGGGCCGTCATGCCGATCATTGTGCGAGCGCGGCGCGTGGGCGCCGCGGACTTTTTCAGGGCCGCGAGGCCGGAACGGGGGAGCGTCATGTGGAGTGGTGACCAGCTGGATCTCGGGGCGTATCTCGCGCGGATCGGATACGGCGGACCCGTTGGCGACGACGGGGAACTCCGGCCGGACCTCGAGACGTTGTACGCAGTGCACCGGGCCCACACCGGTGCCCTGGCCTTCGAAAGCCTGGACGTACTGCTCGGCCGCCCCATCGCGCTGGACGTCAAGGCCATCGAGGACAAGCTCGTACACGGCCGCCGCGGCGGCTACTGCTACGAGCAGAACTCGCTGCTGGCCGCTGCCCTGGAGCGGATCGGCTTCGAGGTGTCCGGGCGCGGCGCCCGCAACCGCACCCGGGGCGAGACCCTCCTCCCGGTGACGCACGCCGTCCTCGTCGTCACCGTCGACGGCCAACCCTGGCTGTGCGACGCCGGGTTCGGTCACCAGGGCCCGCTGGAGCCGGTCCCGCTGGCGCAGCCCGGAGCCGAAGTGACGCAAGGGAGCTGGACCTATGCCGTCCGCGAGGAGGAGGACGGCATCCTCGCCCTGTCCCTGTTGCGCGGGGACGTCTGGCGCGATCTGTACGCCTTCTCCCCGCAGCGCTACCACCCCGTCGACTACGTCCTGCTGAACCACTACAGCTCCACCCACCCCCGGTCCGCATTCATCGGACAGGTCATCGTGCAGAAGCCGGGCGACGCCGTCCGCAGCGCGCTCGTCGGGCGGGAACTCACCCGCCTCCACCCGGACGGGCGCAGCGAGCGCCGGTCCGTCGCCCCGGACGAACTGCCCGCCGTGCTCGACCGCGAGTTCGGACTTCGCCTCTCCGAGCGGGATGCGGAGGAACTGGACCGGGTGAACCTCGCCAGGGACTGACCCGGGCCGCGCCGGGCCCGTACCATGACGCCGTGCTGGTCAAGTGGATTCGCTGCACGGTGACGGACCGACGCGGGTTCGAGCGCGGGCAGCGCAAATGGGCGGGGCTGCCGGGGGAGCCGGGATTCCGGGGACAGGGCGGCGGTTGGAGCCGGGGGAGGCAGGGGGTCGCGCATGTCTTCGCGTTCTGGGAGAGCCGTTCCTTCTACGACTCGTTCATGGCCCGCTCGCACGACCGGCTGGCCGCGGCCCAGGCCGGCACGTACACCCATGCGCGGGTCAGCCTCTTCGACCACCGCTTCGACGTGAAGACCGGCTTCGAGCCGCGCTTCACCGATGCCGACGTCGTCCGCGTGGCCCACACCCGGGTACGGGAGGGCCGCGTGGACCACTTCGCGCTCATGCAGGAGAAGGTGTGGAATCCGGCCATGGCCGGGTCTCCCGGAATGATCCGCGGCCTGTTCGGGGAGGCACCGGGCCGGGAGTTCCTGGTCCTGTCGATGTGGCACGCGGCCGCCGAGCACGGCAAGTACCGCCAGGAGCGGGTCGAGCGGCTCTCCCTGCGCGCCCAGACCGAGGCCGACATCGAGGCGCTCACCGGGGACGTCGTCGACCTGGAAGCCTCCTGGACGGTATGACCGTATGAGGATCGGCCCGCTCGACCGGCGTGCCCGGGTGCCGGGCACGCCGAAGGCCGCATAGGGTCGAGAGATGGCAAGACCACGGCGCATCGTCCTCGTCCGGCACGGGGAATCCGAGGGCAACGTCGACGACACCGTGTACGAGCGGGAACCCGACCACGCCCTGCGGATGACCAAGCTGGGCCACCAGCAGGCCACCGAAGCCGGCGCGCGGCTGCGCGAGCTCTTCGGCGACGAGCGCGTCAGCGCGTACGTGTCCCCGTACCGCCGGACCCTGCAGACCTTCCGGGACCTGCGACTGGACCCGGCGCGGGTCCGGGTCCGCGAGGAGCCGCGGCTGCGCGAGCAGGACTGGGGAAACTGGCAGGACCGGGAGGACGTGCGCCTGCAGAAGACCTACCGGGACGCGTACGGGCACTTCTTCTACCGCTTCGCGCAAGGCGAGTCCGGAGCGGACGTCTACGACCGCGTCGGCTCCTTCCTGGAAAGCCTCCACCGCAGCTTCGAAGCACCCGACCACCCCCCGAACGTGCTGCTGGTGACGCACGGGCTGACGATGAGGCTGTTCTGCATGCGCTGGTTCCACTGGTCGGTGGCCGAATTCGAATGCCTCTCCAATCCCGGGAACGGCGAGTACCGGGTGCTCATGCTGGAGCCCGACGGCCGCTACCGCCTGGACCGCCCGTTTGAGCGGTGGACCACACCCGAGCCTTATGACCTGGACGGCTAAAGTGACGCGCGATGACCGCTGACTCCTCTTCCGAACGGCGCCTCGCACGCGCCATGGCCAGCCTCCGCGGGCTGGCCCTGGGAGACTCCCTGGGCTCCCAGTACTTCGTCCCCGTCAACTACCCCCTGCTCAAGCGCCGGGAACTGCCCGCAGGCACCGAGACCTGGCAGTGGACCGACGACACCGAGATGGCCTGCTCGGTCGTCGCGGTCCTCGCCGAACACGGCCGCATCGACCAGGACGCCCTCGCCAACTCCTTCGCCCACCACCACGACTTCGACCGCGGCTACGGTCCCGCAGTGAACCGGATGCTGCGCCTGATCCGGGAGGGCGAGGACTGGCGGACCCTCGCCGCCGCGCTGTTCAACGGGCAGGGCTCGTGGGGCAACGGCGCGGCCATGCGCATCGCGCCCCTGGGCGCCTGGTACGCCGGCGATCCAGAGCAGGCGACCCACCAGGCGGAGATCTCCGCCTACACCACCCACCAGCACCGCGAGGCGGTGTGCGGGGCGATGGCCGTCGCCGCGGCAGCCGCGCTGGCGGCAGATCCGCTGGGCCCGCCGACCGCCCCCGACCTGCTGGACAACGTCATCGCCCTGGTACCGCGCAGCGCCGTGGGTGCGGGGCTGCGGCGGGCACGGGACATGCTGGACTACGGCGACGCGACCACGGTGGCGGCCGTCCTGGGCTGTGGGCGCCGTACCAGCGCGCACGACACCGTGCCGTTCGCCCTCTGGTCGGCGGCGCGCTCGCTGAACGACTACGAGCAGGCGTTCTGGACCACCGCGCAGGTGGGCGGGGACGTCGACACGACCTGCGCGATCGTCGGCGGAGTGCTGGGCGGGCAAGGGGAGGAAGTGCTGCCGGCCGCCTGGCTGGCGCGCACCGAAGCCCTCCCGTCGTGGCTTCCGCAGACGCCGGCGCACTAGCCGGTAGCCGGTAGCCGAACGGATCGCTGCCCGTTGCGGGGGCCGGGCGGGGGTGAGGTGGTTTCCTCCGGAGCGGGCGGAGGGTGTTGTGCCGGAACAGCCGGCCGGAGAGTCCGCCGCGCGGGCCCGCGCCGCCGCCCGCGCCCGCGCCCGCGCCCCGGATTGTCACGGTCCTGCCACAGGCGTCTGTCGCTCCCACTGAAGCCGCGCGTCACACGCCTAACCTGTGCGCTTCGCCGCTTCCGCAGGTGGGCGGGGGCGGCTGACAGGGGAGGGGAACCCGATGGCAGACAACGCCGACGCGGCCGCAGCGGAAGCAGCGTCCGGGGACGACAATGCGGGGGCAGCGCCCGGGGGCGACGGCACGCACGCAGCGCCGAGGAGCACCAACCCGCAACCGGGGAAGCAGATTCCGGCAACGGGCGGGCCCGGCGCCGCAGCCACGGGTGCACCCGCGCGGGGCTCCGCCGGACCGCCCCCGGGCTGGGACCCCACAGCCTGGCGGACCTACCAGACCCGGCAGGAGCGCAGACGCAGCGGCGCCTGGTCCGTCGCGCCGCTCTCCTGGGCCGTGGCCGCCCAGCCCGCCGAGGCGGCGCCCGTCTCCACCGCCGTACTGGCCTCCGCCCTCGCCGCCGGCATCGCCGCCGCCCTGTTCCTCGGCGACGGCCTCGGCCCCGGCCTGCTGCTCGTCGCCCTGCCGGCGATGGCCGCCGCGTACGCCGCCGCCCGCACGGCCGGCCGTACCGTCCGCCCGTGGACCGTGGCCTGGGCGCTCGGCTGCGTGGCCCTCCTCGCCGTCCCCGCGCTGCGCGACTCCGGCTGGCCCACCACCCTCGCGCTGCTCGGCGCCCTCCTCGCGGGCGCGCTCGCCCTGCACGGCAGCCGCACCTGGCACGGCACGCTGCTCAGCCCGCTCGGGCTAGTCGACGGGACCGTGACCGGGATCCGCTGGACCTGGGCCGGGCTGCGCGCGCGGGGCAGCGGGGTCGACCGGGGCCGCTGGATGCCCGTGATCAAGGCGGCCGGTGTGGCGGTGGTCCTGCTGGTGCTCTTCGGCGCCCTGTTCGCGTCCGCCGACGCCGCCTTCGCAGACCTGCTGGGCGGGCTCATCCCCGACGTCTCGATCGGCGACGGCCCGGTGCGGCTGCTGCTCTTCCTGATGGCGGCCGTCGTCGCCCTCGGCCTCGCCCGCACCGCCGCGGCGCCGTCGCGCTGGGACCGGATCGAGATATCCGCCGGCAAGCCCCGCTCCCGCGTCGAATGGGCGCTCCCGCTCGTCGTGCTGAACCTGCTCTTCGCCGGCTTCAACGCCGTCCAACTCGCCGTCCTCTTCGGCGGCTACGACAAGGTCCTGCACAGCACCGGGCTCACCTACGCCGAGTACGCCCGCCAGGGCTTCTGGCAGCTGCTCTGGGCGACCCTGCTCACCCTCGCCGTGATCGCGCTCGCGCTGCGCTGGGCCCCGCGCTCCGGAACCGCCGACCGGCGGCTCGTCCGCGGCGTCCTCGGCACGCTGTGCGCGCTGACCCTGGTGGTGGTCGCCTCCGCGCTGCGCCGCATGGACCTGTACGTGGACGCGTACGGCCTGACCCGGCTGCGGGTGTCGGTGGCCGCGATGGAGCTCTGGCTCGGCCTCGTCATCGTGCTGATCATGGCCGCCGGGGTGTTCGGCGCCCGCTGGCTGCCGCGCGCGGTCGTCGGCAGCGCCGCGGCAGCCGCCCTCGCCTTCGGGCTGATGTCCCCGGACGCCGTGGTGGCCGACAAGAACACCGACCGCTTCCGGGCGACCGGCAAGATCGACCTGGCCTACTTCCGATTCCTGTCGGCAGACGCGGTGCCCGCGCTGGACCGGCTGCCCGAACCGCAGCGCTCCTGCGCCCTGAGGGGGATCAACGACGAGCTCGCGCGGGCCGGCCGGGTGCCGTGGTACGCGATGAGCCTCGACGAGTACCGGGCCCGGAAGATCCTCGACGACCGTCCGGTGACCGTCCCGTACGAGGTCTGCCACCGCCTCGGCGCGTTCGCGAGCCGCTCCGAGTAGGGGACGCTCGCACGGTACGCGGGCCCGGGCCCGGGACGAGATCCCCCGCCCGGGCCCTGTGCTGTCAGCGGCTGCGAGCCGTGCTTCACGAATGCGACGCCCCGTGTGCGAACGGGCTCCGTGGCCTTGTCGTCGGCAGGGCCCGGGAGTGTAGGGCCGCCGCTGATCGGGGTCGTGTATCGCAGGGGGTCGGGCCGGGTTGAAGGCCTGTGGACGCGCGGGATCCGTTTGTCGCCCGGTGTCGTGCGGCGCCACCGACACGCTCCAAGAAAGTATGCAGGAGCGAACAAGAAGACCCGGATAGCAGGGAAACAGCCGCCCGGCCGACCGCTCCGCCGTCGGTGCCCGGGCCGCCGAGCGCACCGCCGTGCGGACTCCACCCGGGCCGGGGTGTGCAGGCGGCCCGGGGCGGCGTAATCTTGCTGGCGCCATGGCCTACGAAGCACCCACCCACACCGTCGAACGCTCCCTCCGCGCAACCACCGGCGCCAAGGTCATCGCCGGGGTCGACGAAGTCGGACGAGGGGCCTGGGCCGGTCCGGTCACCGTGTGCGCGGCGATCACCGGACTGCGTCGGCCGCCCGAAGGCCTCACCGACTCCAAGCTCCTCACGCACAAGCGGCGCGACGCCCTCATCGAGGTCCTGGAGGCGTGGGTCACCTCGTACGGCCTGGGGCACGCCTCCCCGGAGGAGATCGACGATCTCGGGATGACGGCCGCCCTGCGGCTGGCCGCGGAGCGCGCCCTGGGAGCGCTGCCCGTACCGCCCGATGCGGTGATCCTCGACGGCAAGCACGACTACCTCGGCGCCCCCTGGCAGGTCCGCACGGTGATCAAAGGCGACCAGTCCTGCGTGGCCGTCGCCGCGGCATCGGTGATCGCCAAGGTCAGGCGCGACCGGATGATGGCCGAACTCGGCGTGCAGGGCGGCGGGTTCGAGGCCTACGGCTTCGGCGACAACGCCGGATACCCCTCGCCCGTACACCGGGCCGCGCTGGAGGAATTGGGTCCCAGCCCGCTCCACCGGCTCTCGTGGTCGTACCTCGACGCACTGCCCCGGTGGCGCCACCTGAAGAAGGTGCGCCGCAGCGAGGAAGCGATGGAACTGGAAAACGGAGGCCAACTCGGCTTCGATTTCTGATCGCACCACCCAAGTGCCCCCCACCGATACGTTTCGTACCGGTGTTTGATAGATATCAACTCATGCCTCTCATCCCCGAGGAGCCTCAGATTCACGAGAGTGCCCAGGGTCCCCGCGTCACGCCGGCCGCGAGCCGCACCGCGCAGACCCCTCGCCCCGTACCTGGTCCGCGTCCCGCCGCCGTCCCGCGGCCCGGACGCCCCGGTCCCGCCCCCCGGCCCGCGCCGCCCGCACAGCGTGCACCGCAGGCCGCACCCGCAGCCGGGCCCGTTCCCACCGCCACCGCACCGTCCGTCTCGACGGCGGTGCCCCAGATCCAGCTGATCCCGGCCTCCGCCGAGGGCGCGCTCGACGCGGCCGAAGAGGCCGTCGACCTGCTGCTCGACACCGGGCGCGCGCCCGGTGACATCCTCGTGCTCACCACCGGCGAACTGCACCCGTGGGCCGCACACGAACTGTCCTTCGGCGAGGCCGCGTACTGGGCCCTGCACGACGCCGCGGACGACGTGTTCTACGCGGACGCGGCGCAGGTCAAGCGTGCCGCGGCCCGTCCCGTCGTGGTCTTCGCGGCCAACGGCGGACCCGGGGAGGCCGCTGCCGCCACCCTGTCGACCGCGCTGGCGCGGGCCGGTGCGCTGCTGATCGTGTGCGGTGACCCGCAGCGGATCAACTCCGTGCTGGGCGCGGGCGTCTGACGCCCCGTCCCCCGGTGCGGGCGAGGGGCGGGGCTGGCCCGAGCCGGCCCCGCTGAAGCCGCGGCCCGAACCGCCGTACGCCCGCCGAGGGTGTACGGTCGCAAGGGCTGCCCGTAAGCGGTTTCGCGGACGCGCGTTGCGCGGCAGCGACCGCGTGCGCGGGGGACTTGGCAGCCGGCCGGAATGCGGATCGGCGGGGGCGCGTCAGCGTGCGGCAGTGCGGCGCAGGGCCTCGGCCGCGCCGCCACCGGTGCTCAGGTTCAGCGGGGCGAACTCGGCCACCGTGTCGCCGAGGTGCTCCGGTCGCGAGTCAGAGCTGGGGCGTCGGCCGCCGCGGCCTTCACCGAGCACCTGCCAGCCGTTGCGGGTCAGCGTGATGTAGGCGCCGCAGCGCAGCCCGTGCAGGGTGCAGGCGTCCCGCAGCCCCCACATCCACGCGCCGTCCTCCTCGGTCCACCGCTCGTCGCCCTCCCGGCAGTACATCAGCACGGCCGTGCGCACCGGGGTGCGGCGCCGCAGGTCGTGGGGTATGACCCGGCGCAGGGCGGCCAGCAGCGCGTTGCGGTACTCCCAGCCGTCGGCCGACGCGGACCGCTGGACGAACGACGCGCTCGCGACGAGCCGTTCCTCGGAGTCGAGGACGGCGATCACCGCGGTCGACGGCCTGGGGCCGTGCCGGGAGTGCAGTCCGCTGACGACCTCGCGGGGGTTGCGCAGCAGGGGGATGCCCGCCGCCGTCCACTCTGCGGGTTCCAGCAGTCTTCCGTGCCGACTGCCGCCGCGGGCCGCTGACGCCAGTGGCGATGTGGAGGGCGGGGCGAATCCGAAGGACACGGTCCTCCCTTCGGGTACACGCCCGCGGACGGGCACAGCTGGAGTGCGGGCGCGCCGCAGCATGGCCCAATGAGTGCCGTCGAGCCGAGCGGGAGCTCCCCAATTCTCGCGTGGTGCGCGAGCGCGCGGCAATGAGCAATTGGCGCCGCCGACCGGAATTCGCCTGTATGCCGCTCATATCCCTGCCCCGCCGCGCTGACGGCGCCCCATCCGGCTACGGCTGAACCGCGAGTACCAGCGGAAACACCTCCTTCGCGCCCACCTGACGGAGCAGTCGGGCGGCTACCGCGAGGGTCCAGCCGGTCTCCGCCCGGTCGTCGACGAGGAGTACGGGGCCTGACGCTGCGGCCACTGCCGCCGCCAGCTCCGCAGGCACGGCCAGGGCCTGGTGGAGTGCGCGCACCCGCTGGGCGCTGTTGGAGGAGGGCAGGCCGAACTCCGGGACCTGGTCGGTATAGACCAGCGCCCCGAGCAGGGGGAGTCGGCCGACCTCCGCGATGCGCGCGGCCAGTGAGCCGACCAGTCGGGGGCGGCTGCGCGAGGGCAGGGACACGACACCCACCGGCCGGGCGGGCGCGTCCGGGGCACCTGAGGCCCAGCCGCCCGGGCCCCGTGCCCAGTCGGCGAGGACCGCCACCACCGCCTGTGCCACGTCGTCCGGGATCGGCTGGTCCGGGGCGTCCGCGTTGAGCATGGGACGCAGGCGGTTGCCCCAGCCGATGTCGGAGAGCCGGCCGAGCGCCCGCCCCGGAGCGGCTTGTTCCCCGGCAGGGATGCGCCCCTTGAGGTCGACGCCGACGGCTGCGAGCCCGGTCGGCCACATCCTGCGCGTCTCCAACTCCACGCCGGGACGGCCGAGCTCACCGCGGGCGGTGTCCAGGGCGGTGTCGGAGACGTCCGCCGTGAACCGGGCCCCGGCGCAGTTGTCGCAGCGGCCGCACGGCTTCGCCGCCTCGTCGTCCAACTGCCGCCGCAGGAACTCCATCCGACAGCCCGTGGCCGCCGCGTACTCCCGCATGGCCTGCTGCTCGGCGGCCCGCTGGCGGGCCACCCAGGCGTAGCGCTCGGCGTCGTACACCCACGGCTCGCCCGTCGCGGTCCAGCCGCCCTTGACGCGGTGCACCGCGCCGTCCACGTCCAGGACCTTGAGCATCGTCTCCAGCCGGGTGCGCCTCAAGTCCACCAGCGGCTCCAGGGCGGGCAGCGACATCGGTCTGCCCGCCCGGGCCAGCACGTCCAGGGTGCGGCGCACCTGCTCCTCCGGCGGGAAGGCCACCGAGGCGAAGTACTGCCAGATGGCCTCGTCCTCGCGGCCCGGCAGCAGCAGCACCTCCGCGTGCTCCACACCGCGGCCGGCGCGGCCGACCTGCTGGTAGTACGCAATGGGCGAGGACGGCGAGCCCAGATGCACGACGAAGCCCAGGTCGGGCTTGTCGAAGCCCATGCCCAGCGCCGAAGTCGCCACGAGGGCCTTGACCCGGTTGGCCTGGAGGTCGTCCTCGGCCTGCTGCCGGTCGGCGTTCTCCGTCTTGCCGGTGTACGAAGCCACCGTGTGCCCGCGGTGGCGCAGGTACGCGGTGACTTCCTCGGCCGCGGCCACGGTCAGCGTGTAGATGATCCCGGAGCCCGGCAGTTCGCCCAGGTGGTCGGCGAGCCAGGCCAGCCGGTGCGCCGCGTCGGGCAGGGTCAGCACGGCCAGGCTCAGGCTCTCCCGGTCCAACGGGCCGCGCAGCACCAGCGCGTCGCTCCCGGCCCCCGTGCCCAGCTGCTCGGCGACGTCGGCGGTCACCCGGGCATTGGCCGTGGCGGTCGTCGCCAGCACCGGGACGCCGGGCGGCAGGTCGGCCAGCATCGTGCGCAGCCGCCGGTAGTCGGGGCGGAAGTCGTGCCCCCAGTCGGAGATGCAGTGGGCCTCGTCCACCACGAGCAGTCCGGTCGCGGCGGCGAGCTTGGGCAGGACCTGGTCGCGGAAGTCGGGATTGTTGAGCCGCTCGGGGCTCACGAGCAGGACGTCCACCTCGCCCGCCGCCACCTCGGCCTGGATCCCCTCCCACTCTTCCGGGTTGGCGGAGTTGATGGTGCGGGCGTGGATGCCGGCGCGGGCCGCGGCCTCGACCTGATTGCGCATCAGCGCGAGCAGCGGGGAGACGATCACGGTGGGTCCGGCGCCGGCGGCCCGCAGCAGCGAGGTGGCGACGAAGTAGACCGCGGACTTGCCCCAGCCGGTGCGCTGCACCACGAGGGCGCGCCGCTTGTGCGCCACCAGCGCCTCGATCGCGAGCCATTGGTCCTCGCGCAGTCGGGCGGTGCCCGTCGTGTCGCCCACGAGACGGGCCAGTACGGAGTCGGCCGAGGACCTCAGGTCTGCGTTCATGCCCCCATGCAACCCGATGCCTCCGACATCGCGCCAACGGCGGCCCGAACCTGTGGATGTTGAACGATCAAGAGTTATCCACAGGGCTTTCCTGATCGGATCTTGCGCGGGACCGTCAGGGCATGACGAACGACCACACATCCCGCACCCCGTCCGGCCGGCCCACCATCAGCCCGTCCGGATCTCCCACCGACCCCCAGATCACCCTGCGCAGCCCGGCCGAGCTGGCCGACGCGCTGCCCTACCTGCTCGGATTCCACCCCACCGACTCCCTCGTCATGGTCGCCGTGCACGGCGAGGGCGGGCGCTTCGGCGGCCGACTCAGGCTCGGCATCCCCACCGCGCCGGCGGAGTGGGAGGACACCGCCCGGCTGGTCGTCGAATGCCTGATCCAAGGCAGCGAGCGGCGCACCGGCAAGCCCGACGGCATCATCCTGTTCCTGTGCCAGGACCCGTCCGCCGGCGAGAGCGGCCAGCGGGTGATGACCCGGCTGCGGCCCCTGGCCCAGCGGATCAGGCTGGCCTGCGGCGCGCTCGACGTCCCCGTCCTGGAGGCCCTGTGCATCTCCGGCGGCAGGTACTGGTCCTACTGCTGCCCCGACGAGCACTGCTGCCCCGCCGAGGGCAGCATCCTGGCGGCCCCGGGCACCTCGGTGGCAGCGGCTTCCGCCACCTTCGCGGGCCTGCGCATCCGCGGCTCCCTGCGGGAGATCGAGGGCCGCCTCGCGCCGCTGCGCGGGGCGACCGCGCGGGAGATGGAGCGCGCCCTCGACCAGGCCGCCGCCACCCTCGTGCCGAGGATCCTCGACGGTGCGAGCCGAAAGGAGATCGGCGCCGAGACCATCACGCTGGCCCGCACCCTCATGCAGCGGCTGACCCTCGCCCCGCCCGTCGAGGGCGGGCCCGGGGCCGACGACTGGGACGACGCCCTGCTCGGGCACGACGAGGCCGCGGCCCTGATCCTCGGCCTCCAGGACCGCGAGACGCGGGACATCGCCGCCGAATGGATGGAGAACGAGGAGGCAGCTGCCGCGCTGCGCCTGTGGCGGGCCCTGGCCAGGCGCTGCGTCGGCGCCTACGGCGAGCACGCCGCCGCCCCGCTCACCCTCGCCGGCTGGGTCTCGTGGTCCACCGGGGACGAGCCGACCGCCCGCATCGCCCTGGGACTCGCTCTGCAGGCCGACGCCGACTACCGCTTCGCCCAACTGCTCCACCACGCCTGCAACGAGGGCATCGACCCGGAAGGGCTGCGTGCCTGCCTGCGGGCCGAGCGGCGGAGCAGGGAACCCCGCCGCAAGCGCACCGCGGCCCTCACCCGCCCGCCGGGCCGCAAGGACCGGGGAGGCCGCCGCGAGGGCCGCCGCACGACCGGGAGCGACCGGTGAGCCGGGGCCTGCCCCGGGCGTGCCTCGGGGCCCGTGACCGGCGGGACTGCGGACGGCGGAACACCGCAGCCGGGGCGGGGCCGGAGCGAGGCATCCGCCACTGCTCCGGCCGGCGGCGGGCCGCGCCGCCGCCGGGGCCCGTGACCCGCGCGGGGGCGGGGGCGTTCCCCAGGAGGGTGACGGGGGCCCGGCCCCGCCGCCCGGCGGAACCCACCGGAGCGCAGCGCGCCCAGACAAGGCGGACCATGGCCCACTCTGTAATCCCAGCCCCCAGACCCGAGCTGCCGCCCGTGCACGGCGCCGTCATCTGCGTATCGGCGCCCTGCCTGGTCATCTCGCCCGAGCACGGCCAGCTCACCGGCCGCGGGATCGACGGGATCTACCGGTCCGGGCGGCGGCTGCTGTCCCGCTGCGTGCTGAGGGTCGGCGGCCGGGAGCCGGTCGCGGTCCAGGGACGCAGTCTCGGTGCCGACCGGGCCTCGTTCACCGCGACCATCCGCACCGGTGCCGAAGCCGGGCCCGATCCCGACATCGGCGTCGAACGGGTGCGGCACGCGGACGGCACCGAGCGGATCACCCTGCGCAGCTTCACCGCCCGCGCGGTGCGCCTGACCGTGGAGATCCTGCTCGGCACGGACCTCGCGGAGCTCGCGGCGGTGGCCGCCGGCCGGGCCGGGCCGGAACTGCCCGCCGGGGTGCACGCCGCCGGGCTGCGCTGGAGCACGGGCGAGGCGCAGGCCGTCACCGCCGCCGAACCCGCTCCGGACGACGCGCTCGCCTCCCCGGGGCTGCTGCGCTGGCAGCTCGATCTCGGGCCGGGGGAGTCCCGCACCATCGAGCTGCGGACCACGCACGCCCGCACCTCCCGGGCGCCGGCCGGGCAGGTGGCCAACCCGCTGTCCGACGCCCGGGCCGAGTGCGACGATCCGCGGGCCGGGGCCTGGTTCCGGACCAGCGTCGAGGACCTCGGCGCGCTGCTCCTGCGGGACCGCGAGCAGCCGACCGACGCCTTCGCCGCCGCCGGCGTGCCGTGGCGGCTCGGCCTGGCCCCCGCCGAGTCCCTGTGGGCCGCCAGGATGGCGCTGCCGCTCGGGACCGGGCTCGCCGCGGCCACCCTGCGCACCCTGGCCCGGACCCAGGCGGGCGGCCGCGGCCCCGACGCCGGGAAGATCCCCGGTCCGCTCCGCGGCGCCGGCCCGCAGCTCCCGCCGGGGTGTACCGGCACCGAGGCCACGCTCGCCTTCCCGGCAGTACTGGCTGAAGCACGGCGGTGGGGGATGCCCGAAGCGGACGTGGCCCGGCTGCTCCCGGTCGCGGAGCAGTGCCTGGCCTGGCTGCGCGGCGCCCTCGGCGAGGACGGGTTCGTCGCCGATCCGGATCCGGGGCCGCGCCGCTGCGAGACCCAGGCCCACGCCCACCGGGCCGCACTGCTCGGCGCCGACCTGCTGGACGGGTGCGGGCGGCCCGGCGCGCAGGAGTGGCGCGAGTGGGCGGGGGCACTGCGCACCCGGTTCCGGGACCGGTTCTGGATCGACGGCCCCGACGGCGGGCGGCCCGCCGCCGCCCTGCATCCCGACGGGCGGCCGCTGCCCCGGCTCACCGGAGCCGCCGCCCACCTCCTGGACACCGGCCTGCTCGGCGGCGGCCTGCTCGCCCCGGGACTGCTGGACCGCGTCCGCGCCGAACAGCTCGCCCGCCTCCTCGGAGCCCCGGCCATGGATTCCGGATGGGGGCTGCGGAGCATGGCCTCGCGGGAGCCCGGGCACAACCCCTTCGGCCACCGTTCGGGCGCGGTGCGGGCGTACGAGAGCGCCGTGGCGGTCGCCGGCCTGGCGCAGGCCGGCTTCGAGAAGGAGGCCGCCGCACTGCTGCGGGGGCTGCTGGACGCCGCGGAGAGCTTCGGGTTCCGGCTGCCGGAGATGTACGCCGCCGAGCAGCGCACCACGGGCAGCGCTCCCCTCCCGCACCCTGCGGCCTGCCGTCCGGCCGCGGTGTCCGCGGCCGCGGGGGTGCACGTGCTGGTCGCGCTCGCCGGCATCCGCCCCGACGCCCCGGCCGGCACGGTCGCCCTCGTCCCCCTGCCCGGCGCTCCGCTGGGCGCACTGCTGCTCTCCGGCCTGCGGGTGGCGGGCGAGCCGTTCGCCCTGCGGATCAGCAGGCTCGGCCTCGGCATGGTGGAGGAGGCCGCGGATGCGCTTCAACTGGGCGGGTAGGCTTCCCGTCGTCGTCTCCGGGATCACGAAAGCCCTGTTTATCGTCAGGAAGACGACTATGATCGCGGCATGTCTCCCTACGACCCGTCGGCCTATCCGCCGTTCGCCGTCACCGTCGACCTGGTCGTGCTCACCGTACGGCGCCACGCCCTCTGCGCACTCGTCGTCCGGCGCGGTGAGCAGCCGTTCCAGGGGCGCTGGGCCCTGCCCGGCGGCTTCGTACGCGGGGACGAGGACCTGGCGGCCGCGGCGGCCCGGGAGCTCTCCGAGGAAACCGGGCTGTGCGCGCACGACCCCGCCGAGCCGGGCGCGGGCAACGGCGCCCACCTCGAGCAGCTCGCCACGTACGGGGACCCGAAGCGGGATCCGCGGATGCGCGTGGTCAGCGTGGCGCACCTTGTCCTGGCTCCGGACCTGCCCGCGCCCCGCGCCGGCGGAGACGCCAACAGCGCGCGCTGGGCCCCCGTCGACGAGCTCCTGGCGGCCGAGGAGGAAGCGTCCTCCGGACTCGCCTTCGACCACGCCCGGATCCTCGCCGACGGTGTGGAGCGGGCCCGCTCGAAGATCGAATACTCCTCCCTGGCCACCGCGTTCTGCCCGCCCGAGTTCACCGTCGGCGAGCTGCGCCGGGTCTATGAGGCGGTGTGGGGCGTGGCCCTCGACCCCCGCAACTTCCACCGCAAGGTCACCGGGACCCCCGGGTTCCTCGTGCCGGCCGGGGGCACGACGACCCGTCAGGGCGGGCGGCCCGCCCAGCTGTTCCGGGCCGGCGGCGCCACCCTGCTCAACCCGCCGATGCTGCGGCCGGAAGCCTGAGTTCCGGGTCCCGGGCCCGAGAACTCCGATGCCGACACGTGCGTATATACGCCTAGAATGCGGCGAAAATCGGACATGTCGAGTTATCTTGCATGGGGTATTGACCCTGCCGCAGAGCGGTCTCACCCCTCGCGAGAGAAGCGATGCTCCAGGCCATCGGACTCACCAGCACTCCCCGTCGAGACCTTCCGCCCCTCGTGGACGACCTCACCTTCGAGGCCCGCCCGGGTACCGTCACAGCCCTTCTCGGCGCACCGGGTTCGGGCAAGACCACCGCCCTGCGGCTCATGCTGGAGCTCGAACCGGGCCGCGGCGTCACCTACTTCCGCGGCCGCCCGCTGCACCAGATCCCGCATCCCGGCCGTGAGGTCGGCGTGCTGCTCGGCGACGTCCCCGGCAACCCCTCGCGGACGGTCCGCGGCCAGCTGCGGATGCTCTGTGCGGCGGCCGGGGTGCCCGCCTCCCGGGCCGACACCGTCCTGGAGGTCGTCGGCGTCGGGGGCCTGCGCGACCAGCGGCTCGGCTCCCTCTCGCTCGGCATGGAGCGCCGGGTGGCCCTGGCCGCGGCCCTGCTGGCCGACCCGTGCACCCTGCTCCTCGACGAGCCCGCCGCGGGACTCTCGCCCCGCGACCGCGGCTGGCTCCACGGCCTGCTCCGCGGCCACGCCACCCTCGGCGGCGTGGTCCTGTTCACCACCGAAGACGCGAAGGAAGCCGCACGCTGGGCGGACCGGGTCGTCAGCATCGCCGCCGGGCGGCTCGTCGCCGACCAGGACGCCGCCGCCTTCGCGCGCACCCGGCTGCGGTCGCGGGTCGCCGTGCGCACCCCGCACGCCGCCCGGCTGGCCGACGTCCTGAGCCGGGAGGCCCGGACCGCCCGGCGCGCCGTCGAGATCGTCGAGGAGAGCGGCAACCACCTGTACGTGTACGGGACGAACTGCGCCGAGGTCGGCGAGGCGGCCTTCCGCCACGGCGTCCTGGTCCACCAGCTCGCCTACGAGACCGGCGACGTCCGGGCGGCCGTCGCGCCGGAGGAGACGCCCGTCCCGCAGGCGCGCTCCGCCTCCGATGCCGAAGCCCCCGCCGAAGCGGGCGGAACCGCCTCCCCCTCCTCCTCCGGCACGGAGAGTCGGTCCCCTGCCGGGGGGAGCCGCCGACTGCCCCTTCCCGCCCGGCCGCCCGCCTCGCAGGTGCGCAGGGTGGGCGGCCCGTTGCGGCCCCTGCGCTACGAGCTGCTGCGCGTCTTCGGAACCGCCGCGCCCGCCCTCGCCGCCGCCCTCGTCGTCGCCGTCTCCGCCGTCACCGCCCTGGCGCTGGCGCGCTCCGGCCACGCCTCGCAGAGCCGCGTGCTGGCCGCCTGGCCGGAGCTGCTGCCCCTGCCGCCCGCCGCCCTCGGGGCCGGCCTGCTCGGCGCCCTGTCCTTCGGTGAGGAGTACCGCTACCCCGCGCTCGCCGCCCATCGCGGCACCGTGCCGCGCCGGATGGGTCTGCTCGCCGCCAAGCTCGGCGTCTGCGCCGTCCTCGCCCTGCTGCTCGGCGCGCTCGCCGTGACCGCCGACGCCGCGGCCCTGTACGTCGTCTTCGGCAGCGGACCGCTGGGTGCCCCCGACCGGTGGGTCTCCCCGGCCGTGAGCTGGGCCGGCCTGCTCGTCGGCTGTGCCTGGGCCGGGGTGCTGGCCTCCGGCGTCTTCCGATCGGCGACCGCGGGTTTGGCTGCGGTGCTCGCCGTACCCCTCGCGGTGGTACCGCTGGTGCGCAAGGTGCTGGAGGGCCCGTCTGCCCATCCGGTGACCGGGGTTGCGGCCCGACTGCGCGGACTGGCCTGGGCGCAGTGGCCCCCGGAGGCCGACCGCCTGGTCCTCGGGGTCCTCCGGATGATGGTCCAACCCGTGGGCACCGCACTGGTGTTGTCACTGATGGTCCTGTTGTGCGCCTATGGGTTCACAGGACTGCGCGGTCGCGTCCGCTGGTGATCGATGCGGCCCTGTTAACGGCCGCCGGACGACCGGTCGCGCTCACATCAGGTGAACGGGACCGCAACCCCCCATGAAAGGCCCGGTTCTTTACGATAAGTCGTCAATTGCGCAGGTGACGCCTATCACCCTTTCGTGTGCTTTTCACCAAAGACCTCAAGGCTCATGAAGGCACGGCCGACAAAGGATTCGTGAGTACCCTTGCGCACACCATGATGACCGCCGCCCGCCATGCCGACTCCGGCCTCGTCGGCCCGGGCGAACTGGACCGCTACCCCTACACGGAGTCCTCCGGGACCGACCGCGGCGGAGCGCCCCACTGGGACGGCGCCGACGTCGAACTGAGCCGGGTCGGCCGGCGCGCGGCAGGCAGCCGAGGCCGCGGACTGCACGGCCAACTCGTCCAGCAGCTCGGCCAGATGATCGTCTCCGGCGACCTGGGCGCGGACCGCCCGCTGGTCCCCGAGGAGATCGGCCAGCGCTTCGAGGTCTCCCGCACGGTGGTCCGCGAATCGCTGCGCGTGCTGGAGGCCAAGGGCCTCGTCAGCGCCCGCCCCAACGTCGGCACCCGGGTCCGTCCCGTCGCCGACTGGAACCTCCTCGACCCCGACATCATCGAGTGGCGTGCCTTCGGCCCCCAGCGCGATGACCAGCGCCGCGAGCTCAACGAGCTCCGCTGGACCATCGAGCCCCTCGCCGCCCGCCTCGCCGCGGGCCACGGCCGCGCGGACGTCCAGCAGCGCCTCGCCGACATGGTCGAGATCATGGGCCACGCCCTCGGACAGGGCGATGCGATCACCTTCGCGCGCGCCGATAACGAGTTCCACGCCCTCCTGATCCAGGTCGCGGGGAACCGCATGCTGGAGCACCTCTCCGGCATCGTCTCCGCCGCGCTCCAGGTCTCCGGCAGCCCCACGACCACCTGCGACCGCCCCAGCGAGGCCTGCGTCGCCCACCACGCGCGGATCGTCGAGGCCCTCGCATCGGGGGACGCGGCCGACGCCGAGAGCGCCATGCGGCAGCTGCTGACGGTGCACCCCGAGGTCGAGCGCGTGGTACCCGCCCCGCGCGAGCACTGACGGAGCCGCGCGGACGGAAGGCACGGAGGTACTCGCACCTGTCGCCGGACCCGGCCGGGTCCGGCGGCACCAGCGTGCGCGAGCCCCTCGGCGCCGGCTCTCCGCGGCGCGCAGATCCGGCCCCCACCGAGCCCTTTCCGGCCGTTTTGCGACTCTGTCCCGGCCGCCCATAGACCCCGTCTGATCTGCGCTTATGTCCTCCACGGCGGCCTCTTCAGCCCCTCGGTGTGACTTGGGCCACGAAGATTGGGGCGTAACGCTCTGCGAAGTCAAGCGATGACCTAGAGAGGTGATGGCCGACGGAGGGAAGACAGCAGCCCTTGCGGGTGCTGTGCAGCTCCCCGGCCCCTGCCCGCGCCCCCGGCCCATCCCCAGTCGGTGGTCGTCGGCTCCGGTCCAGCACCACCCGGCCGGGGTCGGAAGCCGTTTCCATCGTTCCGAGAGGTTGTTCGTGTCGGCCAGCACATCCCGTACGCTCCCGCCGGAGATCGCCGATTCCGAGTCTGTGATGGCGCTCATCGAGCGGGGCAAGGCCGAGGGGCAGATCGCCGGCGATGACGTGCGTCGGGCCTTCGAGGCTGACCAGATTCCTGCGACCCAGTGGAAGAATGTTCTGCGCAGCCTCAACCAGATCCTCGAGGAAGAGGGTGTGACGCTGATGGTCAGTGCCGCGGAGTCGCCCAAGCGCACCACCCGCAAGAGCGTCGCAGCGAAGACCCCGGCCAAGCGGACGGCCACGAAGACCGCCGCGACGAAGACGACGGCTGCGCGGACCGTCGCCGCCGCGGCACCGGCGGCCGAAACGGCGGACCCGGAGCCCGCGGACGCGCTGGTGCAGGAGCCCGCAGCCGAGCCCGCCGCGAAGAAGACGGCGGCCAAGAAGACGGCGGCGAAGAAGACCGCGGCCAAGAAGGCCGCGCCCGCCGCCAAGAAGACGGCCGCGAAGAAGACGGCCGCGAAGAAGGACACCGGCGAGATCGCCGAGGAGGACCTCCTCGAAGAGGGCCCCGGCGAGGCCAAGGGCGACGTCGAAGAGGACGAGGACAGCGGCGAGAGCAAGGGCTTCGTCATCTCCGACGACGAGGACGACGCCCCGGCCCAGCAGGTCGCCGTGGCCGGCGCCACCGCCGACCCGGTCAAGGACTACCTCAAGCAGATCGGCAAGGTCCCGCTGCTCAACGCCGAGCAGGAGGTCGAGCTCGCCAAGCGGATCGAGGCCGGCCTGTTCGCCGAGGACAAGCTGGCCAGCTCGGACAAGCTGGCGCCCAAGCTCAAGCGCGAGCTGGAGATCATCGCCGAGGACGGCCGCCGGGCCAAGAACCACCTGCTGGAGGCCAACCTCCGCCTCGTGGTCTCCCTGGCCAAGCGCTACACCGGCCGCGGCATGCTCTTCCTGGACCTGATCCAGGAGGGGAACCTGGGCCTGATCCGCGCGGTCGAGAAGTTCGACTACACCAAGGGCTACAAGTTCTCCACGTACGCGACCTGGTGGATCCGGCAGGCGATCACCCGGGCCATGGCCGACCAGGCCCGCACGATCCGCATCCCCGTCCACATGGTCGAGGTGATCAACAAGCTCGCCCGTGTGCAGCGGCAGATGCTCCAGGACCTGGGCCGCGAGCCCACCCCGGAGGAGCTGGCCAAGGAACTCGACATGACCCCGGAGAAGGTCATCGAGGTCCAGAAGTACGGCCGCGAGCCGATCTCCCTGCACACCCCGCTCGGTGAGGATGGCGACAGCGAGTTCGGCGACCTCATCGAGGACTCCGAAGCGGTCGTCCCGGCCGACGCGGTCAGTTTCACGCTGCTCCAGGAGCAGCTGCACTCGGTGCTCGACACCCTCAGCGAGCGCGAGGCCGGCGTCGTGTCCATGCGCTTCGGCCTCACCGACGGCCAGCCCAAGACCCTCGACGAGATCGGCAAGGTCTACGGCGTGACGCGCGAGCGCATTCGCCAGATCGAGTCGAAGACGATGTCGAAGCTGCGCCACCCCTCCCGCTCCCAGGTGCTGCGCGACTACCTGGACTGACATCCCGAGGCCGCCGCGGGCGGCCTGGGTCGCCGCCTGGCGGCCCAGGCCGCCCGCAGATGCGCACGGCCACCGGGCATCCCACTCTGGGTGGAGTCATCCACACTCAGAGTCAGGAGGCCCGATGCGTCGAACCTTTTCCCGTGCTCTGGCGGGTGCGCTGGCCCTGGCGGCGGGGGCGGCCGCGGCGCCGCCGGCCCGCGTGCCCCAGGCTGCCGCGGACAGTGTGGTGATCGGCGGCCGACCGGTGAAGGTGGCCGACAGCCCCTGGGTGGTGGCCCTGGCCAGCCGTGACCGGTTCGGAGGTATGCGGGCCGGTCACTTCTGCGGCGGCGTCCTCGTAGGCCCGACCCGGGTGGTCACCGCGGCCCATTGCCTGAGCAGCGAGGCGCTCGGCGGCCCGGTCGACACCGTCCCCGACCTCCGGGTGATCACCGGCCGCACGGAGCTGCGGGCGGCCGAGGGCAAGGAGATCGCGGTGCGCGCGGCCCGGGTGAACCCGGACTACGACCCCTACAGCAACACCGGGGACCTGGCCGTCCTGGAACTCGACGAAGCCGTACCCGCACGTTCCGTGCTGCCGCTGGCCGAGGAGGGGCATGCGGCCTACGCCGAGGGCAGTGAGGCCGTCGTCTACGGATGGGGCGACACGACCGGATTCGGTGACTATGCGTACGGGCTGCACGCCGCCCAGGTGACGGTGCTGGCGGACGAGGCGTGCCTGCGCGCCTACCCGGGGGATGCGGACGGCCAGTACCGGCCCGAGGCCATGGTCTGCGCGGGCCACCGCAGCGGGGGCAGGGACGCCTGCCAGGGCGACAGCGGCGGTCCGCTCGTCGCGCAGGGGCGGCTCATCGGCGTGGTGTCCTGGGGGCGGGGCTGCGGCAAGGCGGACAACCCGGGCGTCTACACGCGTATCGCATCCTTCGCAGGCTTCGTGACTGCCCCCGAGGCGGCCCGGCGGCGCACGGCCGACCAGGACATCGCGTAGGGCGGCGCAAAGCGCTACGCACCGGCTGCAAGGCTCTTACGGGGCATCCGGAGGGAGTGGCGGGAGCGGCTCACCGCGCCGCTGTGGCCTCAGGGTCGGGCGGGAGCGCCGCCGGCCCTCTCAGGGTCTGTTTTCGGCCATGCGCGCCACGGTCGCCCGGAGGTCCCGGCGCGCCGGAAGGGCCGCGAATACGAGGACGGGCGGCGCTTCTGGATCTCAGAAGCGCCGCCCCGTCGACCGGCCCGGCCGGTCCTGGCTCGTCGGATGCGAGGTACAGGCTGGTTCAGCGGTCCTCGGTGTCGGCGTGCGCCGCCGGGGCGGACGTCAGCCGCTCGGTCTCATCCTGTATTTCCGCGGCGATCTTCTTGAGTTCCGGCTCGAACTTACGTCCGTGGTGGGCGCAGAAGAGCAGTTCACCGCCGCTCAGCAGGACGACGCGCAGATATGCCTGGGCGCCGCAACGGTCGCATCGGTCAGCGGCCGTCAGCGGGGTCGCGGGTGTCAGAACAGTAGTCACGTCGCCTCTTCTCTCAGCTCGACGAGCTGTCGTACCAGGGTCAACATCCAACCAGGCCGAAAACGTTCCCGCTCGCGGCTTTTCCTCGAAACTTCCTTCCGAAGCTGGCCGGCTGCTGCCGGTTGGCGGCGAAGGAGCCGTATTGCGTTGCTTTACGGTTTCGCGTTGTCAGTCGTTCGCTTGTCGCAGTTCGTCTGTCGCAGTTCGACCTCCCCGGCTCGAGTGCCGGTTGTGCATGAGGACGTGCCCGAACCCTAAATGGTTCATGCCTGGAAGGGAACGTGATGTTTGCTTCACCCCCTCGGGGGATCGAACACTCGTACGGATCTGTACTAGGCTGATCCCGCGCGAGGGTGGCGTTGCATCGGCTCTACCAGGCCTCGGTACCCTTCGACGGGCAACCGAGCCACCCTGCGCCCCGACGGGCCAGAGAAGAAATTCAGCGAGGAGCGAACTGCGTGACCGCCGACACGTCCGTGCCTTCCAGCGCGCTGCTGTCCGGAGCAGACCGGGACGGCTCCAACTACACCGCGCGGCACCTGCTCGTCCTCGAAGGCCTCGAGGCCGTCCGCAAGCGCCCCGGTATGTACATCGGGTCCACTGACAGCCGCGGCCTCATGCACTGCCTGTGGGAGATCATCGACAACGCCGTCGACGAGGCCCTGGCCGGCTACTGCGACCACATCGAGGTGGTCCTCCACGACGACGCCTCCGTCGAGGTCCGTGACAACGGCCGCGGCATCCCCGTCGACGTCGAGCCCAAGACCGGGCTGTCCGGCGTCGAGGTCGTCATGACCAAGCTGCACGCCGGCGGCAAGTTCGGCGGCGGCTCGTACGCGGCCTCCGGCGGTCTGCACGGCGTCGGCGCCTCCGTGGTCAACGCGCTCTCCTCCCGGCTCGACGTCGAGGTCGACCGCGGCAGCTCCACGCACGCGATCAGCTTCCGCCGCGGCGTCCCCGGGGTCTTCACCGAGCAGGGGCCGGACAGCCCGTTCGACCCGGCCAACGGCCTGCGCAAGATCAAGCGGATCGCCAAGGGCAAGACCGGCACCCGGGTCCGCTACTGGGCCGACCGGCAGATCTTCCTCAAGGACGCCCGGCTCTCCCTGGAGACGCTGTACCAGCGCGCCCGCCAGACCGCCTTCCTCGTCCCCGGCCTGACCATCATCGTGCGCGACGAGCGCGGCATCGACGGCGCCGGCAAGACCGAAGAGGTATTCCGCTTCGACGGGGGCATCAGCGAGTTCTGCGACTACCTCGCCCAGGACAAGGCCGTCTGCGACGTGCTGCGCCTGACCGGCCAGGGCACCTTCAAGGAGACCGTCCCCGTCCTCGACGAGCGCGGCCACATGACCCCCACCGAGGTCACCCGCGACCTCGGCGTGGACATCGCCCTGCGCTGGGGCACGGGCTACGAGAGCACCGTCAAGTCCTTCGTCAACATCATCGCCACGCCCAAGGGCGGCACCCACGTCACCGGCTTCGAGCGCTCGGTCACCAAGACCGTGAACGAGGTGCTGCGGTCGGCGAAGCTGCTGCGCGTCGCCGAGGACGACATCGTCAAGGACGACGCCATGGAGGGCCTGACCGCGGTCGTCACCGTCCGGCTGGCCGAGCCGCAGTTCGAGGGCCAGACCAAGGAGGTGCTGGGCACCTCGGCGGCCGCCAGGATCGTCGCCTCCGTCGTCGCCAAGGAGCTCAAGGCCTTCCTGACCTCCACCAAGCGCGACGACAAGCAGCAGGCCCGCGCCGTGATGGAGAAGATCGTCGCGGCGGCCCGGACCCGTATCGCGGCCCGCCAGCACAAGGAGGCGCAGCGGCGGAAGACGGCGCTGGAGACGTCCTCGCTGCCCGCCAAGCTGGCCGACTGCCGCAGCGACGATGTCGAGCGCAGCGAGCTCTTCATCGTCGAGGGCGACTCCGCACTCGGCACCGCCAAGCTGGCTCGGAATTCCGAATTCCAGGCGCTGCTGCCGATCCGCGGCAAGATTCTGAACGTCCAGAAGTCGTCGGTCTCGGACATGCTGAAGAACGCGGAGTGCGGCGCGATCATCCAGGTCATAGGGGCCGGCTCGGGCCGGACCTTCGACATCGACACCGCGCGGTACGGGAAGATCGTCCTGCTCGTCGACGCTGATGTGGACGGTGCGCACATCCGCTGCCTGCTGCTGACGCTCTTCCAGCGGTACATGCGGCCGATGGTCGAGGCGGGCCGGGTCTTCGCGGCCGTTCCGCCGCTGCACCGGATCGAACTCGTCCAGCCCAAGAAGGGCCAGGACAAGTACGTCTACACGTATTCCGACAACGAACTGCGCCAGACCCTGCTGGAATTCCAGCGGAAGAACATCCGCTACAAGGAATCGATCCAGCGCTACAAGGGTCTGGGCGAGATGGACGCGGACCAGCTGGCCGAGACCACCATGGACCCCCGCCACCGCACCCTGCGCCGGATCAACATCGGCGACCTGGAAGCGGCCGAGCAGGTCTTCGACCTGCTGATGGGCAACGAGGTGGCACCGCGCAAGGAGTTCATCACCAGCTCCGCCGCGACCCTGGACCGCTCGCGCATCGACGCCTGACCGCTCGACCGCTCGACGCCCGACCGCCCGGGGCGGCGGCCGGCACCGTACCCGGGTGCAGGCTGCCGCTCCGTCGGCTTACCCCCGGCGCCGGCACGCCCCTCCGGGGGTTCCGGCGCCCCGGAATTCCCGGTTCATCACCTGTTGGAGTGAAGAGCGCCGATACGCCGGTCCGGAAACCGCCCATTCCGCTCATCCTTGTGCCCACGCAGCCGATGCGGCAGCGGACAAGGAGAGTTCGGTGGACAAGCACGAAGGTCCCAATGCCGGAACGATCCGGCTCGACGACCCCTGGTACGACGCCCTCGCCGTCGGCTGGGGCGAGGGCGAGGGCGGGTACGAGGACACGCCGCCGCGGCGGGGGGGCGGGGGGGGGGGGGGCGCGGCCCAGAAGGCAGAAAAAGGTTACCTGGGGGGGGAGCAGAGGGGCGCCTTTCCAAAGAGCAGAAAAAGACAACGCCCCCAACACCCTGGGCGCCACCCTTTCGTGGGGGGGGGGAGGGAGGGCGGGGGGGGGGACGAGCACACGCCGCCCCCGCCCCCCGCCGGTGCCGGCGGGCCCGCGCCCGAGACGGCCGACAGCGTCTATCTGGAGGTGCAGCGCAGCGCCGCTTTCCAGGAGGTCCGCAGCCGCTACCGGGGGTTCGTCGTCCCCGCGACCGCCGGATTCCTCCTCTGGTACGTGGCCTACGTGGTCGCGGCGACGGCGGCCCCCGGCCTCATGGCCCGGCCCGTCGTCGGCGCGGTCAACGTGGCCCTGCTGGCCGGTCTCGGGCAGTTCCTCAGCACCTTCCTGCTGACCTGGGCGTACGCCCGGCACGCGCGCAGGCGCCGGGACCAGGCCGCGCTGGACCTGCGCTGGACGGTCTTCGAACAGAACCGGGAGCAGGCACGGGCGGCCCGGAACCGGAACCGGGAGGCCGGCCGGTGACCGCCGAGCACCAGACCCTCGCGCTGATCCTGTTCAGCCTCTTCATCGCGGCCACCCTGGGCATCACCACGTGGGTCAGCCGCAACCGGCACGGCTCGGCCGAGGAGTTCTACGCGGGCGGGCGGCTCTTCTCCCCTCTGGAGAACGGTTTCGCCATCGCCGGCGACTACATGTCCGCCGCTTCCTTCCTCGGTATCTCCGGCCTCATCGCCCTGTTCGGCTACGACGGGCTGCTGTACTCGGTGGGCTTCCTCGTCGCCTGGCTCGTCGTCCTGTTCCTGGTCGCCGAACTGGTACGCAACTGCGGGCGCTTCACCCTCGCCGACGTCGTCGCCGCGCGGATGCGCGAGCGGCCCGTCCGGATCGCCGCCGGCACCGCCTCGGTCACCGTCTCGGTGCTCTACCTCGTCGCGCAGATGGTCGGCGCCGGCAGCCTCGTGGGACTGCTGCTCGGGGATTCGGGCACCACCACCCGGACGCTCACCGTGATCGCGGTCGGGGCGCTCATGGTGGTCTACGTGTCCTTCGGCGGGATGCGGGCCACCACCTGGATCCAGATCGTGAAGGCCGTCCTGCTCATGGGCGGGGCCGTCGCCCTCACCGTCCTCGTCCTGGTCCGCTTCCACGGCAACGTCGACCTGCTGCTGACGAGTGCCGCCGAACGCAGCGGGCACGGGCCGCGGTTCCTCGGCCCGGGGCTCAAGTACGGCGGCGACTGGACCGCCCGCTTCGACTTCATGAGCCTCGGCCTGGCGCTGGTCCTCGGCACGGCCGGGCTCCCGCACATCCTGTCGCGCTTCTACACGGTGCCGACCGCACGGGCCGCCCGCCGATCGGTGGTGTGGGCGATCGCCCTGATCGGCGGCTTCTACCTGATGACCATCGTGCTCGGCTTCGGGGCGGCCGCGCTGGTCGGCCCGGACGAGGTACGGGCCTCCAACGCCTCCGGGAACACGGCGGTTCCGCTGCTCGCGGCCCACCTGGGCGGCGGCGCCGACTCCACCGGGGGCGCGGTGCTGTTCGCGCTGGTGGCGGCGATCGCCTTCGCCACCATCCTGGCCGTGGTCGCCGGTATCACCCTTGCCTCCTCGGCCTCGGTCGCCCACGACCTGTACGCCTCGCTCAAGCGCCGCCACACGCGGCAGCGCAGCGAGGTCGCGGTGGCCAAGGCCGCGGCCGTCGGGATCGGGGCCGTCACGATCGCCCTCGGACTGCTGGCCCAGGACCTGAACGTGGCGTTCCTGGTCGGGCTCGCCTTCGCGGTGGCGGCCTCGGCGAACCTGCCCGTGCTGCTGTACTCGCTGTTCTGGAGCGGCTTCACCACGCGGGGCGCCGTCTGGTCGGTGTACGGGGGGCTGGTCCCGGCGGTGCTGCTGGTGGTCCTCTCGCCGGTGGTCTCCGGCAGCCCGGACGCCCTCTTCCCCGGCGTGGACTTCCAGCTCTTCCCGTTGCAGAACCCCGGCCTGGTCTCGATCCCGCTGGGCTTCCTGGCCGGCTGGGCGGGCACCGTCACCTCGGCCGAGGAGCCCGACGCGGTCCGGCACGCGGAAACGGAGGTCCGCTCCCTGACCGGGGCCGGTGCCGTCTGACTCTCCGCGCGGCGGGCGGGGACGGGACGGGTCATGGGCCGTCGGACGGCAGCCAGGAGTAGAGGTGTTCCGGGCGGCCCGTTTCGCCGTAGCGCAGGGCCAGGGTGACCCGGCCCGTGCGGTCCATGAGCTTGAGGTAGCGCTGGGCGGTCTGGCGGCTGATGCCGGCCCGGTCGGCGATCTGCTGCGTCGACAGGGGGCCTTCGGCGGAGCGGAGGACGCGGCGGACCAGTTCCGCGGTCGTGGGGGAGTGCCCCTTGGGCAGTTCGTTGGGGGAGCCTGCCGCGGCCAGGGCGCCGAAGAGCCGGTCCACCTCGGCCTGTTCGGCCTCGCCGCCGGTCTCCAGGGTGCGGCGCAGGGTCCCGTACGCCTCCAGCCGGGCCCGCAGGCCGGCGAAGGTGAACGGCTTGACCAGGTACTGGAGGGCGCCGAGGCGCATCGCGGCCTGGACGGTGGCCAGGTCGCGCGCGGCGGTCACCATGATCACGTCGGTGCGGTGGCCGAGCTGGCGCAGCCGCCGGACCAGGTCCAGGCCGCTGCCGTCCGGGAGGTAGTGGTCCAGGAGGATCAGGTCCACCGGGTGGGAGGCGAGGAAGCCCAGTGCCTCGGCCGCCGAATGAACCCGGGCCGCGGCATGGAATCCGGGAACCTTCGCCACGTACGCCGCGTTGATACGGGCAACACGCATGTCGTCGTCGACGACCAATACGTGGATCGGGGACTCGCTCATCTCAGGGCCTCCGGGAGTACGACGGAGAACTCCGCCCCTCCGTCCGCTGCTTCGCCGGCCCGGGCCGTGCCGCCCTGCCGCTCCGCGAGGCGGCGTACCAGGGCCAGCCCCAGGCCGCGTTCGCGGTGGGCCGAGGGCTGCTTGGTCGACCAGCCCTCGGTGAATATCTCCTCGCGGCGGGCGGCCGGGACGCCGGGTCCGCTGTCGCGTACGAGGAGGATCGCCGTACGGCCCTCGCAGCGCAGCTCGACCTCCACCAGGGGCGCGGCCGATCCGGCCGCCGCGTCCAGGGCGTTGTCCACGAGGTTGCCGGTGATGGTGACGAGGCCGCCGGGGTCGACGAGGCGGTCCGGCAGGAACGTGGTGTCGGCGAGGCGCAGGGGGACGCCGCGCTCGGCCGCGACGGTCGCCTTGCCCACCAGGAGGGCGGCCAGCAGGGGGTCGCGGACCTTCTCGGTGACCTGTTCGGCGGTGCTGCGGTGGCCGCCGACGACCTCGGCCACGAACTCCACCGCCTCCTCGTGCAGGCCGAGCTCCAGCAGGCCGAGGAGGGTGTGGAGGCGGTTGGCGTGCTCGTGGTCCTGTGCGCGGAGGGCGTCGATCAGGCCCTGGGTGGAGTCGAGCTCGCGGCGCAGGTGCTCCAGCTCGGTGCGGTCGCGCAGGGTGGCCACGGCGCCGCCGTCCTCCGTGGGCATCCGGTTGGCGACGAGGACCCGGGAGCCCTGGACGGTGAGCAGGTCCCGGCCCGTGACCCGGCCGGTGAGGACGTCGGTGGTGCGGCCCTCGCCGAGCACCTCCTCGAGCGGGCTGCCGGCCAGGGTGCCTGCGCTGTCCGGTGCGAGGCCCAGCAGGCGGGCGGCCTCGTCGTTGACCAGCCGGATCCGGCCGGCCCGGTCGAGGGCGATCACTCCTTCGCGGATGGAGTGCAGCATGGCCTCGCGCTCGGCGAGCAGTCCGGCGATATCGGAGAAGGCCAGGTCGCGGGTCTGCCGCTGGATGCGGCGGGACAGCAGGTAGGCGGCGAGGGCGCCTGCGGCCAGCGCGCCGCCCGCGTACGCCAGCAGGCCCGGGATGGCGCCGAGCAGCCGGTCGCGGACGCTGTCGTAGGCGATGCCGACGGAGACGGCGCCGACGATCTCGCCGTCGGCGGCGACCAGCGGGACCTTGCCGCGGGCGGTGCGGCCCAGGGTTCCCTCGTCGATCTCCATGACCTCGCGGCCGGCGAGGGCGTCGCTCGGGTCGGTGGAGACGGGCAGGCCGATCCGGCCGGGGGAGGGGTGCGAGCGGCGGATCCCGTCGAGGTCCATGACGACCACGTACTCGGCGCCCGTGGCCCGGCGGATCCGCTCGGCCCCGGCCTGTACGGGGCCGTCCGCCACCGGGCCCGACTCCAGCAGGCCGGCGGCCAGGGACGGGTCGGTGGCGGCGCTCTGGGCGATGGCCAGGGCGCGGCGCATGGCCTGGTCGTCGAGCTGCGCGCTGAGCGGGGCCAGGAAGAGCCCCGTGGCCAGCACGGCGACGCCGGCGGCGATGGCCAGCTGGGTGAGCAGGATCTGCGAGACGGCCCGTCTGGGCAGCCCGAGCCGCCGAGTGCTCATGGAGAGGAACCGCATGACCAGCAACGGTAGGTCGGCTTCGGCACAAGTGGAATGGATCCCCGTGGGCCGGGTGCCGGCTGTGGCCCACGGCACGTCCCGAGTCCCTGTGCTTCCGGCCGCGGGTCGGCCGGGCCCGGTCGCCGTCCCCGCGGAGCCCGTCAGGGCATCGGCTGCGGCGGGCGGGCGCCCCGGTACTGCCCGCTCGGCCGCATGCGCAGCGGCCGCTCCTGGTACTCCTCCTGGGCGTGCGCCATCCAGCCCGCGGTCCGGGCCACGGCGAACACGGTCTCCCCGGCCTCCGCCGGCATGCCGCCGGACACCGTCAGCACCGCCAGGGCCAGGTCCACGTTGGCGTGCAGCCCGCCCTGCCGCGCGGCCGTCGTGGCGACCAGCTCCCGGGCGGCCGCCAGCGCCGGCCCGGCCGCCGGCACGCCCTCCAGCCGGGCGAACAGGGCCGTGGCCCGGGGGTCCTCGCCCTCGTACAGCCGGTGCCCGAACCCGGGGACGCGCCGTCCGGCGCGCAGGTGGTCGGCGACGACGGGTGCGGCCGCGCCCCGCTCCAGGACCTCCGCCAGCGTCCGGTGGGCGAGCCGCCCGGCCGCGCCGTGCAGCGGCCCTTCGAGGACGCCCAGTCCCGCCGAGACCGCCGCGTACGGGTGGGCCCGCGCCGAGGCGGCGACCCGTACGGCCAGGGTGGAGGCGGCCAGGTCGTGGTCGATGAGCAGGGCGAGGGCCAGGTCGAGGGCGTCCAGGGCGGCCGGTTCCGGCTCCCGGTCGGTCAGCCGGGGCCACAGCCGCTCCGCCAGCAGCCCGCTCTCCGGGCCCCCGGCCCGCTCCCCGCCCGGGCCCCCGGCCGGCTCGCCGTCCTGGGTGCCGGCCGGGGCACCGGGCTCCCGCCCCACCACGGGAAGGGCGCCGACCAGCGTCGGGATCAGGCACCGGGCGGAGCCGAGCACGGCCTCCGCCGACAGGTCGAAGCGCAGCGGGTCCGCCACCGCGGCCGCGGCGGTGGCCACCCGCAGCCGGTCGATCGGCCCGGCGTGCTCGGACAGGGCGGCCACGGCACGGCGGGCGGCCGCGAGCTGCCCGTCAGGAGCCGTGAAGCGGGCCCCGCGCGGCAGGGACCCCGTCCAGAGCCACTCCGCGACCTCCTCGTAGCAGTACCGCGAGGCCAGCTCGACGGCGTCCACGCCGCGGAACCAGTACCGGTCGGGCTCGATCAGGGTGAGCGAGGTCCGCACGGAGAGTTCGCCGCCCGCGGGCGCCGCGGCCTCGCGTCGGCTGCGCCGGGCCAGGGCCTCCACCTCGGCCGCGTCGAAGGTGCTGCCGCGGCCCACGGCGTCGCGGCGGCTGGTGAGCAGGCCGCGGCTGACGTACGCGTACACGGTCGCGGGCTTCACCCCCAGCAGCTCCGCCGCCTGCCGGGTGGTGAGCCGTCGTTCGCCGTGCACCTGGTCGTCCATGACGGCCACTCTATACATCTTGATTCAATCAACATTGACAAGGATTGAATCCATCATGGATGGTCGATTCATGAATACCGTCGTTGATGTGCCCCGCGGACTCGCGGGTGTCGTGGTCACCGAGACCGGGCTCGGTGACGTCCGAGGCCGCGAGGGCTTCTACCACTACCGCCAGTACTCCGCCGTCGAGCTCGCCGAGAGCCGCAGCTTCGAGGACGTCTGGCACCTGATGTTCCGCGGCACCCTGCCGGCCGACGCCGCCGAGCAGGCCGCCTTCGCCGCCGAGATCGCCCCGCTGCGCCGCCTGCCCGCCGAGGTGCGGGGCGCCCTGCCCGCCCTCGCCCGGGCCACCGCGCTCTCCGGCCCCCTCGCCGGACTGCGGACCGCGCTCTCCCTGCTGGGCGCCTCCGCCGGCTTCCGGCCCGTGTACGACCTCGACCCCGAGCGGCGGGCCGCCGACGCGCTGGCCGCCTGCGCCGCCGTACCGACCCTGCTCACCGCCCTGCACCGGCTCGGGCAGGGGCTGGAACCGGTCGAGCCGCGCGACGACCTCCCGTACGCCGCGAACTACCTGTACATGCTCACGGGCCGGGAGCCGGACCCGGTCCGGGTACGGGCGGTCGAGCGGTACCTGATCTCCACCGTCGACCACGGCTTCAACGCCTCGACCTTCACCGCCCGCGTCATCGCCTCCACCGGCGCGGACGTCGCCGCCTGCCTCACCGGCGCGGTCGGCGCGCTCTCCGGGCCGCTGCACGGCGGCGCCCCCAGCCGGGCCCTGGACACCCTGGACGCCATCGGGACGACCGACCGCATCGACCCCTGGATCCGCGAGCGGGTGCACGCCGGGGACCGGATCATGGGCTTCGGCCACCCCGTCTACCGCACCGAGGACCCGCGCTCGCGGATGCTGCGCGGCATCGCCCTCCGGTTCGGCGGGCCGCTCGTGGACTTCGCCGTGGAGGTCGAGCGGCAGGTCGAGGCGATCCTCGCCGAGCTCAAGCCGGGCCGGGAGCTCCACACGAACGTCGAGTTCTACGCGGGCGTGGTGATGGAGCTGTGCGGACTGCCGCGCGAGATGTTCACCCCGACGTTCTGCGCGGCCCGCGTGGTCGGCTGGAGCGCGAACGTCCTGGAACAGGCCGCCGACTCGAAAATCATCCGTCCGGCCGCCCGCTACGCCGGGCCGCCGCCGCCCCAGCCGGTTCCGCTTCCGGCCTGAGTACGATCGGCCTGGTGAACAGCAGCCAGCCCGACCGGTCCGTCACGCCCATCCCCGTCGTCGTCCTCGCCGGATTCCTGGGATCCGGCAAGACGACCCTGCTCAACCACCTCCTGGCCAACCGCGGCGGCACCCGGATCGGCGTCGTCGTCAACGACTTCGGGTCCATCGAGATCGATGCGATGTCGGTGGCCGGCCAGGTCGGCGACTCGATGGTCTCCCTCGGCGGCGGCTGCCTGTGCTGCGCCGTCGACGGCAGTGAGCTCGACGCGTACCTGGAGAAGCTCTCCGCACCCGTCCACCGCATCGATGTGATCGTCATCGAGGCGAGCGGGCTGGCCGAGCCCCAGGAGATGATCCGGATGCTGGTGGCCAGCGAGAACCCGGCGATCCGGTACGGCGGCCTGGTGGAGGTGGTGGACGCGGCCGAGTTCGACGGCACCCGGTCCCGCCACCCGGAGACCGACCGCCACCTCGCGGCCGCGGACCTGGTGGTGCTGAACAAGACCGACCGGGTCGACGAGGCCGAGCGCGCCCGGATCGAGGCCGAGCTGGCCGCCCTGTGCCCGGGCACCCCCGTCGTCGCCGCCGACCACGGCCGCATCGAACCGGAGCTGCTCTTCGACCGCCGGCCGTGGACCGAGACGCGGGGCCAGCTGTCCTTCGAGGACCTCATCGCCGAGGCCCGGGACGCCGGCCATGGCGACGTCGGCGGCACCGGCGACGTCAGCGGCGCGGACGGCACCGGCGGCGCGGAGCACAGCGGGTGCACGGGCCATTGCGGCCACGCCCACACGCTGTACGAGAGCACGGAGTTCGTGTCCGAGCAGGCCCTCAGCCCGCGCCGGTTCATCGACTTCCTCGACAGCCGTCCGGCCGGGCTCTACCGGATCAAGGGTTTCGTCTACTTCGGCGTGCCCGGCCACGAGGAGCGCTACGAGGTCCACGCGGTCGGCCGGTTCCTCCGCTTCGCCCCGGGCCCCTGGGGCCGGGACGAGCCGCGCCTGACCCGGCTCGTCCTGATCGGGTCCGGCACGGACGGCCCCGCCCTGCGGCGCGGGCTGGAGTCCTGCCGCGAGCCGTCGCCGCAGGACGCGGGCCCGGAGGCCATGTGGGGCGTCCTGCGGTACGTCGCCCGGCCCCCGCGGACCGGGGGCGAGGACGGGAACGTCGACGGCGACGGGGCCGGGGCGGCCGAGGACGGGTTCGAGGACCCCGTCGAGGATCCGGACGGGACCGGCTTCGACGCGGAGCACGACCCCGGGTTCGGGGCCTCACAGCCCGCGGAGGTCTGAGCGGCCGCGAAGCCCCCGAAGGCGCCCCCCGAAGGCGCCCCGCCGACCGCACTCAGGCGACCTCGACGCCGTGTTCGCGCAGGAGGTCCACCAGGCCGCCGCGGTAGCCCTTGCCGCCCGCCACGAAGTCCCAGTCGCCGTTGGCGCGGCGCCGGAACGAGCCCAGGACCAGGGCGGTTTCGCCCGGGCGGCCGTCGGAGACGTCCAGCCGGCCGAGCTCCGCGCCGTCGGCGGACAGCAGCCGGATCCGGGCGTCGGTGAAGCCGGCCAGGTCGGCGTGCGGATCGGCCTCCGGGTCGACCGCGGCGACCAGGACCAGCCGGTCCGCGGACTGCGGCAGCGCGTCGAAGGAGACCTCCAGCGCGGCCTTGTCGGGTGCCGTGTGCGCGCGGGCCCGCACGGAACCGTCCGGGGTCCGCGGGTTGTTGAAGAAGACGAAGTGGTCCTCGCTCAGCACCCGGCCGCCCTGGCAGACCAGCGCGCACACGTCCAGCACGACCCGGCCGGCCCAGGACATGCCCAGCACGTTGTGGTCCGGGGCAGCGGCATCGGTGGCGGCGGCGTTCTCGACTGCCGGTCCGGCTGCCCGTCGGCCCGGAGCACCGACCGCGGAGCCCTCGGCCGGGCCGAGGCGCCCCCGCAGCCCGTGCTGGTGCAGCAGGTCCACCAGGTCGGTCCCGGGAACCAGTTCCAGCGGCTTGCCGTTGGCAAAGGTGTACGACCCGGGCCCGAAGGACGCGGTGGTGACCAGCACCCCCTTGTTCGCCCCCTTGTCCTGGACCGTGCCGTACAGGTCACGCACGGCCGTCGGCGGCACGGTGTTGCGGTAGCGCTTGACCTGCACCACGATCCGGCCGCCCCGGATCGGGGCCGGGTCCAGCGCCTCCACGTCCACCCCGCCGTCACCCGACCGCTGCGTGGTCACCGCCTCCATGCCCATCGCCCGGAACAGCTCCGCGACCAGGTTCTCGAAGTCGATCGGGTCCATCATGAAGAGATCCGGCTCGTCCTCGTCCGTGTCGCCCGCGCCGCCGTGGCTGACGACACCTCCGCCCACCTCGTCGGGTCGGCGCCCGGGGCGCACCGCCGTCAGCTGGTCGGGGCGCGCCGACAACTGCCCGCCCAACCCCGATACCAGACAATCCACCGCGCTGACCTGCTCCAGCCGCAGCCCCGCGAAAGCGCTGCGCGCCGCCGGCACCGTGGAGAGCACGAACCGCGCCTCCTGCCCCGTCGCCGGGTCGTGGCAGTCCACGAAGCCGTTGACCACGACCGAGTCCAGGACGCCGAATTCGTCCGCCGCGTACAGCTCGCGCACCACCAGCAGCATGCACTGCGCCAGCAGGTCCCGGTAGAGCGCCCGCCGCTCTGTGACGGGGCGGGGCCTCACCTTGTCCTGATCCGTACTCGGCAGGTACTGCACCGCCCTGGCCTCGGGCACCACCGCGTACCCGGGCAGCTCCCAGTCCAGCACCAGCTGGCGCGCTGCAGGGTCGTACGCGGCCGCCAGCTGCCTCGGCAGCGCCTCGGGCCAGGCCGTCGAGGCGTACAGGGCGGCCGAGAAGTACTCCACGGCCGCCTCGGCATCGCCCGAACGCAGGGCGTCGGCCAACTCCGCGACGCCGCTGTTGTGCGCCCGTACCCCGGCGAGCTGCTCCGCCGCCCACCGGTCGTACTGCTGCCGGTACGCCGCCAGCTGCTGCCGGCGCTGCGCCTCCGCGGCGTTCGCGGCCTGCCAGGCCTGGGTGTACCGGGCGTGTGCCTCCCGCTCCGCCTGCGCCCGGTGGTTCGAGCCGAGCGTCCAGCCACTGCTCTGCCGCTGGAAGTCCTCGATGCGGGGCATCGGCACCGGCTGCGCCAGAGCCCCGGGGTTGAACGGCTCCAGCTGCTCGGACCGGATCAGGGAGGCCATCCGGAACGCCGGCGCCCGGCAGCCCGCGACCAGCAGGCCCTTGAGGGCGGCAACCTCGGCGTCGAGCTGCGCGGTCCGCCGCAGGGCCTCGGCCTCGCGGTACTGCCGGTGGCTCCGGTTCGCCTCGCGTTCGTGGGCCCGCTGTCGGCGCGCGGCCTCCCGCTGCTGGATCAGCTGCGTCTGCTGCTGTCGGCGCTGGGCCTCGGCCCAGTCCCCGATCAATCCGACCGACCGACGACTCATCAGCTGTGTACTCCCCCCACCAACGCCCAGAGGGAAAACACTAGTCGGCATTCGGGTGGTACGTCCCCCGGGCCGCACCACCCGAATGCCTTCGTACGTCCCTACAGCGCGGCGCCCGCCAGCACGGCGACCGCCGCGGGCAGCACGACCCCCGAGCCGTCGCGGCGCGGGTCCACGGCCGGCAGTTCGGCCGGGGCGCCGTTCGCCGCCGCGGCACGGGCCGGTGCGTTGCCCGCCCACGCCAGCGTCAGCAGCTCCTCGCCCTTCAGGAACCGCTGGCAGCGCACGCCGCCGGTGGCCCGGCCCTTGCGCGGGAACTGGTCGAACGGCGTCAGCTTCCCGGACTGCACCGACCCGTCCAGCGTCCCCTGCGAGCCGGCCACCGTGAACACCAGGGCGTCCCGCGAGGGGTCCACCGCCGAGAAGTGGATCACCTTGGCCCCGGCGGAGAGCTTGATGCCCGCCATGCCGCCGGCCGGGCGGCCCTGCGGGCGCACCTGGCCCGCCGGGTAGCGCAGCAGCTGGGCGTCGTCGGTGATGAAGACCAGGTCCTCCTCGCCCGTGCGCAGCTCGACCGCGCCGACGATGCGGTCGCCCTCCTTGAGGGTGATGACCTCCAGCTCGTCCTTGTTGGCCGGGTAGTCGGGCACGACCCGCTTGACGACACCCTGCTCGGTGCCGAGCGCCAGGCCCTGCGAGGACTCGTCCAGCGAGGTCAGGCAGACCACCTTCTCGTCGGGCGCCAGCCCGGAGAGGAACTCCGCCAGCGGGGCCCCGCCGGCCAGGTTCGGTGCGGCGTGCGTGTCCGGCAGCTGCGGCAGGTCGATCACCGCCAGCCGCAGCAGCCGCCCGTGGGAGGTGACCGCGCCGACGTCGCCGCGGGCCGTGGCCGCCACCTGCGAGACGATCAGGTCGTGCTTCGCGCGGGCGGCGCCCTCCTCCGCGACCACCGGGTCGGCGGTGGCCGTCCGTGCGAGCAGGCCCGTCGAGGACAGCAGGACGCGGCACGGGTCGTCCGCGACCTCCAGCGGGACCGCCGCGACCGAGGCGCCCGCCGACTCCAGCAGGACCGTACGCCGCTCGGTGCCGAACTTCTTCGCGACCGCGGCCAGCTCCGAGGAGACCAGCTTGCGCAGCTCGGCGTCGGACTCCAGGATCCGGGTCAGCTCCTCGATCTCGACGGTCAGGCGGTCGCGCTCGGACTCCAGCTCGATGCGGTCGAAGCGGGTCAGCCGGCGCAGCGGGGTGTCCAGGATGTACTGGGTCTGGACCTCGCTCAGCGAGAAGCGCTCCATGAGCCGCTCCTTCGCCTGGGCCGAGTTGTCGCTGTCCCGGATGATCCGGATGACCTCGTCGATGTCGAGGAGGGCCACCAGCAGGCCCTCGACCAGGTGCAGCCGGTCGCGGCGCTTTCCGCGGCGGAACTCGCTGCGCCGGCGCACGACCTCGAAGCGGTGGTCGAGGTAGACCTCGAGCAGCTCCTTCAGCCCCAGCGTCAGCGGCTGGCCGTCGACCAGGGCGACGTTGTTGATGCCGAAGGACTCCTCCATCGGCGTCAGCTTGTAGAGCTGCTCCAGGACGGCCTCCGGGTGGAAGCCGTTCTTGATCTCGATGACCAGGCGCAGGCCGTGGGCGCGGTCCGTGAGGTCCTTGACGTCGGCGATGCCCTGGAGCTTCTTCGAGCCGACCAGGTCCTTGATCTTCGCGACGACCTTCTCGGGGCCGACCGTGAAGGGGAGTTCGGTGACGACCAGCCCCTTGCGGCGCGCGGTCACGTCCTCCACCGACACCGTCGCGCGGATCTTGAAGGTGCCACGGCCGTTCTCGTACGCGTCCTTGATCCCCGACAGGCCCACGATCCTGCCGCCGGTGGGCAGGTCGGGACCCGGCACGAAGCGCATCAGCGCCTCGAGGTCCGCGTGCGGGTAGCGGATCAGGTGGCGGGCCGCCGCGATGACCTCGCCCAGGTTGTGCGGGGGCATGTTGGTGGCCATGCCGACCGCGATCCCGGAGGCGCCGTTGACCAGCAGGTTCGGGTATGCGGCGGGCAGCGCGACCGGCTCCCGCTCCTGGCCGTCGTAGTTGGCGGTGAAATCGACGGTGTCCTCGTCGATCGACTCCGTCATCAGCGAGGTGGCGTCCGCCATGCGGCACTCGGTGTAGCGCATGGCGGCCGGCGGGTCGTCGTTGCCCAGCGAGCCGAAGTTGCCGTGGCCGTCGACCAGCGGGAGCCGCATGGAGAAGGGCTGCGCCATGCGCACGAGGGCGTCGTAGATCGACGCGTCGCCGTGCGGGTGCAGCTTGCCCATGACCTCGCCGACGACGCGGGCGCACTTCACGTAGCCCCGGTCGGGCCGAAGGCCCATCTCGTTCATCTGGTAGACGATGCGCCGGTGTACCGGCTTCATGCCGTCCCGGGCGTCGGGCAGGGCGCGGGAGTAGATCACCGAGTACGCGTACTCGAGGAAGGAGCCCTGCATCTCGTCGACGACGTCGATGTCGAGGATGTTCTCCTCGAACTCCTCCGGCGGCGGGGTCTTCGTGCTGCGGCGGGCCATCGCTGCGCGGCTCCTTAACCAAGAAAGAATGGTGTGCTGGGGGGTCTGGCTGGGTCGGACGGGTCTGCTGGGTCGGGTGGGTCGGGCGGATCGGGCGGGTTCGGTGACAGGGGCTGACGTGGAGCGTCCCGACCATTGTGGCCCGTGGCACCGACAGGCCCGACTCCGACCCAGGCGTCGCGCCGGGAACTTCCCCGGTGCCCGACGCGCTTGCATACAGTGGCAGGTCTGACGGAATTCTCTGCATCGCGATCGAAGGGACCACATGCCCATGGGTCACACGGCCACAGCCCAGGCCGGCTCCGGCGGCCTGACAGCGACGGAACACCGGCTGGCCAACGGCCTGCGCGTGGTGCTGTCCGAGGATCACCTGACGCCGGTCGCCGCGGTCTGCCTCTGGTACGACGTCGGCTCGCGGCACGAAGTCAAGGGACGTACGGGTCTGGCTCACCTCTTCGAGCACCTGATGTTCCAGGGCTCCGCGAGCGTACCCGGCAACGGCCACTTCGAGATGGTCCAGGGTGCGGGCGGGTCCCTGAACGGCACGACGAGCTTCGAGCGCACCAACTACTTCGAGACCATGCCGGCCCACCAGCTGGAGCTCGCGCTGTGGCTGGAGGCGGACCGGATGGGCTCGCTCCTGGCCGCCCTGGACGACGAGTCCATGGAGAACCAGCGCGACGTCGTCAAGAACGAGCGCCGCCAGCGCTACGACAACGTCCCCTACGGCACGGCGTTCGAGCGGCTCACCGCGCTCGCCTACCCCGAGCCGCACCCGTACCACCACACCCCGATCGGCTCGATGGCCGACCTGGACGCGGCCTCGCTGGAGGACGCGCGCGCGTTCTTCCGCACCTACTACGCGCCCAACAACGCGGTGCTGTCGGTCGTCGGCGACATCGACCCGGCCCAGACGCTCGCCTGGATCGAGAAGTACTTCGGCACCATCCCGTCCCACGACGGCAAGCTGCCGCCGCGCGACGGCACGCTCCCGGACACCATGGGCGGCGAGCAGCGCGAGGAGATCGTCGAAGACGTCCCCGCCCGCGCGCTGATGGCCGCCTACCGGCTCCCGCACGACGGCACCCGCGAGTGCGACGCCGCCGACGTGGCCCTGACCATCCTGGGCGGCGGCGAGTCCTCCCGCCTGCACAACCGCCTGGTACGCCGCGACCAGACGGCCGTCGCGGCCGGCTTCGGCATGCTCCGCCTGGCCGGCGCGCCCTCCCTGGGCTGGCTGGACGTGAAGACCTCCAGCGGGGTCGAGGTGCCCGCCATCGAGGCGGCCGTGGACGAGGAGCTCGCGCGGTTCGCCGCCGAGGGCCCGACCGCCGAGGAGATGGAGCGCGCGCAGGCCCAGCTGGAGCGCGAGTGGCTGGACCGGCTGGGCACGGTGGCCGGCCGCGCCGACGAACTGTGCCGCTTCGCGGTGCTGTTCGGCGACCCGCAGCTGGCGCTGACCGCCGTCCGGCGGCTCCTCGACATCACCGCCGAGGAGGTGCAGGCCGTGGCCGCGGCCCGGCTGCGCCCCGACAACCGCGCGGCGCTGGTGTACGAGCCCCTGGCGGCCGACGCCGCTGACGCCGCCGAAGGCGCCGACGACTCCGATGCGACCGAGAACGAGAACGAGGGGGCGGAGCAGTGAGCGACACCGCAGCCGTCACGATGACCTTCCACCCGCGGCCCCAGGCCGGGCAGCCCCGGCCGTGGGCCTTCCCGGCCCCCGAGCGCGGCTCCCTGGCCAACGGCCTGACCGTGCTGCGCTGCCACCGGCCGGGCCAGCAGGTGGTGGCCGTCGAGATCAACCTCGTCGCCCCGCTGGACGCCGAACCCGAGGGCATGGACGGCGTGGCGACGATCATGGCCCGCGCCCTGTCGGAGGGCACCGACAAGCACACCGCCGAGGAGTTCGCCGCAGCGCTGGAGCGCTGCGGTGCCACCCTCGACGCGCACGCCGACCACCCGGGCGTGCGCGTCTCGCTGGAGGTCCCCGCCTCCCGGCTGCCGAAGGCCCTGGGCCTGCTCGCCGAGGCCCTGCGGGCGCCCGCCTTCGCCGACAGCGAGGTCGACCGCCTGGTGCGCAACCGCCTCGACGAGATCCCGCACGAGCTGGCCAACCCGCAGCGACGCGCCGCCAAGGAGCTCTACCGCCAGCTCTTCCCGGCCGGCCTGCGGATGTCCCGCCCGCGCCAGGGAACCGAGGAGACGGTGGCCCGGATCGACTCCGCGGCCGTGCGCGCCTTCTACGAGGCCCACATGCGCCCCGCCACCGCGACCGCGGTGGTCGTCGGCGACCTGACCGGCATCGACCTGGACGCCGTCCTGGCGGACACCCTGGGCGCCTGGACCGGCACCGCGGGCCGGCCGGCGGAGGTGCCGCCGGTGACCGCCGACGACACCGGCCGCGTGATCATCGTCGACCGTCCCGGAGCGGTCCAGACGCAGCTGCTCATCGGCCGGGTCGGGCCGGACCGGCACGACACCGTGTGGGCGGCCCAGGTGCTGGGCACGTACTGCCTGGGCGGCACCCTCACCTCGCGCCTGGACAAGGTGCTGCGCGAGGAGAAGGGCTACACCTACGGCGTGCGCGCCTTCGGCCAGGTGCTGCGCTCCACGGCCGACGGCCGGGGCGCCTCGATGCTCGCCATCAGCGGCTCGGTGGACACCCCCAACACCGGCCCGGCCCTGGACGACCTGTGGAAGGTGCTGCGCACCCTCGCCGAGGGCGGCCTGACCGATGCCGAACGGGACGTCGCCGTGCAGAACCTGGTGGGCGTGGCCCCGCTGAAGTTCGAGACGGCCGCGGCCGTCGCCGGCACGCTGGCGGACCAGGTGGAGCAGGAGCTGCCGGACGACTACCAGGCGCAGCTGTACGCGCAGTTGGCCGCGACCGGCACGGTGGAGGCGACCACGGCGGTCGTCAAGGCCTTCCCGGTGGACCGCCTGGTCACCGTGCTGGTGGGTGACGCCTCGCAGATCGAGGAGCCGGTGCGGGCGCTCGGGATCGGCGAGGTCACCGTCGTCGGCAACTGACGCGGTTCACTGCCCGTCGGCAAGTGGCGGGCGATTCAAGGGGCTTCGGCGGCTTGTCCGCCGGAGCCCCTTATGTCTGTTTGGTCCGGAGGTTGGCTTATGCGGTGTGGCGTGCGCAACAAAAGGCCGTGACCATTTGGTGATTGACGAATGATCCGCCTAGCGTCGGCCGTGCTGTCCGTCAGTTGGTACGCGCCGCACCCGCGGCACCGGGCAGCGATCGCCGAGTCCCCGTCAGGCGCGAGCCCTGGGGAGCCGGGGACCCACACGTCCCTGGGGTGAATCGGGCCGCCTCGCCAGAGGGGCCCGTAGGAGACCTTCCTGCTCCGAACCCGTCAGCTAACCCGGTAGGCGAGAAGGAAGGAAAGGATCAGCCTCCTCATGGCCTTTGGCAGCCGTGCCTCCGGCAAGCACCGTGGTTCCAGCCGTCTGAGCCGCAAGACCGCCGGTTACGCCGGCGTGGCCGCCCTCGCGACCACCGGTGTCGTGGGCACGCTCGCGGGCCCGGCGTTCGCCGCTTCGGACAAGGCCCCCTCCAGCGAGGACACCGGCCTGAACGCGGTCGTCACCGCCGCCGACGTCGCGGGCGACGTCGAGGCCCAGGCCCAGGCCCAGCAGGCCGCCGCCGAGGCCGCCGCCGCTAAGGAGAAGGCCGAGGCCGACGCGAAGGCCCGGGCCGCCGAGGCCAAGCAGAAGGCCGAGGAGAAGGCGAAGGCCGAGCGCGAGGCCGCCGAGCGCGCCGCCCGCGAGGAGGAGCGCAAGCGCCTCAACACCTTCGTCTCCCCGCTCGACGACTCCTACGTCTCCACCCAGTACCGCGCGGGCGGCGGCATGTGGTCCTCCGGCAGCCACACCGGCATCGACTTCCACGCCGCCTCCGGCACCTCGGTGCGCGCGGTGGGCGTCGGCACCGTCGTCGAGGCCGGCTGGGGCGGCGCGTACGGCAACAACGTCGTCATCAAGCACGCCGACGGCACGTACACGCAGTACGGCCACCTGTCCTCGCTGAGCGTCTCCGTCGGCCAGCAGGTCACCCCCGGCCAGCAGATCGGCCTGTCGGGCTCCACCGGCAACTCCAGCGGCCCGCACCTGCACTTCGAGGCCCGCACCGGCGCCTCGTACGGCTCCGACATCGACCCGATCGCGTACCTGCGCCAGCACGGCGTCGCCCTCTGATCCGAGCGCGTACGCACCCACGCTCCGCCCGAAGGCCCCGGCTCACCGAGCCGGGGCCTTCGGCGTGGCTCGCGGCGGCCGCAAATACCCCCGATTTCCGACCCCGCTCGGAAAATTCCGCCGGTTGCAATAGAGTCCCCGTACGATCCCAGTACGGTCACGGCATTGTCGCCGGCAATCGGAAAACAAGCGGAGGTCCGGTCTTGCGTATTCCCGCGCACGCGGTATGCACTGCAATCCGCGACGACATCGTCTCCGGGGTGTTCGAACCGGGCGGCAGGCTGACCGAGGAGGTGCTGGCCCGCCGCTACGGCGTGTCGCGCGTCCCGGTCCGCGAGGCGCTGCGGACCCTGGAGTCCGAGGGCTTCGTGATCACCCGTCGCCACGCGGGCGCCTGCGTCGCCGAGCCCACCGAGCAGGAGGCGGCCGATCTGCTGGAGCTGCGGATGCTGCTGGAGCCGCTGGCGGCCTCGCGGGCCGCCCGCCGGCGCACGGAGGGCCACCTCAAGGTGCTGCGCGGGCTGGTCAGGCTGGGTCAGGAGCGGGCCAGGCAGGGGCGGGGCGAGGACCTGCGGGCGCTGGGCAGCTGGTTCCACGAGACCCTGGCGCAGGCCTCCGCCAGCCCCGGGCTGGTCGCGCTGCTCACCCAGATGCGGCACAAGGTCGCCTGGATGTACACCGTGCAGGCCCCGGCCCGGCCGGTGGAGTGCTGGGCCGAGCACGGCGCGATCGTGGACGCGGTGGCGCGCGGGGACGCCGAGCGCGCGAAGGCGCTGACGGCGGTCCACGCCGACCGGACGACCGGGGCCTACCGGCTGCGGGTGAGGACTTCGCAACCTGCCGTAAACACGGCGAGCGGTTCCCATTAACAGAAACGGCGTATGAATGGGGGTGTCAATGGGGGACGCCGCCGTGCCCCGGCTTTTCCGGTTGCGGCATTTCCCCCGCCGGTTATGTGAATTCCCTTGCCCGTCCGGAATTCGCGGGCGGGGGCAGTGTGTGAATAAAACGGCGAAGCCGCGGTCCGGAAATGGTCCGGATGCCGCGGCTTCGCCGTTCGCGCGGTGCGAACCCGAAGGATCAGACGGTCTCGGGGAGCTCCTCCAGCCCCTCGGCAACCAGCTTCGCGAGGCGGTCCAGCGCCACCTCGGCACCCTCGGCCTCGGACGCCAGGACGATCTCCTCGCCGCCCTGGGCGCCCAGGCCCAGCACCGCCAGCATGGAGGCGGCGTTGACGGGGTTCCCGTCGGCCTTCGCGATGGTCACCGGGACGCCGGAAGCGGTCGTGGCGCGGACGAAGATCGAGGCGGGACGGGCGTGCAGGCCCTCGGCCCAGCCGACGTTGACGCGGCGCTCTGCCATGGTGATGCCCTTCAGGTTCTCACGGTTGTCTAGACCAGTCTCTCACGACGCCCCGAGTGCTCCGGCCGACCTCCCGCCCGGTTCTCCCGCCGCTCGACGTACCCCAGCTTGCACCGGTTTGAACGGCGTTTCCGTATGCGCCGCGCAGGGGGCTGTCCTGCCCGTCCTGGGCTTAGGATCACCGCATGACCACCGCGTCGGACCCCTCGTACCCGGCCCACTGGGAGGCCGACGTCGTCCTGCGGGACGGCGGCACCGCCCGGATCAGGCCCATCACCACGGAGGACGCGGGGCGGCTGGTCAGCTTCTACGACCAGGTCTCCGACGAGTCGAAGTACTACCGCTTCTTCGCCCCCCACCCCCGGCTCTCCGACCGCGACGTGCACCGCTTCACGCACCACGACTACGTGGACCGCGTCGGCCTCGCGGCCACCGTCGGCGAGGAGTTCATCGGCACCGTCCGCTACGACCGCATCGGCCCCGACGGCCGCCCCGCCTCCGCCCCCGCCGACGAGGCCGAGGTCGCCTTCCTCGTCCAGGACGCCCACCAGGGCCGCGGCGTCGCCTCCGCACTGCTGGAGCACATCGGCGCGGTTGCCCGGGAGCGGGGCATCCGCCGGTTCGCGGCCGAGGTGCTGCCCGCCAACACCAAGATGATCAAGGTGTTCACGGATGCCGGCTACCAGCAGAAGCGCAGCTTCGAGGACGGCTCCGTCCACCTCACCCTCGACCTCGAACCCACCGCCGAGTCCCTGGCCGTACAGCGCGCCCGCGAACAGCGCGCCGAGGCCCGCTCCGTGCAGCGGCTGCTGGCACCCGGCTCGGTCGCGGTGGTCGGAGTCAGCCGCTCCGGCGCCGGCGTCGGCGCGGCGGCCCTGCGCAACCTGCGCGACAGCGGCTTCCGCGGCCACCTCTACGCCGTGAACGAGGCGCGCGCCCCCGGCATCGAAGGGGACCTGCTGGAGGGTGTACGGGCCTACCGCTCGCTCCGCGACATCGACGCCCCGGTCGACCTCGCGGTCGTCGCGGTCCCCGCCGAGCGCGTCCCGCAGGTGGTGGCCGACTGCGGCGAGCACGGCGTCCAGGGGCTCGTCGTCCTGTCCGCCGGATACGGGGAGAGCGGCCCGGCCGGGCTGGACCGGCAGCGCGAACTGGTCCGCCAGGTGCGCTCGTACGGGATGCGGCTGATCGGGCCGAACGCCTTCGGTGTGATCAACACGGCCCCGGAGATCGCCCTCAACGCCTCGCTCGCCCCCGTGCCGGCGCCCGTCCCCGGCCGGATCGGCCTGTTCACGCAGTCCGGCGCGATCGGCATCGCGCTGCTGTCCGCGCTGCTGCGGCGCGGCGAGGGGCTCTCGTCCTTCGTCTCCGCCGGCAACCGGGCGGACGTCTCCGGCAACGACATCCTCCAGTACTGGTACGAGGACGAGGCCACCGACGTGGCCCTGATGTACCTCGAAACCCTCGGCAACCCGCGGAAGTTCACCCGGCTCGCGCGCCGCACCGCCGCCGTCAAGCCGGTCGTCGTCGCCAAGGGCGGCCGCCACACCCCGGCCGGCCACGTGGTCCCCGGGACCAGGCTGCCGGAGACCACCGTCTCGGCGCTGCTGCGGCAGGCCGGCGTGATCCGGGTCGACACGGTGACCGAGCTGGTGGACGTCGGGCTGCTGCTCGCCTCGCAGCCGGTGCCGGCCGGCCCGCGCGTGGCCGTCCTCGGCAACTCGGAGTCCCTCGGCTTCCTCACCTACGACGCCTGCCTCGCCCAGGGGTTGCGGCCCGGCGCCCCGCTCGACCTGACCACCGCGGCCTCCCCGGCGGACTTCGGCCGGGCCGCGGCCGGCGTTGCCTCGGCGCTCGCGGCGCTCCGGCGCGGCCCTTGGGCACATGAGCAACCCTCCCCCCCGCCGCCCGCACCGTGACGCGGACGCCCCGGAAGCCAACCTACCTCCGGGGTGACCGCTCACCGCTTCGCCATCGGTCCCAGCAGCGCGGCAAGTAACGCCGTGGTGGCCATCAGGTGCTGACCCTCCATCCCTCGCAAGCTCTCCCGCGTGAGGTCCCTGGACAACGGCACCGCGTGCCCCGTGATGCTCACCGGCGGCGGCTCCTGGATCCGCAACATTGCGTAGACGACCTTGCCGCCCCGCTCAGCCGGTGACACGCCCCACCGGTCGCTCAGCTTCTCGACCACCTGAGACAGCCCGCGCCCGCCCTCGTCGGAGTCGCCCACCATGATCTGAGTCGGGAGCGTCGGAATCACGTCCCAGACCTCTAGGAACAACGCCGTGCCCTGGACGCGGATCTGCGGGGCGACCAGATTGAACCCGCCGGGTGGCACCTGCACCGATTCCAACTCGACTTCCGACGACGCCTTGACGGCGTTCGTCAGCAACTCCGACATGATCACCTTGGCGTCATAGATCAGGGCGGGGTCAAGCTCCCAATACGTCAAGGCTTCGTGCACGAGTCGCCGCCCGGCCGCCACCGCTCCCACCGTCGCGGGAAGCGTCAGCATGACCGCCGGGAAAGACCCCCGACCCTCGATCACCCTGCCCTCACCTCCCGCCCCGGCGGCGACACCCGCTCTCGCTCCGGGTCCACCCTGGGCCGCGCACTCAATCCCATCACCTCATCTCGATCGGTGGGCCGAACGCCAACCACGTTCGGGATCGCGACCCTGACGCGAAACGGTCGCCATACGGGTTCGGGTAAAGCGCGCGGCGACGCGGGGAACCACGCCCGGCCCCCGTGGGGGAACGAATGGGCCGGGGCGGACGTCCGCGCCGCCGCGCGCGCTCTGGGACTCGGCACGCCCGAACCACGCGTGCCGATCTGGAAGGGGCCGCCTACGTGCTCGGGTCGGCCGCCGGTCTGCGTCGCGCGATCTCGGGATGGGTCGCCGCGCGCATCGATCCGTTGGCACGGTTCGTCACCTGGACGCGCGACGCCAAGATGTCAGCCTGGGTCGCGGGCCTGATGTCGTCCCACTCCGGGTTCCACTCCCGGCCCCCGCCCTGCGGGCGCAGGGTGACGCGATAACCGATCGCCTCCACCGTGCCCACGAGCCCGCGCCGTTCGTCGTAGACGAGCGACTGAATCGCCGGGTGCACCCCGTCCTTGGCGAAGGGGGGCGCCTCCTTCGGGTCCATCGGGTCTCCTCTCGAACTACGCCGCGCCGCTCGCCTGTGGGGTCGGCTGCGCCTGCCACTGGGGGGCCACCGGGGGATGCGGCGGCCCTGCCTGGGGCTGCCACGGCTGCGCCTCGTGCGGGCTCCCGTGCTGCCCCAACTGCTGAACGATGCGGGGCACACGCAGCGGCCCGGCGACGGGCGCGGACGGCTGCGCCGGTGCGCTCTGGGGAACCGGCGGCGGCACCGTCCGCACCGCCGTAGGAGGCGCAACCGGCGGGGCCGTGGTCCCCCCGAGTCGCGCGCCGATCTCCTGCGCGCTGTCGCCCTCGATGCGCTCTCCGGTGTACCGCGTAGCCGACCAGCGGCGTCCGCGAACCCACACGAACCACATCGGGAAGCGCACCATCAGCGCGCCAAGGTCGTTGAGCTGCTGGGCGAACTCGTCGGGACCTATCGGCTCCTTGGGCGCGGCGGCGGTCGTCTGCCACGTCTGCCCCTGGACGCTGCCGGGTCGGTACTGCCGGGGATCACCTAATCCGGGGGCGTACGGCGGTTGTTGCGTCACGGCCATGCCCACCCTCCTAAGCTCGGGGGCGTCAGGGACGCTCCGTCGTCGGGTGGCTCCAGTCTGCACCCTCACAGCAGGAAAACGCAACAGTCGGAAACCCGACTGTTGGGAGTACGACAGGGGTTACGCTGGACCCATGTCGACATCCGCGTCTCGAACCGTCCGGCTACGGCGGCTCGGGAAGATCGTTGAGCGCCTCCGCAAGCGCGCCGGGCTGACCCAAGGCGAGGCTGCCGAGTTGATCGGCGTCAACCGGACTACCTGGATCTCTATGGAGGGGGGCAAGACCAGCCCGCACCGCAGCAACGTGCTCAGCATCATCGAGAAGTTCGACGCCTCCCCCGAGGAAGCCGAAGAACTCTTGGCGCTCGCCGCCCGTCCTCGTGACCCGGCTTGGATGCGCCCGCTACGTGGCCGCATCCCCGACCGCTACGGCGAGTACATCGACCTGGAGTCAGGGGCGCTGTCGGTCAAGTCGTGGGAGCCGTCACTGATCCCCGGCCTATTGCAGACCGAGGACTATGCACGGGCGCACGCCCGCAGCCTGCCGGGAGCCAAGCCAGAGCAGATTGAGGCGCGCGTGACCGCACGCATGCAACGGCAAGCCGCGTTCGCCGCGCGCGGCGCTCCCCTCTGGGCCGTCATCGGAGAAGCCGCCCTGCGCTACGACGTGGGAGGCCCGGCCGTCCGCCACGGGCAGTTGGCGCGACTGCTGGAAGCCAGCGAGGAACCGAACACCACGATCCAAGTGATCCCGTTCGGCATCGGCGCTCACGGCTCGATGATGGGCTCCTTCGCAGTCCTCTCGTTCGGGGACGCCGCGCCCCCGGTCGTGTACGTCGAAACGCTCGGCGGCGACCTGTTCCTAGAGGAACCCTCCGACCTCCAGACCTTCCGCGACACGTACGCCCACCTGCAAGCCACCGCGCTATCCCCGGCGGATAGCCGCGAGTTCATCACCAAGACCATTCAGGAAATCGAAGGGCAGGCGGCACGCAATGGCCGAGTTGCAATGGCGCAAGAGTAAGTACAGCGGCGACAACGGCGCCTGCGTCGAGATCGCCGAACCCGCCCCCGATGTCGTATACGTTCGCGACAGCAAGAACCCCGACGGGCCACGGCTCAACTTCACCGGCCCGGCCTGGCTCGGGCTCATCACCGATATCCGAGACGGCCGCTTCGACGGCTGACGCGCCGACCGGCCACGACCCGCGCCCCCGCTCCCACCGAGCGGGGGCGCTCGGCATATTCCACCGGTATGAACCGCTGACGGTGGCCGAAACGCGCCGCCCATCCTGGCCAAGAATGCGCCACAGCGATCCGATTCGAACACCCGACCTGCGCCGGGGCATGATCGCCAGGCATATGACCCCGGCGGAATCGGACAATCCGTATCCGACCGGCCACAACCCGTAGCGATCAACGAAACACCGGCGTTACGTTCGAATCAACCGAAACGGCCGTAGATATATGCGCGATCCAGTCCACAGCGCGGCGGCCGAACCCAACCGCACCAACGGAAGGGAACCACCCATGCGCAAGCTCAAGATCGCCTCGGTGCTCGCGGCCAGCACGGCCGCGCTCGCCCTGGGCATCGCCGCCCCCGCCTCCGCCGCCCCCACCGGGGCGCAGGCCGTGATCGGTCTCGGCTACAGCGGCACCAGCTTCACGGGCACCACGGGCAACCTCGACGACACGGTCGGGCTGACCTGCACCGACATCCCCAGCATCACCACCGCGCGTTCGGCGGAGAACAACAGCGGCAGCGACATCATCATCCTCTACGCGGACGCATCGTGCACGGTCGTGGACACGGTGCTCTTGCCGAACGCGTCTGACGCCGACACCAACGCGGTCGCGTACAGGGTCGTCAACCTGTAAGCGTCCCCGACGCTGCTCAATGCCCGCTGTCGGTCTAGTCTGTGCCGGGCCGGGTGGAACCGCGCGAATGCGCGGGGCCGCTCGGCCCGGCACGCTTGTGTGCGGCCACCACGGGGCAGCAGCAACGGCGGCGCGGCGGACGCGCACGGCGGGAAAGGGGTGATGGGGCTGCGCGCGCTACGGGAACCGGCGACGGCGCGTCAGCGAACCGTCAGGCAAGGGGCATCCCCCCGCGGCCGCCGCCCTGGCCTCCGACGCCCACGACGCGGTGGTGGTCACCGCCATCCCGTGGGTGAACGAGGAGGTGACCGACGACGACCTGGCCGACGCGTTGCGCGACGCCGTCGCCGCGCACCCCGGCAAGCCGGTGGCGGTGGTCCACGTGGAGCTGGCCGGGCTCGTGGAGTCCCTCTCCCGTGCCGACGTGCGCATCCCCGCCTACCCGGCCGCCGAGCGGGCCGTCCGGGCCGTCGCCGAGGCCGTGCGCTACGGGCAGTGGCGGCGGGCCGCCGCCGGGTCCGGCCACGTCCCCGAGTACGAGGACATCGACGAGGCCGGGGCGGCCGCCCAGCTCGCCGGGCTGCTGGCCGAGGTCGGAGCGGGCGACGGCGTGCTCACCCTCGCCGAGGCCGACGCCGCCGCGCTGCTCGCGCGGTACGGGATCCGGGTGCTGCCCACCCTGCCCGCGCCCTCCGCCGACGCCGCGGTCAAGGCTGCCGAGGTCCTCGGCTACCCGGTGGCGCTCAAGACCACCGCCCCGCACCTGCGCCACCGGGCCGACCTGGGCGGCGTACGCCTCGACCTGGCGAACGACGCCGCGCTGCGCCGCGCGTACGGGGAGCTCACCGGCCTGCTCGGCGCGCCGGCCGAGCTGCTGCCCGTGGTCCAGGCCATGGTCCCGCGGGGCGTGGACACCGTCGTGCGGTCCGTCATCGACCCCGCCGCCGGCGCCGTCCTGTCGTTCGGGCTCGCCGGCGTCGCCTCCGAGCTGCTCGGCGACACCGCCCACCGGATCGTGCCGGCCACCGACCGGGACGTCGCCGGACTGATCCGGTCCATCCGGACCGCGCCCCTCCTCTTCGGCTGGCGTGGCAGCGACCCCGTCGACACCCCCGCCCTGGAGGAGCTCCTCCTGCGCCTCTCCCGCCTGGTGGACGACCACCCCGAAGTGATCGGCGTCACCCTGGAGCCCGTCGTCGTCGCCACCGAGGGCCTCTCCGTGCTGAGCGCCACGGTCCGCATCGCCCATCCGCCGGCCCGCACCGATCTCGGCCCCCGGACGCTTCCCAGCTACTGAGCGCGTCCGGGGGCGGCCGGGGCGCCCCGTGCGGGCCTTAGGATGGACCCCATGGCGAAATCCGGTACGACGACCCAGGGGCTGCGCGCGGCGATCGAGCGCAGCGGCTACTACCCGGCCCTTGTGGCCGAGGCCGTGGAGGCCGCGGTGGGCGGCGAGCCGATCTCGTCGTACCTGGTCCACCAGGAGACGACGTTCGACTCCAACGAGGTGCGCCGGCACGTCACGGTGCTGGTCCTGACCGGCAACCGCTTCATCGTGAGCCACACCGACGAGCAGGCCGCCGACTCCGGGTCCCCGTCCCCGTACGCGACCACCTCCACCGAGTCGGTGAAGCTGTCCGGGATCTCCTCGGTGGTGCTCAGCCGGGTCGTCGCCAACCCGGAGTCGTACACCCCGGGCACCCTGCCCCGCGAGGTCGTCCTGACCATCGGCTGGGGCGCGGTCTCGCGCATCGACCTGGAGCCCGCCGCCTGCGGCGACCCCAACTGCGACTCGGACCACGGCTACACCGGCAACTCCACCGCCGACGACCTCAGCCTGCGCGTCAGCGAGGCCGGCGACGGCCCCGAGGCGGTCCGCCAGACCCTCCTCTTCGCCCAGGCGCTCTCCGAGGCGACCGCGGCGACCGCCTCCTCCGCCCGCTGATGGTCTACTCCGCACCCGCGAACTGGGACGAGCCCGAGCTGCTGGACCTGTCCGGCGCCCCCGTCCCGCAGTACGGGACCGGCTCCCTCGCCGACCTGCTGCCGACCATCGTGGCCGGCCAGGGGGTCCCCGGCTTCACCGCCGCCATCAGCGAGCTGACGCCGGCCGACCGCAACTGCGTGTTCCTGGTCGACGGCATGGGCTGGGAGCAGATCAAGGCCCACCCGGACGAGGCCCCGTACCTGACCTCCCTGCTCGGCACCTCGCGCGGCGGCACCGGCCGCCCGATCACCGCGGGCTTCCCGGCGACCACCGCCACCTCGCTGGCCTCCGTCGGCACCGGCCTCCCCCCGGCCCGCCACGGCCTGCCCGGCTATGCCGTCCGCAACCCGGCCACCGGCGAGCTGATGAACCAGCTGCGCTGGCACCCGTGGACCCCGCTGAAGCCCTGGCAGCCGTACCCGACCGTCTTCCAGCTGGCGGACGCGGCCGGAGTGGCCACCGCGCAGGTGTCCTCGCCCGCCTTCGAGACCACTCCGCTCACCAGGATCGCGCTGAGCGGCGGCGCCTTCGTCGGCCGGATGACCGGCGAGGAGCGCATGGACCTCGCGGCCGAGCGCCTCGCCGCCGGGGACCGCTCGCTGGTCTACACGTACTTCAGCGAGCTCGACGGCGCCGGCCACCGGCACGGCGTGGACTCCGACGCCTGGCGCGGCCAGCTGATGTACGTCGACCGGCTCGTGCAGCGGCTCGCCGAGCAGCTGCCGCCGCGCACCGCGCTGTACGTCACCGCCGACCACGGCATGGTGGACGTCCCCTTCGACGAGGACTCCCGCATCGACTTCGACGAGGACTGGGAGCTGCGCGCGGGCGTGGCCCTGCTCGCGGGCGAGGGCCGGGCCCGGCACGTGTACGCCGTACCGGGCGCCGAGGCCGACGTGCTGACCGTGTGGCGCGAGGTGCTCGGCGACCGGTTCTGGATCGCGAGCCGCGAAGAGGCTCTGGAACTGGGCTGGTTCGGGCCGCCGGGGGAGTGCGACGAGCGCGTCCTCGGACGGATCGGCGACGTGGTCGCGGCCGCCCACGCCGATGTCGCGATCACCGCGTCCGTGAACGAGCCCAAGGAGTCGGGGCTCGCCGGAATGCACGGCTCCATGACTGCGGCCGAGCAGCTCGTCCCGCTGCTCGAAGTGCGCACCTGACCGGCACGACGCCCGCCCGATCCGACCCCGCCGAGGCCCCCGGCCCCGGCCCCGCAGTCCTGACCACGACCCGGAAGGTCCCGTTTCCTCCATGCCTGAACTGGTGTTTTTCTCCGGCACGATGGATTGCGGGAAGAGTACCCTCGCGCTCCAGATCGGGCACAACCGCTCGGCGCGGGGGCTGCAGGGCGTGATCTTCACGCGCGACGACCGCGCCGGCCAGGGCAAGCTGTCCTCCCGCCTCGGCCTGGTGACGGAGGCGGTCGAGGCCGCCCCGGGCATGGACCTGTACGCCCACCTGGTGACCCAGATGTCGCAGGGAGGCAAGGTCGACTACGTGATCGTGGACGAGGCGCAGTTCCTCGCCCCCGAGCAGATCGACCAGCTCGCCCGGGTCGTCGACGACCTGGGGCTGGACGTCTTCGCGTTCGGCATCACCACGGACTTCCGCACCAAGCTCTTTCCGGGCTCGCAGCGGCTGATCGAGCTGGCGGACCGGATTGAGACCCTCCAGGTGGAGGCGATGTGCTGGTGCGGGGCACGCGCCACGCACAACGCCCGCACGGTGGGCGGCGAGATGGTCGTGGAGGGCGAGCAGGTCGTCGTCGGCGACGTCAACCAGTCGCCGGAGGAGGTCGGTTACGAGGTCCTGTGCCGCCGCCACCACCGGCGCCGCATGACGAGCGCCGCGGCCCGCGCGGCCGCGATCTCCCCGGACGTCCTGCCGGTCACCCCGGCCTGACGGCCGGCGCGGTCCGGAGCCCCGGTCGGGGGAGTTCGCCCCGGGCCCGCGGGCCCGCGGGCGGGCCAGTGGGGCCGTCGGGCGGTCCTCAGAGGCCGTTGCCGGGGCGGAGTTCGACGAGGGCCAGGAGCGCGCCCTCCGGGTCCGCGACCGTGGTGACCCGGCCGGTGAGGCCCTTGCGGGGCGGCTGGACCACGCGCCCGCCGAGCCGGTGCACCAGGGCCGCGGCCGCGTCGGCGTCGTCGACGGCGAAGTACGTCATCCAGTGCGGGCCGCGGTCGTGCGGGAGGGAGCGCCCGACGCCGTGCACGGCGGCGACCGGCCGGCCGTCCAGCAGCAGGGTCAGGTAGTCGAAGTCGGCGGCCGTGGCGGCCGGGCCCGGGGCGGTGGTGCGCTGCACGGCCTCGTGGCCGAAGACGTGCTCGTAGAACTTGCCGACGGTCGAGGTGTCCTGCGTGACCAGCTCGGCCCAGACCGGGGTGCCGTGGACGCCGGACAGCCGGGTCCCGACGCGCTCCTCGGCCTGCCAGAGCCCGAACACCGCCCCCAGGGGGTCGGAACAGATCGCCGTGCGGCCCGCGCCGCCCGCGTCCAGCGGGCCCACGGCGACGGTGCCGCCGCAGGAGCGGACCGCCTCGGCCGCCGCGTCGGCGTCGTCGGTGGCGAAGTACGTCGTCCAGGCCACCGGAAGGTGCCGGTCCGGCGGCATCTCGCCGATCCCGGCGACCTCCTGCCCGCCGAGAAGGGCGCGGACGTAGGGGCCGAGAGGCTCGGGGCCGGGCTCGTACTCCCAGCCGAAGAGGTCGGTGTAGAAGGCCTCGGTGGTCCCGAGGCCGTGCACCATCAGGCTCGACCAGCACGGGGTGCCGGGCGGGCGCCGCGTCGCGTGTGCTGCCTCGGTCATGTCAGCTGTCTCCTCGCTTGTGGGGCTGTGCCCGACCAGATGGTTGCACTCCGGCGGGTCCGGCGCGCCCCGACCGGCCGGGATTCGCCGGAGCGGGGGTAGATGACCGAATCGGTGCGGCCTGCCGGTATCGGGCTTGTTACGCGGGCTGCGCGGAGGGGAGGAAGATGGCTGCATGACTGGGAACTCTGCGATTCTCTCCGCGGCCGAGCTGGCGGCCGAGCTGGCCGGTCCGCGGCCGCCGGTGCTGCTGGACGTCCGCTGGCAGCTGGGCGGCCCCGACCTGCGGTCCGCGTACGAGGCCGGCCACCTGCCGGGTGCCGTGTACGTCGACCTCGACCGCGAACTGGCTGGTCCGCCGGGGGCGGGCGGGCGCCACCCGTTGCCGGACCCGGACGAGTTCGGGGCGGTGATGCGCCGGGCGGGAGTCGGCGCGGACACGGACGTGGTCGTGTACGACGGGGGCCTGGGCTGGGCCGCGGCCCGCGCGTGGTGGCTGCTGCGCTGGACGGGGCACACGCGGGTCCGGGTGCTGGACGGCGGCTTGGCCGCGTGGACCGCGGCGGATGGTGTGCTGACAGCGGAGCCGCCGACTCCTGTCCAGGGCGATTTCAAGCCAAGTCCGGGTGCTTTCGGTCTGCTGGACGCGGACTCCGCGGCAGCCCTCGCGCGCAGCGGGATCCTGCTGGACGCGCGGGCGGGGGAGCGCTACCGGGGCGAGGTGGAGCCGATCGACCCCGTCGGCGGGCACATCCCGGGGGCCGTGTCGGCGCCGACGACGGAGAACGTGGGTCCGGAGGGACTGTTCCTGCCCGCGGAGGTGCTGCGGGCGCGCTTCGCCGCCCTGGGCGCGGGCGGTGCCGCACCGGTGGGGGTGTACTGCGGTTCGGGTGTGTCCGGGGCGCACGAGGTGCTGGCCCTGGAGGTGGCCGGCATCCCGGCCGCGCTGTACGCGGGCAGCTGGTCGGAGTGGTCCTCGGACCCGGACCGGCCGGTGGCCACGGGTCCGGACCCCCAGTAGCCGCGGGCGGGGCAGCGCGGCCCGCCGCTGTCCCGGTGCCGCTGCGCGGAGTTGCTTCCCCGCCCCGCCGACTCCCGAAACCGGGGCCGGCCCCGGACCCCGGTCGGGCTTCGAGCCCGGGGGCCCGAACGCCGTGGGGGGGGGGGGGGGTCTCCCCCCCACCGACACAACCCCCCAAAAGGAGGGGGGGGGGTCCTTTTTTTTTTTTTGGGGTCCCAAAAAAGCCCTCTCCCACCCGGGGA
>NZ_JBWKDK010000028.1:91341-107170 GCF_056436005.1 Streptomyces sp. NPDC043854
ACAAAAACCCCCCCCCCCCCCCCCCCCCCCTCCCCCTCCCCCCCCCCCCCCCCCCCCCCCCCCCCCCCCCCCCCCCCCCCCCCCCCCCCCCCCCCCCGGACCCCCGCAAGGGGAGGGGGTTATTCCTGCTTCTTGCGGCGGGTACCGAAGACGATCTCGTCCCAGCTGGGAACCGCCGCGCGGCGGCCCGGGCGGACGCCGTCGGCCTCCGCCTGGCGGTCCGTGGTGCCCGTCAGGCGGTCGCGGTGGCCGGCCACCGTCCGCGGCATGAGGACGTCCGCGTACGCGGTGCCCGCGCCGGCCGAGGCCGCGGGGGGCTCCTCGGCCTCCGGCTCCTCCGCCGGGGTGTCGCTGCGCTCCGGGACCACGAGGTCGCCGCGGAAGCTCGGCACCGCCTCCAGCAGGCTGGTCAGCGTGTCCCGCTCCTCCTCCGGCTCCGGCTCCGGCGCTACGGGGCGCTCGGGCCGGTCGAGGGTGCGGTCGAGCGGCCGGTCCCGCGGCAGCCGGGCGATCCTCGGCACGAACGGGTAGCTCGGCTCCGGGGCGGTCGGCAGGTCGTCGGCCTCGCCGATCAGGGCGCGGGCCTCGTCGTCCACGGCCACGACCAGGCGGCGCGGCGGATCGTAGGTCCAGCTCGCCGAGTGGGGTTCGCCCGCGACCCGGTAGACCAGCAGGACCTCCCAGGTGCCGTCGTCGCGGCGCCAGGAGTCCCACTGGACGGAGTCCTTCTCGACCCCCCGCAGCTGCAGCCGCTCCTGCACGGCCTCGCCGAGCTGGGGCCCGGTGTTCTCGCCGGGGCGGCGTACGGGGGTCTTGCGGGCCCGCTCCGCCATGAACGCGCGCTCGGCCAGCACCGGGCCCTCGAAGCGGCGTACGCGGTCGACGGGGATGCCGGCGAGTTGAGCGACCTCCTCCGCGGAGGCACCGGCCCGTATGCGCGCCTGGATGTCGCGGGGGCGGAGGTGGCTCTCCACCTCGATCTCGATCTGGTTCAGGCGCGCGCGGTCGTTGCGCACGGCAGCCCGCAGCCGCTCGTCGATCGGAAGCGTGTACTCCGTGCTGTCCGCAGCCTTGAGCACCAGTCGTGTGCCGTCATTCGAGACGGCCACGACACGCAGTTCGGGCATGGGGACCTCCCGGGTGGTGCCTGCCGACGTCACGTGCGTCGCTGCTTCCGCTAGTCGAGTGTGGCCTGCCCGGGTGCAGCCTGCCACAACCTTGCCGAGTTCAACCGGCGTGTCGGGCATGCGCCCTTGATCGCCGTTATGGCACGGTTACCTGTTGGGCACGCACAGTGACCAAGTGGTTACTGTGCGCAAGCAGGCGCCCGTGCAATGCCGCGGCATCGCCGGTCCGAGTGCCGCTTCTCCGTCAACCGGCCCCTCTCCCGGGTCCGGACAGCCGAAAGGAAGCACGGCCCCAGGGATCGTCACAGTACTCCATTCGGGCCACCTCGGTGGACCGCCGCGCCGCCGAACTTGTCCCCGTCGGCGGGAGTTGGGCTGCCCCGGATCGCGCCGGACCTGTGAAGGTGTCCGATTTCGGGCGTCTTGTTTCACAAAATCCGCAGAAACGGAGCCAATCGCTTCGCTCGGGAGTCGGGTGACTGCCGGGAGCGATGGGCTGTGAGGGCCCAAGAGTGGCGGGCCGCACACAGGGTGACGGACGGGCAGGAACGGGCGCCTTCGACGGGACCCGGGACCGGGACCCGGGACCCGGCGCCGCACGGGAGCCCGGCGCCGCACCGGAGTCCCGGGGGCGGGCTCAGCCGCCCAGCACCCGCCTCAGGTAGTCGTTGCCGAAGAGCCGGTCCGGGTCCAGCCGGTCCCGCAGCGTCGTGAACTCCCCGAACCGCGGATACGCCTCGGCGAGGTACTCCGCGTCCCGCGTGTGCACCTTGCCCCAGTGCGGCCGTCCGCCGTACGCGGTGAAGATGCGCTCGGCGGCGGTGAAGTAGGCCTGGTACGGGGTGCCCTTGTACATGTGCACGGCGATGTACGCCGCGTCCCGCCCGGAGGCCGTGGACAGGGTGATGTCGTCCGCCGGGGCGGTGCGCACCTCCACGGGGAAGCTGATGCGCAGCCGGGAGCGGTCGACCATCGCCTTGAGCTCCCGCAGCGCCTCGACGGCGTGCTCGCGCGGAAGGGCGTACTCCATCTCCACGAACCGCACCCGGCGCGGGCTGGTGAACACCCGGTACGGGATGTCGGTGTAGGTGCGCGCGGACAGGGCGCGGCTGGCGACGCGGGCGATGCCGGGTATGGCCGCCGGGAACGCGCGGCCCAGGGAGTTGACGGCCTGGAAGACGCCGTTGGACAGCAGCTCGTCCTCGATCCATGCGCTCACCGGCCCGGGCGGGGCGGCGGGGCCCTGGCTGCGGTTGTTGCGCTTGGTGTTGCAGTTGCCGGTGTGCGGGAACCAGTAGAACTCGAAGTGCTCGTTCTCCGCGAAGTGCTCCTCGAACTCCGCGGTCACCCGGTCAAAGCGCATGGGCTCCTCACGGGCGGTCAGGAAGAACAGGGGCTCGACGGCGAAGGTGATCGCGGTGACGATGCCGAGCGCGCCCAGGCCGATCCGGGCGGCCGCGAAGACGGCGCGCTCCTCGTCGTCTCCCTCCGCCGAGCAGGCCAGCCGTTCCCCGTCGGCGGTGACCAGCTCCAGGCCGCGGATCTGGGCGGCGATGGAGGCGGAGTCGCGGCCGGTGCCGTGGGTGCCGGTGCTGGTCGCGCCCGAGACCGTCTGCTCCATGATGTCGCCCATGTTGGTGAGCGACAGGCCCTCGGCGGCGAGGGCCCGGTTCAGGTCCTTCAGCGCCGTGCCCGCCGCCACCGTCACGGTGCCGGCGGCCCGGTCGATGCCGTGGATGCCGGCGAGCGCCTGGAGGCGCAGGAGCACCCCGTCGGTGGCGGCGGCAGCGGTGAAGGAGTGGCCGGTGCCGACCGCCTTCACGCGCAGCCCGTCCTCGGCGGCCCGCCGTACCGCCTCCTGAACCTCCCCGACCGAGGCCGGGGCCACCACCCGCGCCGGTGCGGCGGTGACGTTGCCCGCCCAGTTACGCCACGCTGCCGGATTCCGCGGTGCGCCCGGTGCCCCCGGCTGCTGCCGTCCTGCTGTGACCGTCCCCATCGTCAGCTGGCTCCTCCCCTAGCGCCGACCTCGTCAGCCGGCGGTAACCCGCGAACGCGACCGCCGCCGCGGCGGTCCCCGCCGAGACGGAGACGACGTACCCGGTCCTGGCGCCGGCGGCGTCGATGACCCAGCCGGCCACGGAGGACCCGAGCGCGACACCGACCGCGAGGCCGGTGCTGATCCAGGTCATGCCCTCGGTCAGCTTCGCGCGTGGTACGTGCGCCTCGATCAGGGCCATCGTGGTGATCATCGTTGGAGCGATCGCGAGGCCCGAGACGAAGAGCGCCACGGCCAAGAACGGCAGGTTCCCGGCCAGTAGGAGGGGGATCATACTCACGGCCATCGCACACACGCCCAGTACCCAACGGCGTTCGGCTTTCCCCTCCAGGTGGAGGAGACCGAAGACGATGCCCGCGACGCAGGAGCCGGCCGCCCAGATCGCGAGGATGAAGCTGGCCGCGGACTTGTGGCCCTGCTCCTCGGCGAAGGCCAGGGTGACCACGTCGATGGAGCCGAAGACCGCGCCGGTCGCGACGAACGTGCCCATCAGCACCTGCAGGCCGGGCGAGGTCAGCGCGGAGGTGCGGTCGGCCGCGGGGTCGCGCGGGTGCGGGGGCGGCTCGGTGGCGCGCTGCGCCGTCAGCCACCAGACGCCGACCAGCAGGCAGAGCGCGGCGACCAGGGGGCCCGCCTCGGGAAACCAGGTGGTCGACAGGCCGATGGCGAGGATCGGGCCGAAGATGAAGCAGACCTCGTCGACGACGGACTCGAAGGAGTACGCCGTGTGCAGCTCGCGCGGCTGCTCGCGGTAGAGGGCGGTCCAGCGGGCGCGGATCATCGAGCCGACGCTCGGCACGCAGCCCGCCAGCGCCGAGAAGACGAACAGGGTCCAGTCCGGCAGCCCGTTCGCCGCGGACAGCAGCAGCCCGGCGACCGCGGCGAGGGCGATCAGCGTCGCCGGGCGGAGCACCCGCCGCTGGCCGTACTGGTCCACCAGGCGGGACACCTGCGGGCCGACGACGGCGGCCGACAGGGCCAGGGTCGCGGTGAGCGCGCCGGCCAGCGCGTAGCGGCCGGTGAGCTCGGAGATCATGGTGAGGATGCCGACGCCGACCATCGACAGCGGCATCCGGCCTATGAGGCCGGCGGCGCTGAACCCCCTGGTGCCGGGGGCGGCGAAGATTGCGCGGTAGGGACTGGGCAAGGTGCCCTCCGTAAGGGACGTCGCTGGCCCATACAGGTTACGTGTGCCGACGAGGCGCCCGCACGGGGAAGATCCAGACAGAAAGTTAGGTTTACCTTACCTGTGCAGCGGGGGTGGCCCGGCGGGCCCCGTTCCCCGCCCCGGGGGCCGGGTGGCAGGATTCGAGGCATGCCAGACCAGCTCCGCGCCGCCGCCTCGCCCCCGGCCCAAGGCCCTGCCGGCCCCTACGACGCCCTCCTGCTGCTCTCGTTCGGCGGCCCCGAGGGCCCCGACGAGGTCGTCCCCTTCCTGGAGAACGTCACGCGCGGGCGCGGGATCCCGCGCGAGCGCCTGAAGGAGGTCGGGCAGCACTACTTCGGCTTCGGCGGGGTCAGCCCGATCAACGCGCAGAACCGCGAGCTGCTGGACGCGCTGCGCAAGGACTTCGCCGAGCACGGTCTGGACCTGCCCGTCTACTGGGGCAACCGCAACTGGGCGCCGTACCTCACCGACGTGATGCGGGAGATGGCAGCCGACGGCCGCCGGCGCATCGCCGTGCTGGCGACCAGCGCCTACGCCTCGTACTCGGGCTGCCGCCAGTACCGCGAGAACCTCGCGGACGCGCTGGCCGTCCTGGAGCAGGAGGGCGTCGCCGACCTGCCGCGGGTCGACAAGCTGCGGCACTACTTCAACCACCCCGGCTTCGTACGGCCGATGGTCGACGGGGTGCTGGCGGCGCTGGAGTCGCTGCCGCAGGAGGTGCGCGCGGGGGCCCGCCTCGCGTTCACCACGCACTCGATCCCGACCGCCGCCGCGGACGCCTCCGGCCCGGCCGGGGACCACACCGCCGACGGCGGGGGCGGGGCGTACGTCCGGCAGCACCTGGACGTCGCGAAGGTGATTGCGGATGCGGTGCGCACCGAGACGGGCACCGAGCTGCCCTGGGACCTCGTCTACCAGTCGCGCAGCGGCGCCCCGCACGTCCCGTGGCTGGAGCCGGACATCTGCGACCACCTGGAGGCGCTCCACGGGGCAGGCGCGCCGGCGGTGGTGATGGTGCCGATCGGGTTCGTCTCGGACCACATGGAGGTCATGTACGACCTCGACACCGAGGCCATGGCCAAGGCAGCGGAGCTGGGGCTGCCGGCTGTGCGCTCGGCGACGGTCGGGGCCGACCCGCGCTTCGCGGCGGCGGTCCGGGACCTGCTGCTGGAACGGGCCGCGGCGGAGCGGGGCGAGGCGGTGGAGCGGTGCGCCCTCGGGCTGCTCGGGCCGAGCCACGACCTGTGCCCGGTCGGCTGCTGCCCGGCGCGGAGCCCCCGGCCGGCGGCCGCCGGGGCCGACAGCCCGTACGCGTAAAGGGGGAGCGGACGTGACATCCGAGACGCAGGCGGGGTCCGGGGCCCCGGACGGGCTGGCGGCCGAGCTGCTGGAGGTGGCCCAGGAGGCCGCCCGGGCCGCCGGCGAGCTGCTGCGGGGCGGCAGGCCGGCCGATCTGGCGGTGGCCGCGACGAAGAGCAGCCCGATCGACGTGGTGACCGAGATGGACCTCGCCGCGGAGAAGCTGATCACCGCCGTCCTGGAGCGGCGGCGGCCGCACGACGGGCTCCTGGGCGAGGAGGGCGCCAACCGGCCGGGCACCAGCGGGGTGCGCTGGATCGTCGACCCGCTGGACGGCACCGTCAACTACCTGTACGGGCTGCCCGCCTGGAGCGTGTCCGTCGCGGCCGAGTACGAGGGGGAGACCCTGGTCGGGGTCGTGGCGGTCCCGATGCGCGGCGAGGTCTTCCACGCGGTGCTCGGCGGCGGGGCATGGCTCGGGGAGACCCGGCTCGCCTGCCGGGCGCCCGCACCGCTGGACCAGGCCCTGGTGGCCACCGGGTTCGCCTACCTCCAGTCCCGCAGGGCCCGGCAGGCGGACGTCGCGCAGCAGGTGATCCCGCGGGTGCGCGACATCCGGCGGGGCGGGTCGGCGGCCATCGACCTCTGCGACGTGGCCGCGGGGCGGCTGGACGCGTACTACGAGCGGGGGCTCAACGCCTGGGACCTGGCGGCGGGGGTGCTGATCGCCCGCGAGGCGGGGGCGCTGACCGGCGGCAGGCCGGGGGAGCCCGCCTCCGGCGAACTGGCGCTCGCGGGCACGCCGGCCGTGTTCGAGGTGCTCCAGCCGCTGCTGGAGGCCGCCGGGGCCTGGCACGACTGACGGCGTACGGCCGGCGGCAGGCACGCCCCGGCACCGCGCCGCGGAAGCCCGCCCCGGCACCGCGCCCCGGCGGCCCGGTCCGGGGTCGGCCCGGGCCCGGACATGCAGGGACCCCGGCCGCCTGGGGGCGGCCGGGGGCCGGGGGTGGGCGGGGGGAGGATCAGCAGGCGGAGACGGGCACTCCGTGTTCTGCGGCGAGGCGCTGGAGATCCTCCAGTTCGGCCTGTTCCACTTCCACGAGGTGGTCGTCGCCCGCCTCACGGGCGTGCTGGAGGTCGGACTGCGTGGTCCTGATGCGCTGCATGAGACCTGCGGTGAATGCGTCCATGGTGGGTTCGCCCCCTCTTCATGGGTCGGCGGCGGCACGCGGCAGTCCGCCGTCAGGGAGTGGTCGGGGTGTGCTGACGTCCTCCCCTGCACCCTGGGCCCAGAAACCTCGCAAGCCCAGGGAATCCACACTTCCGCCCAGGATCGGGCCCCGTGTGGCGCCTTACAGCCGGTTTACGGCTGAAACGGGCAGGATGGACGGCGCAATACACGTGTGCCCTGAGGGCCCGGAGGAAGGAAACGACGTGCGCGTACTCGTCGTCGAGGACGAGCAGCTGCTCGCCGATGCGGTGGCCACCGGACTGCGCCGGGAGGCCATGGCCGTGGACGTCGTGTACGACGGCGCCGCGGCCCTGGAGCGCGTCGAGGTCAACGACTACGACGTCGTCGTGCTGGACCGGGACCTCCCGCTCGTGCACGGCGACGACGTCTGCCGGAAGATCGTCGAGCTGGGCATGCCCACGCGGGTGCTGATGCTGACCGCGTCCGGGGACGTGAGCGACCGGGTGGAGGGCCTGGAGCTCGGCGCCGACGACTACCTGCCCAAGCCCTTCGCGTTCACCGAGCTGACCGCCCGCGTGCGCGCCCTCGGGCGGCGTACGACCGTCGCCCTGCCCCCCGTACTGGAGCGGGCCGGGATCAGGCTCGACCCGAACCGGCGGGAGGTGTTCCGCGAGGGCCGCGAGGTGCAGCTGGCGCCCAAGGAGTTCGCGGTGCTGGAGGTTCTCATGCGAAGCGAGGGGACCGTCGTCTCCGCCGAGCAGCTGCTGGAGAAGGCATGGGACGAGAACACCGACCCGTTCACCAACGTGGTCCGGGTCACGGTCATGACCCTGCGGCGCAAGCTCGGGGAACCGCCGGTCATCGTGACCGTGCCGGGTTCCGGATACCGGATCTGACGCGGGTGGCACCGACTCCGGCGCCCCCGTCCGCGCCTCCGAAACCGACCTGGGACCCCGGCCAGCCCGAGGGTCCCTTCCCTTGGCTCCGTCCCACCATCCGCATACGCCTCACGCTGCTCTACGGCGGCATGTTCCTGATCGCCGGGATCCTGCTGCTGTCGATCATCTATCTGCTGGCGGCGCAGGCGCTGCGGGAGGGCAACGCCCTCCCGTTCAAGATCGTCAGCGTCAGCGGGCAGAAGATCGTGGTCTCCAGCCCGACCTGTCCCGGGGTGGGCGGCGAGCAGCCGTTCGACCAGTTCTACGCGGCGATCCAGTCGTGCATGCTCGAACAGCGCCGGCACGCCCTGGACGACCTGCTCAGCCGGTCGCTGATGGCCCTGCTGGGCCTGAGCATCATCGCCTTCGCCTTCGGCTACGCGATGGCCGGCCGGGTGCTCTCCCCGCTGGGCAAGATCACCCGTACCGCCCGCCGCGTCGTGGGCTCCGACCTGACCCGGCGCATCGAGCTGGACGGGCCGGACGACGAGCTCAAGGAGCTCGCCGACACCTTCGACGAGATGCTCGACCGCCTGGAGCGGGCCTTCACCGCCCAGCAGCGGTTCGTCGCCAACGCCTCGCACGAGCTGCGCACCCCGCTGGCGATCAACCGGACGCTCCTGGAGGTGCACCTGTCCGATCCGGGCGCACCCGTGGAGCTCCAGCAGCTGGGCAAGACCCTGCTCGCGACCAACGAGCGCAGCGAGCAGCTGGTCGAGGGCCTGCTGCTGCTCGCCCGCAGCGAGAACCAGATCGTCGAGCGCAAGCCCGTCGACCTGGCCGAGGTCGCCTCGCGGGCCATCGACCAGGCCCGGGCGGAGGCCGCGGCGAAGGGCGTGGAGATCCGCGGCGAGCGCGCCCCGGCCGTGGTGCAGGGCAACGGCGTGCTCCTGGAGCGGATCGCGCTCAACCTGGTGCAGAACGCCGTCCGGTACAACGTGCCGGAGGGTGGCTGGGTGGAGGTCGCGACCGAGGCGCAGCACGGCCAGGCGGTCCTCGTGGTGTCGAACACCGGTCCGGTGGTTCCCGCGTACGAGGTGGACAACCTCTTCGAGCCCTTCAGGCGGCTGCGTACGGAGCGCACGGGCAGTGACAAGGGTGTCGGGCTGGGCCTGTCCATCGCACGCTCCGTGGCGCGCGCACACGGCGGGCGGATCACGGCGACGCCGAGGGAGGGCGGTGGCCTCGTGATGCGTGTCACGTTGCCCCTCTGAGCCCCCGAATCCTTGTTCGCCGACAGCTGAATAGCTGCTCTTTGAACAAGTTGAATTCTGTGTGATCGGTCACATAGTCGAGTGTGGGGTCATGTGCGTTCAGTGGCCCAAAGAAGGCGCGGAAGGCCCGGAAAGTCAGGCAAGTCCGGGTTTCCGGCCCCCCGCCCGGCGGAAAATACACCGGGTGGCCTTTGTGCAAGGCGGTCTGCGGACCGTGTACGGTCCCGGTCGTCATCCCAGCCGGTCGCCCCTTCAGGCGCGCGGCTGGGTGTCGATTGAGTAACAGACCTTGATGTGAGGCAAAATCTCCGCCTCAGGTCGGGCACAAGTCCGGCCTCTCGCGCGTTACGTGCGCTGAGACACCGCTAAATCCCAGAGGGGGAGAGCGAAACATGGCAACGGACTACGACACCCCACGCAAGACCGACGAGGACGTCGACAACGACAGCATCGAAGAGCTCAAGGCCCGGCGGAACGACAAGTCGGCCTCGAGCGTCGACATCGACGACTTCGACGCCGTGGAGGGCATGGAGCTCCCCGGGGCGGACCTCTCCAACGAGGAGCTGGCCGTCCGGGTGCTGCCCAAGCAGGCCGACGAGTTCACCTGCATGAGCTGCTTCCTGGTGCACCACCGCAGCCAGCTGGCGCGCGAGAAGAACGGTCAGCCGATCTGCCGCGACTGTGACTGAGAGGCGTCGGCCGTGACCGGCTCGACACCCTTCCGCAGGCTTCGCTTCCGGAAGTCCGCTGATCCGGCGGAGACACCGGCGGGAGCCACCGGCCCGGAAACGGGCCCAGGAGCTCCCGGCGTGCCCGCCGCCCACCCCGACACCGCGGCGGCGGTCCCGGCGGCCGCGGAGTCCGGCCAAGGGGACCGGCAGCGGGCCGGAGCAGCCCGGCGGCTGCAGGCCGTCAAGAGCGGTGTGCGCAGGGGCGGCGAAGGCGCCAGGGCCGCCGCCCTGTACATCGCGGACCGCATCATCGAGATCGCCCCGCGGATCCCGGTCCGGGACCTCGCGACCCTGCGGGCCCAGTTCCCGGGCCTCGGCCCCGATCAGCTGGCCGACAAGCTGATCGCCGGTGCCGCGAACGGCACCTCCACCGTGGGCGCGGGCATCGGCGCGGCGGCCATGCTGCCCGTGCCCCCCGCGATGCCCGTGGAGCTGGCCACGGAGGTCATCAGCGTCGCCGCCGTAGAGCTCAAGCTCGTCGCCGAGCTCCACGAGGTGTACGGCCTGCGGCCCCCCGGCAACGTCAAGGACCGCAGCCTCGCCTACCTGACCGCCTGGACGGAGGAGCGCGGCGTCGACCTGATGAGGCCGTCGACGCTGAACGCGGTCCTCGGCAGCCAGGTGAAGCGCGAACTGCGCCAGCAGATCATGAAGCGGATGATCCGCAGCCTGCCGAACCTGATGCCGTTCATGGTGGGCGCGGCCGTCGGCGCGGTCATGAACCGCCGCGACACCCGCAGACTCGCCGAGAAGGTCCGTGCGGACCTGCGGAACCGGGCCGTGCCCTGGAGTGCCCTGCCGCAGCTTCCGCCCCTCCCGCTGCCCTCCCAGCGCCTCCTCGAGGCCCCCGGAGACCCCGGGCCCGCCCTCGATGGACCGCAAGGACCGCGTACCGAACCCCAGGGCTGATCCGAGGGCCCGCGGGATGCCTCCCGGGCCCGCGAGGTGCTCCGGCCGCCCGGCCGCCGCCCGGGTCAGCCGCCGGCCGGGGAGGCGGACTTGGCCGCCCGGACCGCCGCGGCCAGCGCCGCGGGCTCCCGGGTGGAGAGGTACACGTACGGCGTCGGGTCCGCCGGGTCCGTCACCGGGATCCGCACCGCCGTCGGGACGTAGCTGCGCATCAGCATGAACGCACGGGTGTCCGCCTTGTACGTGCGCCAGGCGCGCGCCTCCTCCGCCTCCAGCACCTCCGGCTCGCCCAGGGCCGACACCGGGATCCGCGCATCGCCGGCGGCCAGCGACCCGTTCACCACGCGCACCCGCGCGGAGCCGTACGAGCTCACCAGCAGCCCCGCCAGCGCCGCGCCCCCGATGAGCCCGGCCAGCAGCGGCAGCGTGCCCAGCGGCAGCAGCATCAGGGCGCCGGCCAGACCGGTGAGTGCGGCGACGCCCCACCAGGAGCGGGGGGCGGTCAGACGTTCGTCGTGGTGCGCGGGGGAGAGCTGCATGACGTCAAGCCTGCCACGAGGCGACCGGCGGGTAGTGGCGCGGGTAAGGTCTGCGCCTGTGAGTGGACGAAACACAGCGTTGACGCCCCCGGGCGATGCCGTCGCACCGGTCCGGCACCCGGAGGCCCCGGCGCCCGGCGACCTGCTCGGCTCGCACTACGAGCAGTGCTTCGGCTGCGGTGGGGGCCAGCCGCACGGGCTCCACCTGGAAGCGCGGGCCGGCGACGGCGTGAGCGTCACCGCCGAGTTCACCGTCAGGCCCGCCCACCAGGGCGCTCCCGGCCTCGCGCACGGCGGCGTCCTGGCCACCGCGCTCGACGAGACGCTGGGCTCCCTGAACTGGCTGCTGCGCGTCATCGCGGTGACCGGGCGGCTGGAGACCGACTTCGTGCGGCCGGTGCCCGTGGGCACCGTACTGCACCTCCAGGCCGAGGTGACCGCCGTCGCCGGCCGCAAGATCTACTCCACCGCGGTCGGCCGGATCGGCGGGCCCGACGGCCCCGTCGCCGTGCGCGCGGACGCGCTCTTCATAGAGGTGAAGGTCGACCACTTCATCGACAACGGTCGGCCCGAGGAGATCCGGGCGGTCATGGCCGACCCGGACCAGGTCAGGCGCGCACGCGCCTTCGAGGTGAACCCCTGATGGCTCTGAACAATCACGACCCCCGTCACCAGGTCGACGTGCTGATCAAGCGTGTCGACCCCGAGGTGCCCCTTCCCGCGTACGGCCACCCCGGCGACGCCGGCTGCGACCTGGTGACCACCGAGGCCGCCGAGCTCGCGCCCGGCGAGCGCACCGTGCTGCCCACCGGGGTCTCGATCGCCCTGCCCGACGGGTACGCGGCCTTCGTGCACCCGCGCTCCGGACTGGCCGCCCGCTGCGGGCTCGCGCTCGTGAATGCCCCGGGGACGGTGGATGCCGGGTACCGTGGGGAGATCAAGGTGATCGTGGTCAATCTCGATCCGCGCGAGAGCGTCCGGTTCGAGCGCTTCGACCGCATTGCCCAGCTGGTTGTCCAGCGGGTCGAGAGGGTGCGCTTCCACGAGGTGGCGGAGCTTCCCGGCTCGGCGCGGGCCGACGGGGGGTTCGGCTCCACCGGAGGCCATGCGGCCGTGGCCGGAAACGGCGCTGGTCAGCAGGGTGGGAATGGCTACGCTTCGGTCGTATCCGACCGGGAAGGACAGTGACGTGTTCGGACGTCGCAAGAAGAACGACTCCGCCAAGGACGGCGGCGCGGCCGAGCAGGTCGTGGACGGCGTGGCTGCCGATGGCCAGGACGGCGAGGAGATCGACGCCGCCCCCCGCAGGGTGAACCTGCCGCCGGCCCCGCGACCCGACGGCCCGTGGGACGTCACCGAGGTGCCCGGCTCCCCGGCAGAGGGCCGGGTCGACCTCGGCGGCATCCTCGTACCGGGTGTCGAGGGCATGGAGCTGCGCGTCGAGGTCGCCGGTGACGCGATCGTCGCCGCGACGGTCGTGCTGGGCGACAGCGCCGTGCAGCTGCAGGCCTTCGCCGCACCCAAGAAGGAAGGCATCTGGGGCGAGGTCCGCGACGAGATCGCGGCCGGCATCATCCAGCAGGGCGGCCTCATCGACGAGGTCGAGGGCCCGCTCGGCTGGGAGCTGCGCGCCCAGGTGCCCGTGCCGATGCCCGACGGCCAGACCGGCGCCCAGCTGGTCCGCTTCGTCGGCGTCGACGGTCCGCGCTGGTTCCTGCGCGGCGTCATCTCCGGCCAGGGCGCGGTGCGCCCCGAGTCGGCGGGCGTGCTGGAGGCCATCTTCCGGGACACCGTCATCGTCCGCGGCGACGGCCCGATGGCTCCGCGCGACCCGATCGTGCTCAAGCTGCCGAACGACGCCCAGATGGTGCCGGACGGCGTGCAGGCCGAGGACCAGGAGGGCTCCCGCTTCTCCGGCGGCATGGGCCAGCTGGAGCGCGGCCCGGAGATCACCGAGGTCCGCTGACCCCGCGGCGCCGCCCCTGCGGCGGCCGCCGCCGCTGCTGCACCGGCCAGCCGGCGCAGCGGCCGGTTCCGGCCGGTTTCCGGCCGTGCGCCGACGTGCGCGACACGGGCCGCGCCCCTTCGGGGTGCGGCCCGCAGCCGTGTCCGGGGGCGGCCGTCAGGGATCCGTCAGAGATGGGCGGACGACCGGCCAAGAGTGCGTGAACAGTACAAGCGTCCTTGAGAATGGGCGCATGGCACGCGGCAAGCTTCGGATCCACCTCGGCGCGGCCCCCGGTGTGGGCAAGGCGTACGCGATGCTCTGCGAGGCGCACCGCCGTGTGGAGCGCGGCACGGACTGCGTGGTGGGGTTCGTCGAGCACCACGGGCGGACGCGCACGGAGGCGGTGCTCCACGGGCTGGAGGCCGTGCCGTGCCGGGAGGCCGAGTGCCGGGGCGCGGTGTTCCCCTCCCGCCTGCAGGCCGGCACCGTCACCCCGCTGATCCGCGAGTTCGACCTCGACGAGGTGGTCCCGATGGCCCTCGGCGGCGTCCCCGAGGACAGCGTCGTCCCGGACGTCCCCGCGTCGCTGCCGACGGTGGCGGTCGATCCGGGGCTGCCGGCCGCCGATCCGACCGAGCCGACCGATCCGACCGACCCGATACGCCCCGTTCGACAGAAAGCAGGACCTCCATGACCCGGGTGCTCGTGGTGGACGACGAGCCGCAGATCGTCCGAGCCCTCGTGATCAACCTCAAGGCACGCAAGTACGAGGTCGACTCCGCCGCCGACGGGGCCGGTGCCCTGGAGCTCGCCGCGGCCCGCCACCCCGACGTGGTCGTCCTGGACCTCGGCCTGCCCGACATGGACGGCGTGGAGGTGATCAAGGGGCTGCGCGGCTGGACCCGGGTCCCGATCCTGGTCCTGTCCGCCCGGCACAGCTCCGACGAGAAGGTCGAGGCCTTGGACGCCGGGGCCGACGACTACGTCACCAAGCCCTTCGGCATGGATGAGCTGCTGGCGCGGCTGCGCGCCGCCGTGCGCCGGGCCGAGCCCGTCGCCGGCGCCGGCGGGGACGAGGTCGTCGTGGAGACCGACGGCTTCACCGTGGACCTGGCCGCGAAGAAGGCGGTGCGCGAGGGGCGTGACGTGCGGCTCACGCCCACCGAGTGGCACCTGCTGGAGGTGCTCGTCCGCAACGCCGGCAAGCTGGTCGGCCAGAAGCAGTTGCTCCAGGAGGTCTGGGGTCCCTCGTACGGCACCGAGACCAACTACCTGCGCGTCTACATGGCGCAGTTGCGGCGCAAACTGGAGGCGGACCCCTCGCATCCGCGGCACTTCATCACGGAGCCGGGCATGGGATACCGCTTCGAGAGGTAGTGCGGGCGCCGGTACGCTTCCTGGTATGAGTGCTGAACCGCGTCCCGAGAAGTCCGCCAAGCCGGTCAGGCCGGCGGGCCGGTTCCGCCGGATGATCGAAAGGCTGTCCTCCTCCCAGGAGGAGCTGCATTCGGCGGAGCTGCAGGAGGATGCAGAAGCCGCGGGATGCACGCGGATCTGCGATTCCCACGACCGGGAGATAGTCAAGGTCACCGGGACCCTGCGTACCGTCACCCTGCGGCCCCGTGCGGGCGTTCCCGCACTGGAGGCGCAGCTCTTCGACGGCTCCGCCGCGCTGGACGTGGTCTGGCTGGGGCGTCGCTCGATCGTGGGAATCGAACCGGGCCGCCGACTGATCGCCTCCGGGCGGATCGCCATGAGCCACGGCCGCCGGGTCCTCTTCAATCCGAAGTACGAACTCCGACCGCTCGGCAAGGAGCAGTAACCGGTGACGTCACTCGACAAACCCCCGACGCCCTCCGGGCAGCCCGCCCAGGCGCCGCGGGGACCCAAGGCACCCCAGGGACAGGGCCCGGAACCCGCCGCCGACCAGGGCGCGGTGACCCAGGCGGCGCTCTTCGACGCTTTCGGGGGCGTCCGGGGCACCGTGGAGACGATGCTCCCCGGCCTGCTCTTCGTGATGATCTACACGATCAACAAGGACGTGAAGATGTCCGCCATCGCGGCGGGCGCGGTCGCGGTCCTGCTCGTGATCGTGCGGCTGCTGCGCAGGGACACCGTCAAGCACGCCTTCAGCGGCGTCTTCGGCGTGGGCGTGGGCGTGGCCTTCGCGCTCTTCACCGGGACCGCCAAGGGCTTCTACCTCCCGGGCATGATCTACGGCGCCGGACTGGGCGTGGCCTTCACGCTGTCCGCACTGGTGGGGTTCCCGCTGCTGGGGGTGGTGCTGGGGCCGGTGTTCAAGGAGAACCTGTCCTGGCGGACCCGCAACCCCGGCCGGAAGAAGGCGTACACCAAGGCCAGCCTGGCCTGGGGCATCATCTTCCTGGCCAAGTACGCGATCCTCTTCCCGCTGTACTGGTGGGGCGACGCGACCCAGCTGGGCTGGCTGCTGATCGCGCTGAAGCTGCCGCCCATGGTGCTGGCGGTGTACTTCACGTGGGTGTTCCTGGCGAAGGCGCCGCCGCCGATCGACGTGATGGCGGAGTACGAGGCGGAAGAGGCCGAGCGGAAGGCGGCCAAGGCCGCTGCCTCCCGGGAGCCGGGGGCCTGACGGCCTGAGGCCCTCCGGGCCGCGCGAAGGGGGGGGGGGGCGACCCGGCTTCCCTCGCTCTGACGGGGAGCTCCAACAATCTCCCCCCCTCCCG
>NZ_JBWKDK010000029.1:0-103590 GCF_056436005.1 Streptomyces sp. NPDC043854
TCTGGCGTTGATTTTTGGCACGCTGTTGAGTTCTCAAGGAACGGACGCTTCCTTCGTACTCACCCTCTCGGGCTTTCCTCCGGGCTTTCGTTCTTGCGTTTCCCACTCTATCAGAGTGTTTCGCGCTCCGCTTTCCGGGTTCTTCGCTTTCGCGTTTTCCCCTTCCGGCGATTCCAACCTTACCAGATCCTTTTCCGTGCCGTTTCCGGTCCGGATTTGAATTCGGTGGCCGTTGGAGGGCCTTTCCCTTTCGGGCGGATCAGACCTTATCAGGTATTCCTGGGTGCTGATTCCGACCCGCTCGCACGACGAGTCCGGACACAGGAATGTGCCCGGGCTTGTTACGAGGTGGAGCCGTAAACGTACTGGAGCGGGGCCCCCGATGCAAATCCGGTTGCCCCGCTCCGGTGACACGGCTACGTCGGGGCTCAGACCTCGACGACGACCGGGAGGATCATCGGACGGCGCCGGTAGCCGTCGGAGACCCACTTGCCCATGGTCCGGCGGATGAGCTGCTGGATCTGGTGCGGCTCCGCCACGCCGTCGGCGGCGGCGCGGGCGATGGCCTCCTCGATCTTCGGCAGGACCGCGGCGAACGCCGAGTCCTCGATGCCGGAGCCGCGGGCCTGGATGTTCGGGCCGCTCACGACCTTGCCCGTGGTGCTGTCCACCACGACGAAGACCGAGATGATGCCCTCCTCGCCGAGGATCCGGCGGTCCTTGAGGGAGGTCTCCGTGACGTCGCCGACCGACAGGCCGTCCACGTACACGTAGCCGGCCTGGACCTTGCCGGCGATGCGGGCCTTGCCGTCGATGAGGTCGACGACGACGCCGTCCTCGGCGATGACGATGCGGTCCTTCGGGACGCCCGTCATCGCGCCGAGCTCTGCGTTCGCCCGCAGGTGGCGCCACTCGCCGTGGACCGGCATCAGGTTCCGCGGCTTGCAGATGTTGTAGAAGTACAGCAGCTCGCCCGCGGACGCGTGGCCGGACACGTGCACCTTGGCGTTGCCCTTGTGCACGACGTTGGCGCCCCAGCGGGTCAGGCCGTTGATCACGCGGTAGACCGCGTTCTCGTTGCCCGGGATCAGCGACGACGCCAGGATCACGGTGTCGCCGGGGACGATCCGGATCTGGTGGTCGCGGTTGGCCATGCGGGACAGGGCCGCCATGGGCTCGCCCTGGGAGCCGGTGCAGACCAGCACGACCTCGTCGTCCGGCAGGTCGTCCAGGGTCTTCACGTCCACGACGAGGCCCGGCGGGACCCGCAGGTACCCCAGGTCACGGGCGATGCCCATGTTGCGGACCATCGAACGGCCCACGAAGGCCACCCGGCGCCCGTACTCGTGCGCCGCGTCCAGGATCTGCTGGATGCGGTGGACGTGGCTGGCGAAGCTCGCCACGATGATCCGCCGCTGCGCGCCGGCGAAGACGCCGCGGATCACGTTCGAGATGTCGCGCTCCGGCGGGACGAAGCCCGGGACCTCGGCGTTCGTCGAGTCCGACAGGAGGAGGTCGATGCCCTCCTCGCTCAGCCGCGCGAACGCGTGCAGGTCGGTGAGCCGGTTGTCCATCGGGAGCTGGTCCATCTTGAAGTCACCGGTGGCGACGACCAGGCCCGCGGGCGTGCGGATGGCAACCGCCAGCGCGTCCGGGATGGAGTGGTTGACCGCGATGAACTCGCAGTCGAAGACGCCCAGGGCCTCGCGGTCGCCCTCCTTCACCTCGAGGGTGTAGGGGCGGATGCGGTGCTCCTGGAGCTTCGCCTCGATGAGGGCCAGCGTCAGCTTCGAGCCGATCAGCGGGATGTCCGGCTTCTCCCGCAGGAGGTACGGGACGGCGCCGATGTGGTCCTCGTGGCCGTGCGTGAGGACGATGCCGTCGACGTCGTCGAGGCGGTCCCGGATGGACGTGAAGTCCGGCAGGATCAGGTCGATGCCCGGCTGCTCCTCCTCGGGGAACAGCACACCGCAGTCGACGATCAGCAGGCGGCCGTCGAACTCGAAGACGGTCATGTTGCGGCCGATCTCGCCCAGGCCGCCCAGCGGGGTGACCCGCAGGCCGCCCTTGGGAAGCTTCGGCGGCGGGCCCAGCTCAGGGTGCGGATGGCTCAAAAGTATCTCCTCACCACGCACGCCACGTACCTCGTAAGGCACGTGGCGCGCATGTCAGTCGTGCATTCGTGCACTTGCATGTGTCTGGTTCAGGTCTTGCCTATTCAGTTGTGAAGTCTGTTGTCAGAGCTGTACCCCGCCGGCAGCAAGATCGATCTTGAGCTGGGCGGTCTCCTCGGGGGTCAGCTCGACCAGCGGGAGCCGCAGCGGGCCCGCGGGCAGGCCCTGGAGGTTCAGGGCGCCCTTCGTGGTGATCACGCCCTGGGTGCGGAACATGCCGGTGAAGACCGGGAGCAGCTTCTGGTGGATCTCGGTGGCCTTCTGGACGTCGCCGCCGAGGTGGGCCTCGAGCATCGCGCGCAGCTCGGGGGCGACCACGTGGCCGACGACGGAGACGAAGCCGACGGCGCCGACGGACAGCAGCGGCAGGTTCAGCATGTCGTCGCCGGAGTACCAGGCCAGGCCGCTCCGGGCGATGGCCCAGCTGGCGCTGCCGAGGTCGCCCTTGGCGTCCTTGTTGGCCACGATGCGGGGGTGCTCGGCCAGGCGCACCAGGGTCTCGGTGCTGATCGGGACGCCGCTGCGGCCGGGGATGTCGTACAGCATCACCGGGAGCTCGGTGGCGTCGGCGATGGCCGTGAAGTGCCGGTGGAGGCCCTCCTGCGGCGGCTTGTTGTAGTAGGGGGTGACGGCCAGCAGGCCGTGGGCCCCGGCGCGCTCGGCCTGGCGGGCGAGCTCGAGGGTGTGGCGGGTGTCGTTGGTGCCGATGCCGGCGACGACGTGGGCGCGGTCGCCGACCGCATCCAGGACGGCTCGTACGAGGTCGTTTTTCTCCGCGTCGGTGGTGGTCGGGGACTCACCGGTGGTCCCGTTGACGATCAGACCGTCGTTGCCTGCGTCCACCAGGTGGACGGCGAGCCGCTGCGCGCCGTCGAGGTCGAGTGCGCCATCCGCCGTGAACGGCGTGATCATGGCGGTGAGGACCCGCCCGAAGGGGGTCTGCGGAGTCGAGATCGGAGCCATGGGTAACACGCTACTCGCTGCCACGCTCACGGTGACCCCTCGGGGGACGTCAACGCCAGGTGCGCCTTCCTCTGGCCGCCGGGAGGGGCCTTGGAGCCCGGCACTGCCTGCTCGGGGGTTCAGGCAGTGCCGAGTCCGTTTGATCAGCCTAGATGAACTTCACGAAACGCCGCAATACGGACACTTCAGACTTGATTCCGTACATCCGTACGGATCGGGTGAATGTCCGTTCGCCGGGCCTTGCGCGGCCTTCGCCGCTTACGGGGCGATGCGGCCGTTCGCGTTGAAGGCGGCGTACGTGAGCGGCATCAGCTTGGCCCAGTGCTGCTCCATCTTCTCGCCGACCATCTCGATCTCCCGCTGCGGGAAGGACGGCACCTTCGCGAGCTCGTGCTGGGTGCGCAGGCCCAGGAAGTGCATCAGCGAGCGCGCGTTGCAGGTGGCGTACATCGAGGAGAACAGGCCGACCGGCAGGACGGAGCGGGCTACCTCGCGGGCCACGCCCGCCGCCAGCATCTCCTGGTAGGCCTCGTAGGCCTGGCGGTACGTGTCCTCCATGATCCGGCCGGTGAGCTCCAGCTGGGCCTCGGTGCCCTCGACGAAGACGTACTTGCCCGGGCGGCCCTCCTGGACCAGCTTGCGCTCCGCGTCCGGGACGTAGAACACCGGCTCGAGCTCCCTGTAGCGGCCCGACTCCTCGTTGTACGACCAGCCGACCCGGTGCCGCATGAACTCGCGGAACACGAAGATCGGGGCGCTGATGAAGAAGGTCATCGAGTTGTGCTCGAAGGGGCTGCCGTGGCGGTCCCGCATCAGGTAGTTGATGAGGCCCTTGGAGCGCTCCGGGTCCTTCTGGAGCTCCTCGAGCGACATCTCGCCGGCCGTCGAGACCCGGGCGGCCCACAGCACGTCCGGGTCGGCGGCGGTGTGCTTGACCAGTTCCACCGTCACATCACTGCGGAAAATGGGTTTCAGGGCTGAGGCGGCGGTCTCGCTCACCGGGGATCCTTCCGGACGACCTACAGGGGGCGCGCCCACTCTACGGCGCCCCTTGCGGCAGACCGCGCACGCGCCCCTCGGCGGCCGGTCGTCCGCACGGCTGACGGACCGCCATGAGATCTTCCCCGTTGTCCCGAATTCCGGCACCAATGGGGCGGTTCGCACGTCCTTACCGGTGGCACCCCGTCTCCACCCGACGCCCCACCGGGGCCCCGACCGTGAGGAGAGTCGCCCCATGCCCCTCCCCCAGCCCCCGCCGGGCGGTACCCCCCGGCGCGAGCCCGTCCCGTTCGCCTTCGTCGCCGAGGCCGACCGCTTCCGCAGCGATGTCGCCCCGCCGCGGCGCGAGCGCCTGAGCACGACGCAGATGGCCGCACGTAGTCTGGTCGGCCTGACCGTGGCGGCGGGGCTCGTCGGTTCCCTGCTCTTCGGCGTTCCCGCACTGCAGCCCCGCCAGGCACCCGCCACGTCGCAGCAGTCGGAGGCCTCGGAGGGGCGGTAGCCTCACGGACAAGCCCAACCGAACGTGCATGTGAGTGAGGTCCAGCCGTGCCCCTGCCCTTCCTGACGGCCGACGGCGCGTTCGACGCGCAAGAGGAAGACGTCCCCCTCGCCCACGACGACCACGACCGCTGGCGCCGGCCCTACCGGCCGGGGCCCTGGCGGGTGGCCGGCTCCGCGCTGCTGCTCCTGCTCGCGGCGTTCATGCTGCTCGCCACGATGATCATCGCCTTCGCGGGCGCGCTGGCCGGGGCGGGCGTCTGCCTCGTGGCCGCGCTCAGCGTCGTCGGGACCGCGGTGCGGATGCTGATGACGGGCGTGTGGGTGAGCCGTTCGGGGCTGCGCCGGGTCGGGTTCTTCAGCGCCCGCTCGATCGCCTGGAGCGAGATCGGGGAGATCCGCACGGTGCAACAGCCCGTGCGCTGGCTCGGGCTGCCGCGGACGGTGCAGGGCCAGGCCCTCACCGCGGCCCGCCGGGACGGCGCCGAGCTCCCGGTGCTGCTGACCGACCACAATGCCGACTTCCTGTCCCGGACCGAGGCCTTCGACCGGGCGGCCGACACGGTCGGGGCCTGGGCCGACGAGTACCGGACGGTGCGCGCCGCCGCCTGAGGCGCGCGGCGCGCACGAGGAGCCCGTACGGGGATCAGGCCTGTACGGGCTTCTTGTCGTGCAGGGCGATGGCCCGCTGCATGGCCTTGCGCGCCCGCGGGGTGTCGCGGGCGTCGTGGTAGGCGACGGCGAGGCGGAACCAGCTGCGCCAGTCCCCCGGCGCGTCCTCCGTCTCGGCCTTGCGGCGCGCGAAGACCGCATCGGCGGAGTCCCGCAGGATCCGCCCGTACGGGTCCCGCTCCAGCTCGTCGACGGGCAGCCCGCCCTCCGCGTCCAGCTCGGCGGCGAGCTGGTTGGCCCGCGTGACGAACCGGGTGTTCTTCCACAGGAACCAGACGCCGATGACCGGCAGGATCAGCACGGCCGTGCCGAGGGCGACCGTCAGCCAGGTGCCCTGCCCGATCAGCATCAGGCCCCGGCTGCCGACCAGGACGAAGTAGACGACCAGGACGGCGGCCGTGATGAAGTAGGTGATCTTCGCGCGCATGGGGTGTTGCCGCCTGCTCGTCAGCCGAGGTCGAGGAAGTGTTCCAGGCCGAAGGTGAGGCCCGGGGTCTCCACCACGCGCCGCACGCCGAGCAGGATGCCCGGCATGAAGCTGCTGTGGTGCAGTGAGTCGTGACGGATGGTCAGGGTCTCGCCCTCACCGCCGAGCAGCACCTCCTGGTGGGCCAGCAGGCCGCGCAGGCGGATCGCGTGCACCGGGACGCCGTCGACGTCCGCGCCGCGGGCGCCGTCCAGGGCGGTGGCGGTGGCGTCGGGCTGTGGGGCGCAGCCGGCCTCGGCGCGGGCGGCCGCGATGAGCTGGGCGGTGCGGGTGGCCGTGCCGGAGGGGGCGTCCACCTTGTTCGGGTGGTGCAGCTCCACGACCTCGACGGACTCGAAGTAGCGGGCGGCCTGTGCGGCGAACTTCATGGTGAGGACGGCGCCGATGGAGAAGTTCGGGGCGATCAGCACACCGGTCTCGGGGGACTGGGCGAGCCAGCCCCGCAGCTGGCCGAGGCGGTCCTCCGTCCAGCCGGTGGTGCCGACGACGGCGTGGATGCCGTGGCGGATGCAGAAGTCGAGGTTGCCCATGACGGACGCGGGGGTGGTCAGCTCGACGGCGACCTGGGCGCCGGTCTCGGCCAGCGTCTCCAGCTTGTCCCCGCGGGTGAGCGCGGCGACCAGCTCCATGTCCTCGGCGGCCTCGACGGCCCGGACGGCTTCGGATCCGATGCGCCCCTGGGCGCCGAGTACCGCGACCCGCAGCTTGCTGCTCATGCGTACTTCCTTCGCTTCCACTGGTCGTGGCGGCCAGGCCGCCGGGGGTGCGGGCGGGGCGGCGGCCGGCCGTCCCCGAAGGGGGCCGGCCGCCGCCCGTGCCGCGCATGGCTCAGGCCACCGCCTCGTCGAGGCGGGCGGCCTGCTTCTCCTTCAGCGGGCCCATCACCGCGAGCGACGGCCGCTGGGCCAGTACATCCTGTGCGACCGAGCGGACGTCGTCCGGGGTCACGGCGGCGATCTCGGCCAGCATGTCGTCGACCGACATCTGGTCGCCCCAGCACAGCTCGCTCTTGCCGATCCGGTTCATGATCGCGCCGGTGTCCTCCAGGCCGAGGACGGTGGAGCCGGACAGCTGGCCGATGGCCCGCTTGATCTCCTCGTCCGTGAGGCCCTCCGCGACGACCTTCTCGAGCTCGCCGCGGCAGATCCGGAGCACGTCGTGGACCTGGCTGGGGCGGCAGCCCGCGTACACGCCGAACAGTCCGGTGTCGGCGAAGCCCGAGGTGTACGAGTACACGCTGTAGGCCAGGCCGCGCTTCTCCCGGACCTCCTGGAAGAGCCGGGAGGACATGCCGCCGCCGAGGGCGGTGTTCAGCACGCCCAGGGCCCAGCGGCGGTCGTCTGTGCGGGCGAGGCCCGGCATGCCGAGGACGACGTGGGCCTGCTCGGTCTTGCGGCTGACCAGGTCGACGCGGCCGGAGGTGCGGATCCGCTTGGTGCCGCCGCGCGGGCCGATCGGCTGGGCGTCGGTGCGCCCGAGGGCGCCGGCCTTCTCGAAGGCCGCGCGGACCTGGCGTACGACCTTGGCGTGGTCGATGTTGCCGGCGGCGGCCACCACCAGGTGGGTGGGGTCGTAGTGCTTCCGGTAGAAGCGGTGGATCCGGTCGGCGCCGAGGGCGTTGATCGTGTCGACGGTGCCGAGGACGGGACGGCCCAGCGGGGAGTCGCCGAACATGGTGTGCGCGAACAGGTCGTGCACGCAGTCGCCGGGGTCGTCCTCGGTCATCGCGATCTCTTCGAGGATGACGCCGCGCTCGGCGTCGACGTCCTCCTCGCGGATCAGCGAGCCGGTGAGCATGTCGCAGACGACGTCGATCGCCAGCGGAAGGTCGGTGTCGAGCACCCGCGCGTAGTAGCAGGTGTACTCCTTCGCCGTGAAGGCGTTCATCTCGCCGCCGACCGCGTCGATCGCGGAGGAGATGTCGAGGGCGCTGCGCCTGCCGGTGCCCTTGAAGAGGAGGTGCTCGAGGTAGTGCGTGGCGCCGTTGAGCGAGGGGGTCTCGTCGCGGGAGCCGACGTGCGCCCAGATGCCGAAGGTGGCGGAGCGGACGGAGGGCAGCGTCTCGGTGACGATGCGCAGTCCGCCGGGCAGGACGGTGCGCCGGACGGTGCCGATGCCGTTCTCGCCCTTGAGGAGGGTTTGGGTACGGGCGACGGCCCGCCCCTCCGAAGAGGGGCGGGCCGTCACACGGGAACTACGCGACGTCACTTGTCGGAGTCGTCCTTGTCGGCGTCGGCGGCGTCTTCGCCCTCGATCACGGGGATCAGGGAGAGCTTGCCGCGCTGGTCGATCTCGGCGATCTCGACCTGGACCTTGGCGCCGACCGCGAGCACGTCCTCGACGTTCTCCACGCGCTTGCCGCCGGCGAGCTTGCGGATCTGGGAGATGTGCAGCAGGCCGTCCTTGCCCGGGAGCAGGGAGACGAAGGCACCGAAGGTGGTGGTCTTGACGACCGTGCCCAGGTAGCGCTCGCCGACCTCCGGCATGGTCGGGTTGGCGATCGAGTTGATCGTGGCGCGGGCGGCCTCGGCGGCCGGGCCGTCGGCGGCACCGATGTAGATGGTGCCGTCGTCCTCGATCGTGATCTCGGCGCCGGTGTCCTCCTGGATCTGGTTGATCATCTTGCCCTTGGGGCCGATGACCTCGCCGATCTTGTCCACAGGGATCTTGACGGTGATGATCCGCGGGGCGTTCGGGGACATCTCGTCCGGCGTGTCGATCGCTTCCATCATCACGTCGAGGATGTGGAGGCGGGCGTCGCGGGCCTGCTTGAGGGCCGCGGCCAGGACGGAGGCCGGGATGCCGTCCAGCTTGGTGTCGAGCTGGAGGGCGGTGACGAACTCCTTGGTGCCGGCGACCTTGAAGTCCATGTCGCCGAAGGCGTCCTCCGCACCGAGGATGTCGGTGAGGGCGACGTAGTGGGTCTTGCCGTCGATCTCCTGGGAGATCAGGCCCATGGCGATGCCGGCGACGGGGGCCTTGAGCGGCACACCGGCGTTCAGCAGCGACATGGTGGACGCGCAGACGGAGCCCATGGACGTCGAGCCGTTGGAGCCGAGGGCCTCGGACACCTGGCGGATCGCGTACGGGAACTCCTCGCGGCTCGGCAGAACCGGGATGAGGGCGCGCTCGGCGAGGGCGCCGTGGCCGATCTCGCGGCGCTTGGGGGAGCCGACGCGGCCGGTCTCGCCGGTGGAGTACGGCGGGAAGTTGTAGTTGTGCATGTAGCGCTTGCGGGTCACCGGGGAGAGGGTGTCCAGCTGCTGCTCCATGCGGAGCATGTTGAGGGTGGTGACACCCAGGATCTGGGTCTCGCCGCGCTCGAACAGGGCGGAGCCGTGGACCCGCGGGATGGCCTCGACCTCGGCGGCCAGGGTGCGGATGTCGGTGACGCCGCGGCCGTCGATGCGGACCTTGTCCTTGATGACGCGCTCGCGGACCAGGGCCTTGGTCAGGCTGCGGTAGGCGGCGGAGATCTCCTTCTCGCGGCCTTCGAAGGCCGGGAGGAGCTTCTCGGCGGCGAGCTCCTTGACGCGGTCGAGCTCGACCTCGCGCTCCTGCTTGCCGGCGATGGTCAGGGCCTGGGCCAGCTCGCCGCGGACGGCCTGGTCCAGGGCGGCGAAGACGTCGTCCTCGTAGTCGAGGAAGATCGGGAACTCGCCCTCGGGCTTGGCAGCCTTGGCGGCCAGGTCCGACTGGGCCTTGCACAGGACCTTGATGAACGGCTTCGCGGCGTCGAGACCGGCGGCGACGACCTCCTCGGTCGGCGCCTCGGCGCCGCCCTTGACGAGGGTGATGGTCTGCTCGGTGGCCTCGGCCTCGACCATCATGATCGCGACGTCGCCGTCCTCCAGGACACGGCCGGCGACGACCATGTCGAAGACGGCGTCCTCGAGCTCGGAGTGGGTCGGGAAGGCGACCCACTGGCCCTTGATCAGCGCGACGCGGACGCCGCCGATCGGGCCGGAGAAGGGCAGGCCGGCGAGCTGGGTGGACGCGGACGCGGCGTTGATCGCGATGACGTCGTACAGGTGGTCCGGGTTCAGCGCCATGATGGTGGCGACGACCTGGATCTCGTTGCGCAGGCCCTTCTTGAAGGACGGGCGCAGCGGGCGGTCGATCAGGCGGCAGGTGAGGATCGCGTCCTCGGAGGGCCGGCCCTCGCGGCGGAAGAACGAGCCGGGGATCTTGCCGGCCGCGTACTGCCGCTCTTCGACGTCGACCGTCAGGGGGAAGAAGTCGAGCTGGTCCTTGGGCTTCTTCGACGCGGTGGTGGCGGAGAGCACCATCGTGTCGTCGTCCAGGTAGGCGACGGCGGAGCCGGCGGCCTGGCGGGCCAGACGGCCCGTCTCGAAGCGAATCGTACGGGTGCCGAAGGAACCGTTGTCAATGACGGCCTCGGCGTAGTGGGTCTCGTTCTCCACTAGCGTTTTCTCCATTTTCGTCGTCTCCGTCCGCGGCCCGTGTGGCGGCGGACGGCCGGAGAAGCGCTCCTTGCGTGCGGGCCGGTCTTCGATCGAAGTACCCGGTTCGGCGCCCGTGGGGCATTTCCGGGTACCACTACCGAGGACCGGCGGCGTAGGAGGGCGCTCCTCCCTACTTCAGTTGTGCACCGCAGTGCGACGCGCACGTGCGTCCAGATTACAAAGCGTCGGGTACGTCCCGCACGCAGAGCGGGCGTACGGCACGTACAGCAAAGGGAGCGGTCCCCTCATCGTGGGAACCGCTCCCTTCTCAGCGTCTTACTTGGCGCCGGCCGCACCGCGGCGGATGCCGAGGCGGTCGACCAGCGTACGGAAGCGCTGGATGTCCTTCTTGGCCAGGTACTGCAGCAGGCGGCGGCGCTGGCCGACGAGGATCAGCAGACCACGGCGGGAGTGGTGGTCGTGCTTGTGGGCCTTCAGGTGCTCGGTCAGGTCCGAGATGCGGCGGGAGAGCATGGCGACCTGGACCTCGGGGGAGCCGGTGTCGCCCTCCTTGGTGCCGAACTCGGCAATGATCTGCTTCTTCGTGGCGGTGTCGAGCGACACGTTTACTCCTCTTGGGTGTTTCGTGGCCACCGAGTGCCCCAGGTCGTCGTCTCTGGGTATCTTCCGTGACTCGGGTGGCGGGTCCGTCGGGCGCAGTCCCCGAAAGGCTCCGGGGCGGCGTACACAAACGGCCGTCGCACAGCGTACCAGGCCGCCGTGCGGCGTGTCTCAGCTGGTGAGCGAGCGGGCCCGGGAGTACACGTCGAGGACGGCCAGGGCCAGCGGGACGAGGCTGAGCAGGACGGCCGCCTCGGTGAGGTCGAGGAGCCGCCCCCAGAAGGGTGACAGACCCTTGCGGGGTATGACCAGCGCAATTCCGGCGAGGAGGGCGGCGCCGGCGGCGACCGCGGCGGACAGCCAGATCGTCCGGAGGTCCAGGCCGCCGCGGTCGTGGTAGCGGGTGAGCTCCACGAGCAGGTCGGCGGGCGGGTGCAGGGCCAGGCCCAGGATCAGCAGGGCGACGGCGGCCAGTCCGGCGGCCAGGGCGGAGACGACCTGGGAGGTGTAGCGGAAGAGCCGGGCGCGCAGCAGCATGGCCAGCCCGGCGGCCAGGGCCAGGAGCCGGCCCCAGGTGTTGTCGGAGAAGCCGAGGACGGCGGCGGAGCCGACGACGACCGCGGCACAGCCGGCGACCAGGCCGAGCAGCATCTCGTGGCCGCGGCGGGCCTGGGCGGCGATGGCGTCGGCGTCGAGCGGGGTGCCGGGCTCCCCCTGGTCGGGGCCGGCGGCGGGATCACCGTACGGCTCGGTCTCGTAGCGGTCCGGAGTCTCGTAGACCTCGACGGCGCTCTGCGGGGCGGCGTAGCCGATGGGCAGCCGGGCGAAGCGGGCGGAGAGGCCGGGCAGGAAGGCGACGAGGCCGATGGCGACGGGGGCGCAGCCGGCGGCGGTGGCCGTGGCGGAGGCCTCGGTGACGATGGCGAGGAAGGTGGCCAGGGTGCCGGTGGCGGCGACGAAGGTGGCGGCGACGAAGGGGGCGTCGCCGTTCGGGGTGAGCGCGACCAGGGCGACGGAGGCGACCAGGACGCAGGCGCAGCCGAGCAGGAACTGGAGCCGGCCGGGTCCCTGGCCGGCGGCGGGGGCGATGCTGCCGGAGCCGGCGATCAGCAGCTGCGGCAGGGCGCCGAGGCCGAGGGCGACGGCGGAACCGCGGTCGTGGTAGACGCGGGCGCGGACGCCCGCGGCGGCGGTCAGCAGGAGGCCGAAGGCTCCGGCGATGATGCCGGGCAGGCCGTGCATGTCGTGCCGGACGGGGTCGGCGTACCAGAGGACGAAGCCGAGCAGGACGAGGAGGACGGCGGCGCCGGCCAGGCCCGCGCCGCGCAGCATGTCGTCGCTCCACAGGTGGCGGTCGCGGACGACGGCGGAGGCGACGGCGTCGGAGACGTCGTCGAAGACGGCGGGCGGCAGCGACTCGGCGAACGGGCGGAGGCTGAGCACCTCGCCGTCGAGGACCTGCTGGGCGGCGAGGGTGCGCGCGCCGTCGAGGACAGTGCCGTCGCGGCGGACGAGGTGGTAGCCGGTGGGCGTGCCGACGGGCTGGGTCTGGCCGGTGAGGCGCAGCAGTTCGGGGTAGACGTCGGCGACGGCGATGTCCTCGGGGAGGGCGACGTCGATGCGGCTGTCGGGAGCCACGACGGTGACTCTGCAGAAGCCCGTCGCTGCGGCCGTACTCACCTGTGGGACCCCCTGGTTGGCGGAGCGGGTGCGCCCCGCGGTCGTCTCGGATTCGCGGATGCGCATACTGCGCGGGTCACCCTACCGGGAGTATGCATGACAGTCGGCAAGTAGGATCACCGTCGCGCGGGGAGAGCCCCTTCGCGCCCGGGACTTGGGGCGCCGCAGCAGCGTCCGGTCCGTTTTCGAGGGATTGATGCTCCGGTGAGTCAGATCGTCGTCAAACGCCCGCCGCGGTCCCTGCCGCCCGAAGTCCCCTCGGACGAGCTGAGGCTCGAGGCTCCGCCGGAGCTCCCCCGGGGGCAGCAGGAGGGCATGCTGATGCAACTCCTGCCGATGCTGGGCATGGGGTCTTCGGTCGTCTTCTTCTTCATGCCGGGCGCGGCGCCGTTCATGCGCATCATGGGCGTGCTGATGCTGGTGTCGACGGTGGCCATGATCATCGCGCAGTTGGTCCGCCACCGGCGCGGTACGCAGGGGCAAATGGCCGATGTGCGCCGGGACTACCTGAAATACCTCGCGCAGACGCGCCGTCAGGTGCGCCGGACCGCGCGGGCGCAGCGCGATGCGCAGCTGTACCTGCACCCGGCTCCCGAGCAGTTGTGGTCGGTGGTGGCCGAGGGCTCGCGGCTGTGGGAACGGCGCGTGGGCGACGCCGACTTCGGGCAGGCCCGGCTGGGGCTGGGCGTGCAGCGGCTGGCGACGCCGCTGGTGGCGCCGGACACGGCGCCGGTGGACGAGCTGGAGCCGCTGACTGCGGGCGCGATGCAGCGGTTCCTGAAGGTGCACTCCTCGCTGGACGGGCTGCCGGTGGCGGTGTCGCTGCGGGCGTTCTACCACGTGACGGTGTCCGGGGAGCCGGAGTCGGCGCGCGGTGCGGCCCGGGCGATGGTGGCGCAGCTGGCGACGCTGCACTCCCCCGACGACATGGTGCTGGCCGTGGTGGCTGCGCCGGGTGCGGTGGAGGCGTGGGACTGGGTGAAGTGGCTGCCGCACACCCAGGTGCCGGGGCAGGTCGACGGGGCGGGCAGCAAGCGGCTGTTCGGCGACGACCTCACCGAGGTGGAGGCGCTGCTGGCGCCCCGGCTCGAGGGGCGGCCGCGGTTCAGCCGGGACACGTCCCCGGTGCTGGACCAGCCGCACCTGGTCATCGTGCTGGACGCCAACTCCCGCGGCGGGCTGGTGCCGGCCGAGTCGGCGTTCGCGGCGCCCGAGGGCCTGCAGGGCGTGACGATCGTGGAGGTGATCGCGGGCGAGCTGGACGAGCCGCGCGGCGGGCTGTCGGTCGTGGCGCGGCCGGGGAAGCTGCGGCTGGAGTCGGGCGGCGGGGTCGCCTACGAGGGCCTGCCGGACGGCCTGTCGCTGCCGGCGGCGGAGGCGCTGGCGCGGCAGCTGGCGCCGCTGCGCACGGGCGGCGGTGACGACGACGAGCCGCTGCTGGCCAATCTGGACTTCACGGACCTGCTGAACCTGGGCGACGCGGCGTCGATCGACGTGGCCCGGACCTGGCGGCCGCGGTCGGCCGGTGAGCGGCTGCGCGTGCCGATCGGTGTCGGCGAGGACGGCGCCCCGGTGATGCTGGACCTGAAGGAGGCCGCGCAGGAGGGCATGGGCCCGCACGGGCTGTGCGTGGGCGCGACGGGTTCGGGCAAGTCGGAGCTGCTGCGCACGCTGGTGCTGGGCCTGGCGGTCACGCACACCTCGGAGACGCTGAACTTCGTCCTCGCGGACTTCAAGGGCGGTGCCACGTTCACCGGGATGGGGCAGATGCCGCACGTCGCGGCGGTCATCACCAACCTGGCGGACGACCTGACGCTCGTGGACCGCATGGGCGACTCGATCCGCGGCGAGCTCCAGCGCCGTCAGGAGCTGCTGCGCGCGGCGGGCAACTACGCGAACATCCACGACTACGAGAAGGCGCGCGCGGCGGGCGCCCCGCTGGAGCCGCTGGCCTCGCTGGTCCTGGTCATCGACGAGTTCAGCGAGCTGCTGACCGCGAAGCCCGACTTCATCGACATGTTCATCCAGATCGGCCGCATCGGCCGCTCGCTGGGCGTGCACCTGCTGCTGGCCTCGCAGCGCCTGGAGGAGGGCAAGCTGCGCGGCCTGGACACGTACCTGTCGTACCGGATCGGTCTGCGGACCTTCTCGGCGGCGGAGTCGCGCACGGCGATCGGTGTGCCGGACGCGTACCACCTGCCGTCGGTGCCGGGTTCGGGCTACCTGAAGTTCGGTACGGACGAGATGGTCCGCTTCAAGGCGGCGTACGTGTCGGGCACGTACCGCTCGGGCGGGCGGGAGCTGTCGGTGGGCCGGTTCCCGGTGGAGCGGCGTCCCGCGCTGTTCACGGCGGCGCCGGTCCCGGTGGTGTACGCGGCTCCGGACCCGGCGTACCTGGCGGCGCAGGCCGAGCAGGAGGACGACGCGCTCGCGGACACGGTGCTGGACGTGATCGTGTCCCGGCTGGAGGGGCAGGGGGTGCCGGCGCACCAGGTGTGGCTGCCGCCGCTGGACCGGGCTCCGGCGCTGGACCAGCTGCTGCCGGCGCTGGCGGCCTCGGCGGAGCGCGGGCTGCACGCGGAGGGGTACACGCGGCCGGGCGGGCTGGTGGTGCCGCTCGGGCTCATCGACAAGCCGTTCGAGCAGCGGCGCGAGGTGCTGTACCGGGACTTCTCGGGTGCGGCGGGCCACATGATGGTGGTCGGCGGTCCGCAGTCGGGCAAGTCGACGCTGATGCGCACGCTGATCTCCGCGTTCGCGCTGACGCACACGCCGCGCGAGGTGCAGTTCTACGGGCTGGACTTCGGCGGTGGCGGTATGTCGGCGGTGGCGGAGCTGCCGCACGTCGGCGGGATCGCCTCGCGCCTGGACCCGGAGCGGGTGCGGCGCACGGTCGCCGAGGTGGGCGGCATCCTGAACCGCCGCGAGGAGTTCTTCCGGGCCCACGGGATCGACTCGATCGGCACCTACCGGCGCAAGCGGGCGGCGGGCGAGCTGCCCGGCGAGGCGTGGGGCGACGTTTTCCTGGTCATCGACGGCTGGGGCGGCTTCCGGAGCGAGTACGACGTCCTGGAGCAGGTGGTCACGGACATCGCGTCGCGCGGTCTGGGCTACGGCATCCACGTGGTGATCACGGCGGCGCGCTACATGGAGGTGCGGGCCGCGCTGAAGGACCAGATGCTGGGCCGGCTGGAGCTGCGGCTCGGCGACGTCATGGACTCGGAGTTCGACCGCAAGGTCGCGGCGAACGTCCCGCCGGGGATGCCGGGGCGCGGGCAGGTGCCGGAGAAGCTGCACTTCCTGGGGGCGCTGCCGCGGATCGACGGCTCGCACGACGTGGCGGAGCTGTCGGACGCGACGGCCGCGTTCGTGTCGGCGGTGAAGCAGAACTGGTCGGGGCCGGCGGCTCCGGGCGTGCGGCTGCTGCCGCGGCTGCTGCACGCGGACCAGCTGCCGGGCGGCGGGGCGTTCCCCGAGCGCGGCATCGCGATCGGCATCGACGAGACGAACCTGGAGCCGGTGTTCGTCGACTTCGAGACGGACCCCTTCCTCCTCGTCTTCGGCGAGAGCGAGTCGGGCAAGACGAACCTGCTGCGGCTCATCGCGCAGCAGATCGCGCAGCGGTACACCCCGGGCCAGGCCCGGCTGGTCGTCGGCGACTACCGGCGCAGCCTGCTGGGGGAGCTGCCGGAGGAGCACCTGCTGGAGTACGCGCCGATGGCGAGCTCCCTGCAGATGCACATGGAGGCGCTGGGCGGCGTGTTCGCCCGGCGGCAGCCGCCGGACGACGTCACCCCGCAGCAGTTGCGGGACCGCAGCTGGTGGACGGGTCCGGACGTGTTCATCATCATCGACGACTTCGACCTGGTGGCGACGAGCCAGGGCAATCCGCTGGCGCCGCTGGTGGAGTACCTGCCGTTCGCCCGGGACACGGGTGTCCGGTTCATCATCGCGCGCAACTCCGCGGGCGCCTCGCGGTCGCTGTACGAGCCGTTCATGCAGCGCATCAAGGAGCTGGGCGCGCAGGGCGTGGTGCTGTCGGGCGATCCGTCCGAGGGCGACCTGATCGGCACCGTGCGCCCGCGGCCGATGCCGCCGGGCCGGGCGTACTTCTCCTCGCGCCGGCGGGGGACGTCGCTGGTCCAGCTGGGCCGTATGCCGGGGGCCTGAGCCCCGGCCGGGGCCGCCCGGGCCCGGTCTTCCGGGGGAGCGGAGGGTGATCAACCGGAAACGCTCCCCCGGTGCGGTCCCGAGCCCTGATAATCGGCAGCGTAGGACCGCCGAAGGAGAGGCCGCACATGGGCACCCAGCAGGAGAAGGACGAGCTGTACGCGCTCGACATCAGCGGCGTGGAGTGGGAGGGCCCGCCCGGGACCACCCCGGACGAGGAGCGGGTCGAGATCGCCCGCCTGCCCGAGGGTGCGGTGGCGATGCGGTCTTCCCTGGACCGGGACACGGTGCTGCGCTACACGGCGGCCGAGTGGGAGGCGTTCGTACTCGGCGCCCGGGACGGGGAGTTCGACCTCGACCGCGGCCCGCACTGAGAACCGGGACCGGTACGGCCCGGTACGCACGGAAGGGGCGCGCCCGCAGTGGGCGCGCCCCTTCCGTGCGTACCGGGCCGTATGGCTCGGGCGGCTCAGTAGGCCTCGGTGAACAGGCGGGAGGCCTTCACGTCGGTGGCGCGGTAGTCGCCCTTGCCGCGCTCGATCAGCTGGGCGACCTTCTCCAGCTGGTCCTTCATGTGCTCGGCCTTGCCCTTGTACTTGCCCTGGAGCGTGACGTACTCCTTGTGCGCCTCACCGTCCCAGGTATCGGTGACGACCTTCAGGGCCTGCTCCATCTCCTGCAGGTCGTCGATGATGTTCTTGGAGACGACGCGAATGCGGTTCGCCATCTCCTGGACGCTCTCGTACCGTACCCGGGTCGCCCCGTCGTTGGCCGCCATGGTCTTCTCCTTCGCGCTGGGCTTGAGCTGGGTGGGAAACGGCGCGTCGGTCAGACGCCGTTGAGGCCCGAGGTGTTCTGGTTGCCGGAGGCCGCCTGGATGGTCTTGAACGCGGCACGCACGTCGTCGTCCTGGGCGTTGCTCAGGTTCTTGGTCTGGGCGACCGCGTTGTGCAGGACACCGAGCAGGCGGCGGATCTCGTCGTGGTCCTCGTTGACGACGCTCTGGGCGGAGACGAAGCCGGAGGCGCCCACACCGGTCCAGCCGGCGCTCACCGTGGCGAGGATGTCGGCCAGCTCACGGGCCTGCCTGGTGACGGCGTTGGCCGTCGTCTCGATCTTGTTCTTGGCCTGGACGACCGGATCGTCCGCAAGTCCGAAATTGTTGCTCATCCGAAGCTCCTCACTTCTCAATTCGCCGGCAGAACCGGCGGATTGCGCAGCGGAGCGGACGTCCCGGTTGCGAATGATCCTCGCCCACCGGGGAATTCCCCCTCCGCCTCACGCGATCCCCCGATCACAGTCGTGAAGCCTGGTGTCACTCTAGCCAGTTCATGTCACAGCCCCAACATCAGCGGCCTGCATCTGTCGATGAACTGTGACCGTTCACTGCAAACGGCCGCGGCGTCGGCGCGCGTCCCGTACGACGGTCGCGGTGCCGCCGATGACGGCGATCAGCACGGCGCCGATCCCCAGAGCGTACGTGCCGATCCGCACGTCCCGCTCCTGCGCGGTCTCCGCCAGCCGCAGGGCCGCCGCCTCGGGCGCGGCCGCCGGGGGCGGGCCCGGGTCGGGTACGGGGGCCTTCGGCCGCTCGTGGTCCTGGGTGACCGCGCGCACCGGGTCGACGACACCCCAACCGACGTAGTCGTCACGTCCGTTGACCGAGCGCTCGGCGGTGTTCTGGATCTGCCAGACGACCTCCTGCGGGGACCAGTCGGGGTGCTCGGCGCGCAGCAGGGCGGCGACGCCGGCGACGTACGGCGCCGAGAAGCTGGTGCCGTTGTCGATGCACTGGCCGAAGCCGGGGACGGTGGAGACCATGTCGACGCCCGGCGCGGCGATCCCGACGAAGTCGCCGGGCTGGGAGAACACCGCCCGCTCGTTGTTGCGGTCGGAGGAGGCGACGGCGAGGACGCCGGGGAAGGCCGCCGGGTAGGTCTTTCGCTTCTGGCCGCTCATGCCGTCGTTGCCGGCGGAGGCCACGACCAGGACCTTCGCGTCGACGGCCCGCTGGACCGCCTTGCCGAGCTCGGTGTCGGCGGACAGGGGCGCGTCGGTGTCCTGGGAGATGTTGATGATCTGGGCGCCCTTGGCGACGGCGTGGTCGATGGCCTGGCTGAGGGAGAGGGCGTTGCCCTTGCCCTGACCGTCGTTCTGCCGGATCGGGATGATCACGGATTCCGGGGCGAGGCCCACGAAACCGGTGCCCTCCTGCGGGCGGGCCGCGATGATCCCGGCCACCTTCGTGCCGTGGCCGACGGTGTCGGCCGTTCCGTCGCCACCCTTGGAGTCGATGAAGTCCTTGCCCGAGCCCACGTCGAGGGCGCCGCTGAGCTGCGGGTTCACCCGGTCCACCCCGGTGTCGACGACGGCGACGCGGACCGGCTTGCCATCCTTGTCCTTGCCCTTGGTGCGGGCCCAGAGCGTGTCGAGCAGGAGCCGCTGGAGGGCCCAGGGGCGGTCGGCGATCTGCTTCTTCATGGGGAAGGTGCACTCCCCCGCGCCGGCGGGGCGCAGCACGGGGGCGGAGGCGGCCGGGGCAGCGGCGGCCGTGGCGGTGGCGGTCGTACCGCAGGTTGCGGCCAGGGCGACGGCCGCGGCGAGGAGCGCGCGGCGTGCGTACGGGGAGGGGTTCATCGGCGGCCTCCTCACGAACCCTGGGGCTGGCGGGCCGAGTTGGTGTCCAGGCGCGGCCCCTTGGAGAGGAACTCCGACCACGCGATGGGTACGAGGGCCGGTGTGACGCCGCCGTAGCCGAGCCGGATCTGCGCCTGGCTGGCCTCGGGCCGGGCGTCGCCGCCCTGGGCGCCCTGCTGGTCCGGGGCTCCGATCTTCGACTTCTCGGCGTCGCTGTCCCCGTTGGCCTGGACGGCGTACCGCAGGCCGGTGTCGGTGACGAGGAACAGGGCGCCGCCCGCGGTGGTCTGCTTGCCCTGGACCTGGGTGTAGAGCAGCCCGGAGCCGGGCGTGACGTAGGCGCTGGTGCCGCTGGCGGTCATGTCGACGGGGAAGCCGGTGCCGGCCCAGGTGCTCAGGGTCTGGTTGCCCTGGCCGTCGACCGAGCGCAGCACGTTGCAGACGGTGTCGCGGGGTCCGGCGCCCTGCGCGGAGCCGGTGTCGCCGGACGGGGCCTGGTTGATGCGGGCGGTCTTCTTGGACGGCCACCGGACCTCGCCCTTGAAGGGCGTGGGCTCCGGGTTGAGGGTCTGGAGGTCGACCTCGCGGGGCTTGCCGTGCATGTTGAGGCCGTCGGTGGCGGGCGCCGAGATCAGCAGCCAGGCCACGAAGTCGGAGACCGGGGCGACCTTGCCGGGCAGCACCACGTAGTGCTGGGCGCCCGAGCCGGTCTGGGCCCGCAGCACCATGCCGACCTTGTTGTCGGCGGTGCCGAGGCCCGGCACGTCGGCCTTGCTGCCGGCGGTGGCGGGCAGTTGCGGGAAGGCCAGGTCGTCGCCGGAGTTGAGAGTGGCCAGCCACTGCTCGGTGACCTGTTGCGGGGTGGCGCCGGTGTTGCCGACCAGCGCGTTGGTCATCTTGCCCGCGTCGGGGCCGCCTTCGGGGAACTTGTACTTGGTGCCGGTGCCGTCGACGAGGTAGCGCTCCTTGGCCCCGCCGGTGCTCTGCACGTACAGCATCTGGCTGTCGGTGAGCCGGCGCGCGTCGTCCGTCATGCCCGCCTCGCGGTCGGCGAGGACGAAGGTGGCGGTCTGCACGGTGTTGCCGTTGCCGCCCGGCGCCTGGCAGACGACCCAGCGCTTGGCCTTGCCGGCGTCCTTCGGGGCGGGCAGCCGGTCGGGGGCGTACGGGATGCCGATGATGGGGCCGCGCGGCGGCTTGCCCGCGTCGAGGATCTTGTCCTCGATCTGGAGGACCTTGAACTTCTGCGGGTCCAGGAGGAGTCGGGCAGAGGCGAGGTTCAGCACCGGGTGCAGGCGGGTCTGGTCCTTGCCGTTCACCTTCGTCGTGAGGACCACGTACCGGGTCGTCGACTGCTTGCCGACGAGGACCTTGGTGCCGGCCTCGTCCCAGCCCTTGGGGGCCTGCGGCTTGAACATGCCCCAGGCGCCGAATCCGGCGAGGACGACCGCCCCCGCCACCAGACCGGGCACGACCGCGCGCAGGGGCCGCGGCGCGCCCTCCTCGGAGCCCGTCGCGGACGGCTGGAGAAACGCGGCCACCGTCCGCCGCTTCGCGAAGGTGTACGCGTTGAGTTCATCACGCCGTGATGCCATGACCGTCTGCTTCTCCCCGCACGACCCGGTCGGCGACTGCGGTCCCCGGGCCTCGTTTGTCGGACCGGGCACCTACTATGCCTCTTGATCGAGGGGGCGGACGGGCCGGGTAGGGTGAGGCCGCCGCTCAGCGCCTTCCACAGCCTTCCACACCGGGGTGATCAGGGCCTGTTGGGGTGGAATGGGAAGGTTCCGGGGTCACGCGGTGAGCACCGCGCCGCCCCGGCACCCACAGGGGGTCTGGTCCTGGGGGCACCTCCCAGCGGCAGCTGGGGGAGAAAGGGGAGGTGGGCGAGTGACGGCCACCGCGACGGAGCCGCAGGCGGGCGCTCCCGCACCCGTACGCAGCGGGGTGACGCCGAACCCGAAGTCGGGCCCCGGCCGCTTCGGCCCGCTCCGATTGCAACAGCTGGTCCTGCTCCAAGTGGCCGCGGCCGTGCTGCTGGTGGCCTGGGTGGTGGAACCGCTGCTGCTGGTTCCCGCCGGCGTGGTCGCCGTGGTCCTCGTCGTCCTCGCCGTCGTACGCCGCCACCAGCGCTCCCTGCCCGAGTGGATCGGCGGCGCGCTCGCGCTGCGCGCCCGCAGGCGGCGGGCCGCGGCGTTCACCGTGCCCGCGGGCACGGAGCCGGGGCTGGCACCGCTCGTCGAGGCCGACCCGGCGCTGCGGACCATGACGTTCACCGACCGCGACCGGCGGCCCGTCGGCATGGTCGGCGACGGCACCTTCCTGACCGCCGTAGTCCAGGTCGACACCGACGCCACCGCGCTGCGGCCCGACCGGACGGACCGGCCGCTGCCGCTGGCGCTCGTACGGGACGTCCTCGAAACGGACGGCATCCGGCTGGAGTCCGCGCAACTGGTACAGCACACCCAGCCCGCGCCCGCCCCGCACCTGCCCCCGCAGTCGATGGCCACCCGCAACTACGCGCCGCTCCAGGCACAGACGGGCACCCCGGCCGTGCGGCTGACCTGGATCGCGCTCAAGCTCGACCCCGAGCTGTGCCCGGAGGCGGTGGCCGCGCGGGGCGGCGGGCTCGCGGGCGCCCAGCGCTGTGTGGTGCGCGCGGCCGACCAGTTGACGAGCCGGCTGGCCGGCGCCGGCTTCCGGGCCGCTGTGCTCACCGAGCAGGAGCTGACGGCCGCGCTGGCCACCTCCTCGTGCGCGAACCCGAGGGCGATCACCCAGGCGGGCCGCTCGGGCGGCTCGGGCCGCCGTACGGAGGAGACCTCGCGGACCTGGCGCTGCGACGACCGGCGCCACACCACGTACTGGATCGGCCGCTGGCCGCAGCTGGGCGGCTCGGGGACGGCGTCCCTGCCGCAGTTCGTGGCACTGCTGACCTCGCTGCCGGCGCTCGCGACCACGTTCAGCCTGACGGTGTCCCCGGCCGAGCGCCAGGGCGTCACCCTGACCGGACACGTACGGGTGACGGGGCGCAGCGACGAGGAACTGGTGGCGGCCCGCCGGGAACTGGAGCGGACGGCCCGCGGTGTGCGCACCGGGCTGGTCCGGCTCGACCGCGAACAGGTGCCGGGGCTGCTGGCCTCGCTGCCGCTGGGAGGGACGCGATGAAGAACGCGGTCAGGGGCGGCTTCGGGCTCGTCGGCCCGCGCCGGGAACGGCACACGGTCCCCGCGGTGGACCTGGACGCCCTTGCGCTGCCGGTCGGGGACGACGGGGTCGTCATCGGCGTCGACGCCCACGGGCGGGCGGCGGTGCTCGGCATCAACCGGCCCACCGCGTACGAGGTGACGCTGATCGGCGGCGTGTGGACCGCCCAGGTGCTGGCGCTGCGCGCGGCGGCCACGGGCGCCCGGGTCGCGGTGGAGACCGGCCGCGGGCAGGTGTGGTCCGCGCTGGCCCAGGCGGCGGGCGGCGGGCAGCAGTGCGTGACCCTGCACGAGGTGGGCCGCGTACCGCCGCAGGGTGCGTCGGCGGGCAGCCCCGTGCTGGTGATCCGCGACTGCGGGATGCGGCCGCCGCGCGGGCGCGTGGTGGCCGGGCCCTGGCAGTCGGTGGTGACGCTGCTGCCGTACCTGAGCCCGACGGCGCCCAGGCTGCTGCGGAACTCCTCGCTGGCGGGCATCCAGCGGGTGTCCCCCGACGAGGCGGAGCAGATCGGCCGCCTGATGAACCTGCCGCGGCAGACGGTGGATTCGCTGCCGACGCTGGGGGACGGGGTCACCCTGTGGTGCACGCCCCGGGACCGGCAGTTCGTGATGACCCAGGGCACGGAGGCGGAGACGGGGCTCCTGGGGCCGTGCCGGCGCATCGACTGACCGGGCGGGGGCCCTCCAGGGGGGCCGGGGCGCGGTGACGGTTGCTCAGGGCGGCCGCGGCCGATAGGCAGGAGCGCGGGACGCGGGAGCGCGGTGTCGTACCGGCGCGGCACGCGCCGTGCCCGCGCCGTCCCGGGGCCCGGTGGTCCGGCGGGTGGCCGACACGGGCGACGGCGCGCGATTAGGCTGAGCGTGGGCGCGGCGTCGAGGGCGCCGGACCAGTGTTCGACAGACCAGGAGGACGGACGAGTGAGCGGCGATCGGAACGAGGGGCGCGGCGGGACGTGGGACGTCCCGACGGACGATCAGTCCGACGCGGAGCCCGAGATGACGGGCCAGTTCACCATCGACTACACGCCGCCGGCCTGGTACACGCAGAGCTCGGCACCCGCCGCGCCGGTGCCGGCCCTGCCCGAGGGCAGCGGCTTCGAACCGCACCACCCGTCGGACGTGGCGTCCCCGTCCACGATGCGGATGGCTCCGCCGGCCCCGCGGACCCCGTCCGACACCGGCCCGTCGGCTACGGGCCCGTCCGACCAGGCCCCCGCCGTGACCCCGCCGGCGCCTGCCCCCGGCCTGCCGTCCTACCTCTCCGCGTCGGACATCGAGCCCGCGCCCGCCCCGCCGGCCGACGCGGTACCGGCCGTGCCTGCGCCGGCACCTGCCCCCGCGCTGCCGCCCTCCCTGCCCGCGTCGGAGATCGAGCCCGCCGCGCCGGCTCCCGTGCCTCCGGCCGAGGCTGCACCGGCGCCGGGACTGCCGTCGTACCTGTCCGCAGCGGACCTTGAGCCCGCGGCCCCGCACGGAGCGTCAGCCGACGGGTCAACGGGCGTGCCTGTCCCGGGAGTTGGTCCCGCGCCCGAGCTGCCCTCCTACCTGTCCGCAGCCGACGTCGAGCCCGCGCCGCCGGCCGAGGCGGCACTGGCCGCGCTGCCGGCGCCCGTGCCCGCACCTGCGCTGCCCGCGACCTCCGACACTCCCGTCGACGGTGTTCCCGTACTTCCGCCCGCGGGTCGGTCCGGCTCCGGTGTCGTGCTGGGGAAGGCCTCCGCCGGGGCTCCGCGGCAGGACACCCCGCCTGCGCTGCCCGCGCCCGCTCCGGCCGACGCCGTCCCCGCGGCCCCGGCCCCCGCCGAGCCCGTCAGCCCCGCGCCCGCTGCCCACCCGGCCGTGGAGCCCCCCGTCGCGGGACCCGCCGGCGAACTGCCGCAGCCGCCGCCTGCGTTCGCCGCCCCGGAGGGAGCGCAGGCGGGCTACGCCCTCCCGCAGCCCCAGGCCGCCCAGGCCCAGCCGCAGCCGGTCCCGCCGGCCACGCCGCAGGACGGGTACGGCTTCCCGCCGGTCCCGCCGGCCGGCGCGCCGCCGCAGGCCGGGTACGGATTCCCGCCGGCCGCCCCGGCGCCCGTGCCGCCGCAGCACCAGGCGCCCGTGGACACGGTCGGGTACGCGCTCCCGCCCGCCGCGCCGCAGGACGGCTACGGCTTCCCGCCGGCCGGGCCCGCCCCCGTGCCGCCGCAGCCGCAGGCCGCCCAGGCCCCGGCCCAGGCCCACGAGCCGCAGCCGCAGCCGCAGCCGCAGGCCCAGGCGTACGTGGACCCCCGGACCGGCGCCCCGTGGCCGGCCGCCGCCGCTCAGCCGGGCCCGCAGCCCGGCCCGCAGCCGCACGACCCCCGCTACCAGCCCGGCCCGGCCGCCGGCGGGGCGCCGCTCGGCTACACGGCCGCCGTCGAGCTGTCCTCCGACCGGCTGCTGCGCGGCAAGCAGAAGCCCAAGCCGCAGCGCTCCGGCTTCCGCTTCGGCGGCAAGGCCGCCGAGGCCGACCGCCAGCGCAAGCTGGAGCTCATCCGCACGCCGGTGATGTCCTGCTACCGGATCGCCGTCATCAGCCTCAAGGGCGGCGTCGGCAAGACCACGACGACCACCGCCCTCGGCGCGACCCTCGCGACCGAGCGCCAGGACAAGATCCTCGCCATCGACGCGAACCCGGACGCCGGCACCCTCGGCCGCCGCGTCCGCCGCGAGACGGGTGCCACGATCCGGGACCTGGTCCAGGCGATCCCGTACCTGAACTCGTACATGGACATCCGGCGGTTCACCTCGCAGGCCCCGTCCGGCCTGGAGATCATCGCCAACGACGTGGACCCGGCCGTCTCGACGACCTTCAACGACGAGGACTACCGCCGCGTCATCGACACCCTCGGCCGCCAGTACCCGATCATCCTCACCGACTCGGGCACCGGTCTGCTCTACTCCGCCATGCGCGGCGTCCTGGACCTGGCCGATCAGCTGATCATCATCTCCACCCCCTCGGTGGACGGCGCCAGCAGCGCGAGCACCACGCTCGACTGGCTGTCCGCGCACGGGTACGGAGACCTGGTCTCCCGCTCCCTCACCGTCATCTCGGGGGTCCGGGAGACCAGCAAGATGATCAAGACCGAGGACATCGTCCAGCACTTCGAGACGCGCTGCCGCGGTGTCGTCGTGGTGCCGTTCGACGAGCACCTCGCGGCGGGTGCGGAGGTCGACCTGGACCTGATGCGGCCGAAGACCCGCGAGGCGTACTTCAACCTCGCCGCTCTGGTGGCCGAGGACTTCGTACGGGCGGCCCAGCAGGCCCAGCAGAACCACTGGGGAGCACCGCCGCAGCCCCAGCAGGCCCAGCCCCCGCACGCGCAGCAGCCGTACGCCCAGCCGCAGCCCGGCCAGCCGCAGCCGCAGGCTCCGTACCAGCAGCCCCCGCAGCCGTACGCCGGCGGCCAGCCCTGGCCGCAGCAGCCCCAGCCCGGCCAGCCCGGGCAGCAGCCCCCGCGCGACCCGCGCCTCGGCTGACCTCGCGGACGCCCCCGGACAGACGCCCCCGGACAGGAGGGCAAGAGGAAGGGCCCGCACCGCCCCGGTGGATCCCGGGGGCCGGTGCGGGCCCTTCCTTTCCGTCAGGCCGCGGCGCGGTTCAGTGCTGCGCGTGCTCCGCGTCGTACGTCCGCGTCAGCTCCCGCGCGCGCTTCACATCGTCCGCGATGGCCTCCAGCAGGCCTTCCAGCGACTCGAACTTCGCCATGCCGCGCACATACGCGAGGAAGTCCACGGTGACGTGCAGGCCGTACAGGTCCAGCCCGACCCGGTCGATCGCGTACGCCTCCACCGTCCGCTCGGTGGCGTCGAACTGGAGGTTGGTGCCCACCGAGATCGCCGCGGGCATGCGCTCGCCGTTCGCCGTCAGCCAGCCCGCGTACACGCCGTCGGCGGGGATGGCGGTGTGCTGCGGGGTCTCCACGTTGGCGGTCGGGTAGCCGAGCTCGCGGCCGCGCTGCGCGCCGCGCACGACGACGCCCTCGACGCGGTGCGGGCGGCCGAGGACCTCCGCCGCGCCCGCCATGTCGCCCTCGGCGACCAGCTTGCGGGCGAGGGTCGAGGAGAACGGCACGCCGCCGCCCGCCGTGCCGCGCTCGACCAGGTCGATGACGTCGACCTCGTAGTCGTACGTGCCGCCCAGCTCGCGGAGGAAGTCGACGTTGCCCGCGGCGCGGTGGCCGAAGCGGAAGTTGGGGCCCTCGATCACGGCGCGCGCGTGCAGCTTGTCGACGATCACCTTGACGATGAAGTCGGCCGGGGAGAGCTGTGAGAACTCGGCCGTGAACGGCAGGACCAGCAGGGCGTCGACCCCGAGGCCGGCCATCAGTTCGGCACGCCGGTCGTAGCCGGCCAGGATCGGCGGGTGGCTGCCGGGGCGGACGACCTCGCTGGGGTGCGGGTCGAAGGTGACGACGACGGACGGGACGCCGAGCTCGCGCGCCCGGGCCACGGCGCGCCCGATGATCAGCTGATGGCCCCGGTGCACACCGTCGTACGAGCCGATGGTGACGACGCTGCGCCCCCAGTCCTGGGGGATGTCCTCCAAGCCACGCCAGCGCTGCACTGTGACCGCTCCTCGCCCGAACCGTGTAGGCCCTGTACTCGTTGCCGATTGCACGTCTAAGACTGCCATGCCCGCGTCCGGGGCCCCGCATCGGTATCGGGCTGCGGGGCACTCTGTGTCACCTCGGCCGGAAGGCGCCGGGGAGCCCGGCGGGGGCGCGCGGCGCATCCGGGGGCCCACGGGTGGGCGGCCGAAAGCGTCGCGGCGGAAAAGCGCCCCCTTGTGCTCCTCCAGTCACTCCGCGCGCCTGCTCGGACGGGTGAATACGGGCGCTCGGCTGGATAGAGACCTACCCGAGGGGGAGGTGGTGGGGGGGGGGGGGGGGGGGGGGGGGGGGGAGGGGGGGCCCCCCCCCCCCCCCCCCCACGTCACAGCCGATCAGCTGATCCGTATCAGACGAAGACGGCCAGCGACTTCGCCTTGCCGCCCTTGCTCTCCACGAGCGCGAGCAGCTGCCCCTGCGGCCCGAAGGCCGCCACGGGCCGGCCGGCCTCGTACATGTCCGGCATCTCGATCCGCACGCCGTTGGCGAGCAGGGAGGCCCGCCGGGCATCCAGGTCCCAGCGGGGGAACGCCGCGGCCGCCGCCTCGCCGATCGGCATGACGGTCAGCTCCTCCTGGAGCTGGTCCAGGGTGCGGGCCCGGTCGAGCTTGTACGGGCCCACCCGGGTGCGCCGCAGCGCGGTCAGGTGCCCGCCGACGCCGAGGTCGGCGCCCAGGTCGCGGGCCAGGGCGCGGATGTACGTGCCGCTGGAGCAGACGACGGAGACCACGAGGTCGACGACCTTGGTGCCGTCCTCGGCCTCGGCCTCGCGCATGTCGTAGACCTGGAACGAGGAGATGGTCACCGGGCGGGCCGGGATGTCGAAGTCCTCGCCGTCCCGGGCGCGCTTGTACGAGCGCACGCCCTTGATCTTGATGGCGCTGACCTTGGACGGGACCTGCATGATCTCGCCGGTGAGCTTGGCGATACCCGCGTCGACGGCCTCGCGGTTGATCCCGGAGGCGTCCGCGGAGGAGGTGATCTCGCCTTCCGCGTCGTCGGTCAGGGTGTTCTGGCCGAGGCGGATGGTGCCCAGGTACTCCTTCTCCGTGAGCGCGAGGTGGCCGAGGAGCTTGGTGGCCTTCTCGACGCCCAGGACGAGCACGCCCGTCGCCATCGGGTCGAGGGTGCCCGCGTGGCCGACGCGGCGGGTCCTGGCGATCCCGCGCATCTTGGCGACCACGTCGTGCGAAGTGAAGCCGGACGGCTTGTCGACGACGACAAGGCCGTCCGGCACGTGAACCCTGCTCATTCCGCGGCTGCGTCCTCGTCCTCGCCCGGCTTCTTGTACGGGTCGGCCTCACCGGCGTACGTGGCACCGGAGGACGCCTCGCGCACCGCTGCGTCGGAGAGCCGCGCCTGGTCGAGGAGGTCCTCGATGGTCTTGGCGTTCTCCGGCAGCGCGTCCGGCACGAAGGTCAGGGTGGGCGTGAACTTGGTGCCCGCCACCCGGCCGACCGCGGAGCGCAGCATGCCCTTGGCGCTCTCCAGGCCGGCGGCCGCGCTGGCCCGGTCCTCGTCGTCGCCGTACACCGTGTAGAAGACCGTGGCCTCCCGCAGGTCACCGGTGACCCGGGTGTCCGTGATCGTCACGTGCGTACCGAGGCGCGGGTCCTTGATGCCTCGCTGCAGCTTCTGGGCGACCACCTCCCGGATGAGGTCCGCCAGCTTCTTCGCCCGCGCATTGTCGGCCACTGGTCCGTCTCCTTCTTTCCTTGCATTCAGTCTTCATCACCGTGGAGCCGTCGGCGCACCGACAGCAGCTCCACTTCCGGACGTGCCGCGACCAGCCGCTCGCAGCGGTCCAGTACGTCCGAGAGGTACCCCGTGTCCCCGCTCACCAGGGCGACGCCGATGCGGGCCCTGCGGTGCAGATCCTGGTCGCCCACCTCGGCCGCGCTCACGGAGAACTTGCGTTGGAGCTCGGCGACGATGGGTCGGACGACGGAGCGTTTCTCCTTCAGCGAGTGGACGTCGCCGAGGAGCAGGTCGAAGGACAGAGTCCCCACGTACATGCAGTTCCGGATATCCCGCCGGTCCGGGTTCGGTGGCCTGTCGGCCGACGCGCGACAGGGTCACCAGAACCGTACACGCAACGGCCGGGGCCGATCGACGGAAATATTCCGCCGACCGGCCCCGGTCACGACACGGTACGAACCGCCTCGCGCTTACGCGCGGGGCTTCTCGCGCATCTCGTAGGTCGCGATGACGTCGTCGACCTTGATGTCGTTGTAGTTGCCGAGGTTGATACCGCCCTCGAAGCCCTCGCGGATCTCGGTGACGTCGTCCTTGAAGCGACGCAGACCCGAGATGGTGAGGTTCTCGGCGACGACCTTGCCGTCGCGGATGAGGCGCGCCTTGGTGTTGCGCTTGACCTCGCCCGACCGGACCAGGACACCGGCGATGTTGCCCAGCTTGGACGAGCGGAAGACCTCGCGGATCTCCGCCGTACCCAGCTCGACCTCTTCGAACTCCGGCTTGAGCAGACCCTTCAGGGCCGCCTCGATCTCCTCGATGGCCTGGTAGATCACCGAGTAGTAGCGGACCTCGACGCCCTCGCGCTCGGCCATCTGCGTCGCGCGGCCGGCCGCGCGGACGTTGTAGCCGATGACGATCGCGTCGGAGCCCATCGCCAGGTTGATGTCCGACTCCGTGACCTCACCGACGCCGCGGTGCAGGACCCGGATGTCGACCTCGTCGCTGACGTCGAGCTGGAGCAGCGAGGACTCCAGGGCCTCGACGGCACCGGAGGCGTCACCCTTGATGATGAGGTTGAGCTGCTGGATCTCGCCGGCCTTGAGCACGGAGTCGAGGTCCTCGATGGACACCCGGCGGGTGCGCTTGGCGAAGGCCGCGTTGCGCTCGCGCGCAGCGCGCTTCTCGGCGATCTGGCGGGCCGTGCGGTCCTCGTCGACGACGAGGAAGTTGTCGCCGGCGCCCGGGACGTTGGTGAGACCCAGGACCAGGACGGGGGTCGACGGAGTCGCCTCCTCGACGTTGTTGCCCTTGTCGTCGAGCATCGCGCGGACTCGGCCGTACGCGTCGCCCACGACCATCGTGTCGCCGATGCGCAGCGTTCCGCGCTGGACGAGGACGGTCGAGACGGCACCGCGGCCGCGGTCGAGGTGGGACTCGATCGCAATACCCTGGGCGTCCTGCTCCGGGTTGGCACGCAGGTCGAGGGCGGCGTCCGCGGTCAGGACCACGGCCTCCAGCAGCTTGTCGATGTTCAGACCCTGCTTGGCGGAGATGTCGACGAACATCGTGTCGCCGCCGTACTCCTCGGCCACCAGGCCGTACTCGGTCAGCTGACCGCGCACCTTGGTCGGGTCCGCGCCCTCGACGTCGATCTTGTTGACCGCGACCACGATCGGCACGTCGGCCGCCTTGGCGTGGTTCAGGGCCTCGATCGTCTGCGGCATGACACCGTCGTTGGCCGCCACCACGAGGATCGCGATGTCGGTCGACTTGGCACCGCGGGCACGCATGGCGGTGAACGCCTCGTGACCCGGGGTGTCGATGAAGGTGATCTTGCGGTCCTCGTCGTTGACGTGGGTCGCGACCTGGTAGGCACCGATGTGCTGGGTGATGCCGCCGGCCTCGCCCGCGACCACGTTGGTCTTGCGGATCGCGTCGAGGAGGCGGGTCTTGCCGTGGTCGACGTGACCCATGACGGTCACGACCGGCGGACGCGCCACGAGGAACTCCTCGCCGCCCTCGTCCTCGCCGAACTCGATGTCGAAGGACTCGAGCAGCTCGCGGTCCTCCTCCTCCGGGCTGACGATCTGAACGGTGTAGTTCATCTCGTCCGCGAGGAGCTGGAGGGTCGCGTCGGAGACGGACTGCGTGGCAGTGACCATCTCGCCGAGGTTCATCATGACCGCGACCAGCGACGCCGGGTTGGCGTTGATCTTCTCCGCGAAGTCGGTGAGGGACGCACCGCGCGACAGGCGAACGGTCTCGCCGTTGCCGCGGGGCAGCATCACGCCGCCGACGGACGGGGCCTGCATGGCCTCGTACTCCTGGCGCCGCTGCCGCTTCGACTTGCGGCCGCGACGGGCCGGGCCGCCGGGACGGCCGAAGGCACCCTGCGTACCTCCACGGGCACCGGGGCCGCCGGGACGGCCGCCGAAGCCGCCGGGGCGACCGCCGCCACCGCCGGGACCGCCGCCGAAGCCGCCGCCGCCACCGGGACGCGGGCCGCCGAAGCCGCCGCCGCCCGCCGGGCGGGAGCCCGGACCGGCCGGACGGCCGGCGAAGCCGCCGCCGGGACGACCGGCGCCGCCCGGACGCGGACCGCCGGCACCGGGACGGCCGGGGCCGCCGCCGGGACGCGGGCCGGGACCGCCGGCAGCGGGACGCTGCGGCATCATGCCCGGGTTCGGACGGTTGCCGCCCGGGGCCGGACGCGGGCCGCCCTGCGGACGGGGCATGCCGCCCGGGGTCGGACGCGGGCCGCCGGGGGCCTGCGGACGCGGGGCACCCGGACCGGCCTGCGGACGCGGGGCACCGCCGGGGCCGCCGGCGCCGGGGGCACCGGGGCGCGGGGCGCCGCCCGGACGGGGCGCCTGCGGGCGCGCCATGCCGGTGGAGCCGCCGGAGGTGAACGGGTTGTTGCCCGGACGGGGACCCGCCGGACGGGCGCCCGGACGCGGCGCCGAGCCGCCGGACCGCGGGGCCTGGGCACCCGGGGTCGGGGCACCCGGACGCGGAGCGCCGGGACGCGCGCCCTGACCGGAGGCCGCGGGACGCTGCTGCGTCGGACGCGGGCCGGGGGTCGCGGCCGGGCGCGCCGGAGCGGCCGGCGGCGCGGTGAACTCGGTCGCCACGGGCGCCGCCGGAGCGGGCTTCGGGGCGGCCGGAGCCTTCGGGCCGGGACGCGGGCCGGGTGCGGCCGGGGTCACCGGGGCGGGCGCGGCCGGAGCCTCGGCAGCGGCCGGCTTGGGGGCCGGTGCGCCGGGCTTCGGGGCGGCGGGACGTGCAATGGCACCCGGGGTGGGAACCCCGGGCTTGGCGGGGGCGGCCTTACGCGGCGCACCCGGCTTCGCAGCGGACTTGCCGGCGCTGCCGCCGGGCCCCTGCAGTGCGTCAGTCAACTTGCGCACAACCGGCGCCTCGATCGTCGAGGACGCCGAACGGACAAACTCACCGAGTTCCTGGAGCTTGGCCATGACGACCTTGCTCTCCACACCGAACTCCTTGGCGAGTTCGTATACCCGGACCTTAGCCACTTCGCTCCTTTTAGGTCCGGGTTGCGCCGGACCGTCGCTACTTCATGGGCGTACTCATCGCGTACTCATCGAGTGCTCATCGCAATCTCGACCTACTTCCAACTCGCGAGGTACCTGACCGCACGGGGGTATCCGTGCCGTTGTGCTTCCTACGGTGTCGCCCCGGCCTGTGCGGCCACGGCTCTGCTCAGCCCGGCCGTGTCGAGTGTTCCCGGGGACCGGAGGGCCCGGGGGAACGCTCTGCGGCGGACCGCCTTGTCGAGACAGACCTCGGCAGGGTGCACATAGGCACCCCGGCCGGGCAGCGTACCGCGTGGATCGGGGATGCATTCGTCCCCGATCGCCACGATGCGCAGCAGTTCGCTCTTGGCCGCTCGCTCCCGGCACCCCACACAGGTGCGTTCGGGGCATGCGCGGGCTTGCGTCCGGCCAGACACGGCTAAGTCTACCTCCCCGTACCGACCTCACCCCTTCGGGCGAAAAATCGAACGGACGTTGTCGCGATCTGCTGTCTTGATCTGTTGTCTTGAACCTGTGTACCGGGCGACAGCGCCGCCCGGTACCGGTTTTATTCCCCGCCCTGACCCGAGGGGTGCTCGGTGTCCGGGCGGATGTCGATGCGCCAGCCGGTCAGGCGCGCGGCGAGGCGGGCGTTCTGGCCCTCCTTGCCGATGGCCAGCGACAGCTGGTAGTCGGGCACGGTCACCCGGGCCGAGCGGGAGTCCCAGTCGACGACCTCGACCTTGCTCACCCGGGCGGGCGACAGGGCGTTCGCCACCATCTCCGCCGGGTCGTCCGACCAGTCGACGATGTCGATCTTCTCGCCGTGCAGCTCGGCCATGACGTTGCGCACACGGGCGCCCATCGGGCCGATGCAGGCGCCCTTCGGGTTGAGGCCCGAACGGGTGGACCGTACGGCGATCTTGGTGCGGTGGCCGGCCTCGCGGGCGATCGCCGCGATCTCCACGCTGCCGTCCGCGATCTCCGGGACCTCCAGCGCGAAGAGCTTCTTCACGAGGTTCGGGTGGGTGCGCGACAGGGTCACGGACGGGCCGCGGACGCCCTTCGCCACCCGGACGACGTACGCCTTGAGGCGGAGGCCGTGCGGGTACTCCTCGCCGGGGACCTGCTCCTGCACGGGCAGGATGGCCTCCAGCTTGCCGATGTCGACCAGGACGTTCTTGGGGTCCTTGCCCTGCTGGACGACGCCGGTCATGATGTCGCCCTCGCGGCCGGCGAACTCGCCGAAGGTCAGGTCGTCCTCCGCGTCGCGCAGACGCTGCAGGATCACCTGCTTGGCGGTGGTCGCGGCGATCCGGCCGAAGTCCGACGGCGTGTCGTCGAACTCCTTGGGCTCCTGCCCCTCCTCCAGGTCCCGCGGGTCCTCCGTCGCCCAGACGACGACGTGCCCGTTGGTGCGGTCCAGCACCACGCGCGCCCGGCGGAAGCTGCCCTCGGTGCGGTGGTACGCGATGAGGAGGGCCGACTCGATCGCCTCGACGAGCAGGTCGAAGGAGATCTCCTTCTCCCGGACCAGACCCCGCAGGGCACTCATGTCGATGTCCACGGCTACGCCTCCTCTTCCTTCTTGTCCTTGCGGTTGAACTCGATCTCGACACGCGCCTTGGCGATGTCCGTGAACGCGATGCGGCGGGCGGTCGCCTTGCGGCCCTTCACGCCCGGAACCTCGAGGTCCATGCCCTCGTCGTCGACGCCGAGGATGCGGGCGACCAGTTCCCCGGCGGCCTTCTCGCCTTCGGCGGACAGCTGGAACTTCACGAGGCGGCCGACGGCCCGTACGTAGTGGCGGTGCTCGGTCAGCGGGCGGTCGGCCCCCGGGGAGCTCACCTCGAGGACGTACTCGCCCTCGCCCATCGCGTCGGTCTCGTCGAGCTTGTCGGAGACCTCGCGGCTCAGCTCCGCGCACGCGTCCAGTTCCACGCCCTCGTCGGAGTCCACGATGATGCGCAGCATCCGGCGCTTTCCTGCCCTGGACAGCTCGATGTCCTCGAGATCCAGTCCCTTGGCGGCGACGAGCGGCTCCAGCAATCCGCGCAGCCTGTCGCTCTGGGTGGTGCTCATCCGGGTGACTCCTCGGCCGCGTGTGCTGTTGTGGTGTACGTCGCGTGTCAGGTCAAAGGGTATCCGGTCGCGGAGGGTGTTGCCGTCCGCCGGGCGGACACGGCCCCGGGTACCGTGATCACACCCTGCCCGCACCACCCCCGAGGACGTCGCCGTGCCCTGGACCCTGCCCATGAGGCCTTCGCGAAGGAGCCTGCTCGCCGGTGCCGCCGGCGCGGCCGGCGCGGCCCTGCTCACCGGGTGCTCCGGCGGGTCCGCGGAGCCGGGCGCCGCCGGTGCTTCACTCGAACGGCGTATGCGCGAGTCGGCCGTTCGAGAGAGCGAGCGGCTGCTGGAACGTTACGACGCCACCTCCGCCGCCCATCCGGCCCTGGCCGCGCGGCTGGCCCCGCTGCGCTCGGCGGTCGCCGCACACACCGCGGCGCTGGCCCCCGCTTCCCCCGCCGCCTCGCGCACCCCCGGGGCCGGATCCGCCGGGGGAACCGCCGCCCCGGCGCCGGACGGCACGCCCGCCGCGAGCGCCGGGCCGGTGCCGCCGAAGGCCGAGGACGCGCTCACCGCCCTGGCGGACGCCGAGCGGAGCCTGGCCGAGGCCCGGACCGTCGCCCTGGGCGGGGCGCCCGGGGAGCTGGCCCGGCTGCTCGCCTCGGTCGCCGCCTGCGGCGCCGTACACGCCCACCTGCTGACCTCGACCCCGGGAGCCACGCCGTGAAGCCCTCGCCCTCCCCCGCCAACCGGGCCCTGGAGGCCGCGCAGTCCGCCCTCGCCGCCGAGCACGCGGCCGTCTACGGCTACGGCGTGATCGGCGCCCGGGCCGCGTCCGCCCGCGCGGCCGAGGCCCGCGAGGCGCACGGCACCCACCTCGCGCGCCGGGACGCGCTGGCGCGCGCCGTGCGCGAGCTCGGCGGTGCGCCCCGGGCTGCGGAAGCGGCGTACGCCCTGCCCTACGAGGTCCGCACCCCGACCGACGCCGAGCGGCTGGCCGCCGAGATCGAGGACCGGGTGGCGGGCGCGTACTCCGATCTGGTGCGGGCCGCGGACGGCCGGCTGCGCCGCGAGGCGGCCGACGCGCTGAGCGCTGCGGCCGTGCGCGCGGCACGCTGGCGCGGAGTCGGCGTAGCCTTCCCTGGTCTCACGGAAAAGCGCTGATCAGGCGCACGGGCCCGGTCAAGCTGAAAGGGATCACGCACGCATGGCTTTCGAACCGCCGCAGCGGCTCGTACGGGCGCTCGGCGAGGCGCCGGATTCGGACGGGAACGCGGACTGGCTGGCGCAGTTGCCCCGGCTCACCGAGGCGGCACTGGCCCGGCGTGCGGTACAGGCCCTGCGGGTCCAGGCCCCCGGCGGGCGCAGCAGCCTCGTCGTCCTGGTCCGGTACGCCGACGGCACCCCGGCCGCGCTGAAGCTCGCTCCCCCGCAGGCCCGGCCCGACCTGGAGCTGGCCGCGCTGGCGCACTGGGGCGGTTTCGGGGCCGTCCGGGTCCTCGACACCCGCCAGAGCGCCGAGGACGGGGCGCTGCTGCTGGAGCGGCTCCACCCCGAGGTGTCCCTGCGCTCCCTGCCGGAGGCGAAGGCCCTGCTGGAGGCCTGCGGCACGCTGCGCAGGCTGTGGGTGGGGCCGCCGGCCGGGCACGCCTTCGAGACGGTCGCGGAGCACACCGCGCGGCAGGCAGAGGAGCTCCGCAAGGCCCCGCCGGAGGCCGCGGCGCTGGCGTCAGCGGCGCTGGAGGCCCGCGCGGAGCTGACCGCCGTGCCGGGCGAGGAGCTGCTGCTGCACGGGAACTTCCGGCAGGGCAAGGTGCTGGCGGGCGACCGGGCGCCCTGGCTGACGGTGGGCCCGGACCCGCTGGTCGGCGAGCGGGCGTACGACCTGGCCCGGCTGGTCCGGGACCGGCTGGAGGACCTGGTCGCCTCCTCGGCGGGGGCTGCGGGAGCGCGCCGCCGGGTGAACAAGCTGGCCGACAGCCTGGAGGTGGACCGGGACCGGCTGCGGGGCTGGACGCTCTTCCGGGCGGTGGAGTCGGGCAACCGCGCGCTGGCCGCCGGGCGGCGCCGGGACGCGGAGCTGCTGCTGGAGTTCGCCGCCTGGCTGTAGGGCATACGGTAGATACGAACGTATGCCCGGCAGGAGGCCGTCATGGTCCAGGAACTGCTTGCAGCGGGTGTCGCGGTGGGTCTGGCGATCGTGGTGTACGCGGGTGCCGCCGCACGGGTCGTGAGGCAGTACGAGCGGGGCGTGGTCCTGCGCTTCGGCCGGCTGCGGGAGGGCATCCGGCCCCCGGGGTTCACGATGGTCGTGCCGCTCGTCGACCGGCTGCACAAGGTGAACATGCAGATCGTGACGATGCCGGTGCCCGCGCAGGAGGGCATCACCCGGGACAACGTCACGGTGCGGGTCGATGCGGTCGTGTACTTCAAGGTCGTGGACCCGGCGAGCGCGATCATCGAGGTGGAGGACTACCGCTTCGCGGTCTCGCAGATGGCGCAGACCTCGCTGCGCTCGATCATCGGCAAGTCGGACCTGGACGACCTGCTGTCGAACCGGGAGATGCTGAACCAGGGCCTGGAGCTGATGATCGACAGCCCGGCCGTGGGGTGGGGCGTGCAGATCGACCGGGTCGAGATCAAGGACGTCTCGCTGCCGGAGACGATGAAGCGGTCGATGGCCCGGCAGGCGGAGGCCGACCGCGAGCGCCGGGCCCGGGTGATCAACGCGGATGCGGAGCTCCAGGCGTCGAAGAAGCTGGCCGAGGCGGCGGCGGTGATGTCGGACCAGCCGGCGGCGCTCCAGCTGCGGCTGCTCCAGACGGTGGTGGCGGTGGCCGCGGAGAAGAACTCCACGCTGGTGCTGCCGTTCCCGGTGGAGCTGCTGCGGTTCCTGGAGCGCACGACGCCGACGCCGCCCGACGGCGAGTCCGAGCCCCGACCGGTCGCCAGGGCCCGGCCCCGGCCCCCGGCGACCGAGGCCGACGCAGAATCCGGAGCCGAGGCCGCGTACGACGCCGAAGCCGCGTACGGCGCCGCGGCCGTGCCCCCCGCCCCGGCCCCGCCCGCGGTGGATGCCGGGGCGCCGCCCGCTGTCGCGATCGAGGACGGGACGGAGCCCCTGTTCCCGGCCGACGCCGACCCGGCGGCCGGCCCGGCGGCCAACCCGGCGACCGGCCCGGCGACCGGCCCGGCCTGAGGTCCCGGCGGCTGCCGGGGCACAGCGGGCCCCGGCAGCGCCGGACGGGTCAGCGGGCTGCGCGGAGGCGGTCCAGGGCCTCGTCCAGGGGGAGTTCCTCGCGGGCACCGGTGGCGCGGTGCTGGAGCTCGACCACGGACTCGGCGGACCGTCGGCCCGCCACCAGGATCCACGGCACCCCGATCAGCTCCGCGTCGGTGAGCTTCACGCCCGGAGAGAGGCCCGCCCGGTCGTCCAGCAGGACCCGCAGCCCGGACTCCGCCAGCGCCGAGGCCGCCGACTCCGCGAGCGCCAGCTGCGCGGCCTTGCCCGCCGCCACGACGTGGACGTCCGCGGGGGCCACCTCCGCCGGCCAGGCCAGGCCGCGCTCGTCGGCGGTCTGTTCGGCCAGCGCGGCCACGGCCCGCGAGACGCCGATGCCGTAGCTGCCCATCGTGACCCGCACCGGCTTGCCCTCGCGGCCCAGCACGTCCAGCCCGAAGGCGTCCGCGTACTTGCGGCCGAGCTGGAAGATGTGGCCGACCTCGATGGCGCGGTCGAGCCGCAGCCCGGCGCCGCAGCGCGGGCAGGGGTCGCCGGGCTCCACGACGACCACGTCGAGGTACCGGTCCACCTCGAAGTCGCGGCCGCAGACCACGTTCCGGGCGTGCGTGTCGGGCTTGTTGGCGCCCGTCACCCATGAAGTGCCGGGCGCGACACGGGGGTCGGCGATGTAGGGGACCTTGTCGAGGCCCTGCGGGCCCACGTAGCCGCGCACCAGGTCGGGGCGGTCGACGAAGTCCTCAGCCGTCACCAACTCCACTGCCGCCGGGGCGAGATGCTCGCCCAGCTTGCCGAGGTCGACCTCCCGGTCCCCGGGCACGCCGACGGCCGTGATCTCGCCGTCCACCTTCACCAGGAGGTTCTTCAGCGTGGCCGACGCGGGGACGCCGAGGTGGGCGGCGAGGGTCTCGATCGTCGGGGTGTCGGGGGTGGGGATCTCCTCCAGCGGGGGGTGCCCGGCGCCGGCCGCGGCGGCCGGGTCCGGGACGAACGTGACCGCCTCGGTGTTGGCGGCGTAGTCGCAGGCGGGGCAGTCCACGAAGGTGTCCTCGCCCGCCGCCGCCGGCGCCAGGAACTCCTCCGACGCGGAGCCGCCCATCGCGCCCGAGACCGCCGAGACGATCCGGTGGTCGAGGCCGAGGCGGGTGAAGATCCGCTGGTACGCGGCCCGGTGCAGGGCGTAGGACTCGGCCAGTCCCTCGTCGCCGACGTCGAAGGAGTACGAGTCCTTCATCTGGAACTCGCGGCCGCGCAGCACGCCGGACCTCGGCCGTGCCTCGTCGCGGTACTTGGTCTGGATCTGGTAGAGCATCACCGGCAGGTCCTTGTAGGACGTGCACTGGTCCTTCACGACGAGGGTGAAGATCTCCTCGTGGGTGGGGCCGAGCAGGTACTCCGCGCCCTTGCGGTCCCTGAGCCGGAAGAGCAGGTCTCCGTACTCCGACCAGCGCCCGCTGACCTCGTACGGCTCCTTCGGCAGCAGTGCCGGGAGCAGCACCTCCTGGGCGCCGATCGCGTCCATCTCCTCACGGACGATGCGGGAGACGTTGTCCAGGACCCGCTTGCCGAGCGGCAGCCAGGTCCACACCCCGGCCGAGCTGCGGCGGACGTATCCGGCGCGGACGAGGAGGCGGTGGCTGAGGGTCTCGGCGTCGGCCGGGTCCTCGCGGAGGGTCCTGGCCATGAGGCGGGACATGCGCTGCACGGGTTGCTTTGCCATGACCGGAGGCTACCGGGGGACCGCGGGCGCCCCGAACAGAATTTCAGGGCCTGCGCAGCGGCAGCGGGGCGCCCATGACGGCGTACGGCAGGCGGGCGCTCGGGAAGTGCACCTGGCGGGCGAGGTCGGTGTAGCCGAGGGCGCGGTAGAGCCGGCGGGCCGGGCTCTCGGCGTCGATGGCGGAGAGGATCGAGCGGGGTTCCGCGGCGGGGTCGGTGATCCGGGTGATGAGGGCGCGGCCGACGCCGCGGCCCTGGAAGCCGGGGTGGACGTGCAGCTCGGTGATGACGAAGGAGTCGTCGAGCCAGCCGTCGTTCCCCTCGGCCCGCAGGTACGGCTCGACGATCGAGGACCACCAGTAGGCGCGGTCGTTCGGCATCCCGTAGACGAATCCGGCCAGGGCCCCGTCGTCGGTGAACGCGCCGAGGGCCCGGGCCCCGCGGCAGGTCATGTGGCGCTGGACGATGTAGCGCCGGATGCCGACCTCCTCCTCGCTGAGCCCGAAGGCCACGGCCTGCACGCGCAGGGCCTCGTCGACGCGCGCGGCGAGGTCGAGGGGGCCGATGCTCAGTCCGGCGGGCCGGGCGGGGATGTCGCCCTCGGGAGTAGGCAGCATGCGGTGACCTTACTCGGCGGCCCCGGCCCGCCGGTATGCCCGAGCGGGTGCCAGGGGGGAGTTCCCGCCGACCGTGCCGCGGCCGCGCCGCCGCCGGCCCGGCGGGCGCCGTGGCGGCGCGGCGCGGCGGCCGCTCAGAACAGGACGCTCATGAACGCGCCGACCTCGCGGAAGCCGACGCGCCGGTACGCCGCCCGCGCGGCGGCGTTGAAGTCGTTGACGTACAGGCTGACCACGGGCGCGACGTCGTGCAGCGCGAAGCCGACGACGGCGGCCATGCCGGTCTCGGAGTGCCCGCGGCCGCGGAACTCGGGGGCCACCCACACACCCTGGATCTGGCAGGCGGAGGCGGTGGCGGCGCCGATCTCCGCTTTGAAGACGACCTTGCCGTTCTCGACCCGGGCGAACGAGCGGCCGGAACCGACCAGCTCGGCGACCCGGGCCTGGTAGAGGAGCCCGCCGTCGCCGGCCAGCGGCGAGACGCCGACCTCCTCGGTGAACATGGCCACGCAGGCGGGCATGATCAGGTCCATCTCGTCCTTGCGGATGCGGCGGACGAGCGGGTCGGGCCGCACCTCGGCGGACGGCTGCTCGGTGACCATGAGCGGCTGGTGGGCGCGGACCTCGCGGGCCGGGCCCCAGCTGGGCTCCAGGAGCCGCCACAGCAGCCCGGTGGCCTCGGCCGGGCCGACGATGGAGGAACAGCGGCGGCCCGTGCGCCGGGCGCGGTCGGCGAAGGCCCGTACGGCGTCGGGGCCGGCGCAGACGGGGACGAGGTTGGCGCCCGCGTAGCACAGGGAGCGCAGCTCGCCGCCCGCGTAGTAGCCCCACATCTCGCCGCCCAGGCGCCAGGGGTCGAGTCCGGCGACCTGGACCCGGGAGGTGACGAAGGCGTTCTCGACGGGCTCGCGTTCGAGGATCGCGAGCGCGGCGTCGAGATCGCCGGGCTCGAGGACCCGCGTGGTGGTCTGCGTCAACACTGGGGCCTCACCTACAGGGCTACTGATCTGTCGAACTGTACCCGCCGCGCGGTGGGAATGCCTGGTCGCACGGGTCACGAAAAGGCCGCGGCCCCGCCCGCGAGCTGCGGAAACGGGGCCGGGGCCGGTGGGGTGCGGGGCGCTGGCGGGGCTCAGGCGCCGATGGCGACGGTGGGCTCGCCGGAGGGGACGCCGTCCTTCTCCATCTGCTCGGCGATCTTCATCGCCTCCTCGATGAGGGTCTCCACGATCTTCGACTCGGGCACGGTCTTGATGACCTCGCCCTTGACGAAAATCTGGCCCTTGCCGTTGCCGGAGGCGACACCGAGGTCGGCCTCGCGGGCCTCGCCCGGGCCGTTGACGACACAGCCCATGACCGCGACGCGCAGCGGGACCTCCATGCCGGTGAGGCCGGCGGTGACCTCTTCGGCCAGCTTGTAGACGTCGACCTGGGCACGGCCGCAGGACGGGCAGGAGACGATCTCCAAGCGGCGCGGCTTGAGGTTCAGCGACTCCAGGATCTGGCGGCCGACCTTGACCTCCTCGACCGGCGGGGCCGAGAGGGAGACTCGGATGGTGTCGCCGATGCCCTCGGAGAGCAGGGCGCCGAAGGCGACGGCGGACTTGATGGTGCCCTGGAAGGCGGGGCCGGCCTCGGTGACGCCGAGGTGCAGCGGGTAGTCGCACTGCGCGGCCAGCAGGCGGTAGGCGTTGACCATCACGACCGGGTCGTTGTGCTTGACCGAGATCTTGATGTCGCGGAAGCCGTGCTCCTCGAAGAGGGAGCACTCCCACAGCGCGGACTCGACCAGCGCCTCGGGGGTGGCCTTGCCGTACTTCTGGAGCAGGCGGCGGTCGAGGGAACCGGCGTTGACGCCGATGCGGATCGGGGTGCCGGCGTCGCCGGCGGCCTTCGCGATCTCCTTGACCTTGTCGTCGAACTGCTTGATGTTGCCCGGGTTCACGCGGACGGCGGCGCAGCCGGCGTCGATCGCGGCGAACACGTACTTCGGCTGGAAGTGGATGTCGGCGATGACCGGGATCTGCGACTTCTTCGCGATGACGGCGAGGGCGTCGGCGTCGTCCTGGGTCGGGCAGGCCACGCGGACGATCTCGCAGCCGGCGGCGGTCAGCTCCGCGATCTGCTGGAGCGTGGCGCCGATGTCGGAGGTACGGGTGGTGGTCATGGACTGCACCGACACGGGTGCGTCGCCACCGACGGCCACCGTGCCGACCTGGATCTTGCGGCTGACCCTGCGGTCGGCAAGCTTCGTCGGCACGGACGGCATTCCGAGAGAGATGGCAGTCATCTGCTGTGCAACCCCAAGGTGCGGTGTGGATCGAGGTCCCGAGATCGGCGGGCTCCGGCTTCGAGGTTACGCCAACGTGGGCGCCGCCCTTGCATCCGAGGGGGCCCCGACACCCGTACGCAACGGGCCGGGCACGATTCGTGCCCGGCCCGCGCACGCCTGGCGCACATGCGGTCGAATCAGGTGATCTTGATGGGGTTCACCACGTCGGCCACGAGGACGAGCAGCGTGAAGCAGACGAAGACGCCGGCCACGACGTACGCGGCGGGCATCAGCTTCGCCACGTCGAACGGGCCGGGGTCGGGCCGGCGGAACACCTTGGCCACCGTGCGCCGCACCGACTCCCACAGGGCGCCCGCGATGTGCCCGCCGTCCAGCGGCAGCAGCGGGAGCATGTTGAACAGGAAGAGGGAGAGGTTGAAGTAGCCGACGAGCTGGAGGAAGACCACCAGCCGGTCCGTGGCCGGGATGTCCAGGGCGGCGATCTCCCCGCTGATCCGGGCCGCGCCCACGATGCCCATCGGGGAGTCGGGTTCGCGCTCGGCGCCGTCGAAGGCGGCGTTCCACAGCCCCGGGATCTTGGCAGGCAGCTTGAGCAGCCCTTCGAGGCTCCGGTCGACCTCATCGACCATGTGGCCGACGGACTGGCCGAAGGTCAGGGGGACCGTCTCGGTCTTCGGGGTGAAGCCGAGCCAGCCGGCCGTGACGTACTCGCCCTTGACGTAGCCGCCGTGGCCGTCGGTCTTGGCCACCCGGTTCTCGATCAGTGTCACGGGCAGGGTGAGGCGCTTCCCGTCCCGCTCGACGGTGACGGTGGCGGGGCCCACGGTGTCGCGGATGCGCTGCTGCAGGACGGACCAGTCGGTCACGGCGCGGCCGTTGAAGGCGACGATGCGGTCGTCCGGGCGCAGGCCGGCGGCCTTGGACGGGGCGACGGGGTCGCCGTCCTTGCAGACCTCGCGCTTCTCGCTCTGCTGGATGATGCACGGCGAAACGCTGGCGATCTTCGTGGTCGTCTGGTTCGCCCCGAAGGTCATCCAGACGCCGAAGAAGACCGCGATTGCCAGCACCAGGTTCATGAACGGGCCGGCGAACATCACGATGACGCGCTTCCACGGCTTGCGCGTGTAGAAGAGCCGCGTCTCGTCGCCCGGCTGGAGCTCCTCGTACGCCGCCGAGCGGGCGTCCTCGATCATCGAGCGGAACGGGGAGGTCGACCGGGCGGTGACCTTGCCGTCGTCGCCGGGCGGGAACATCCCGATCATGCGGATGTAGCCGCCCATCGGGATGGCCTTGATCCCGTACTCCGTCTCGCCCTTGTGCCGCGACCAGATGGTCGGGCCGAAGCCGACCATGTACTGGGGCACGCGGATGCCGAAGAGCTTGGCCGTGGAGAGGTGGCCGAGCTCGTGCCAGGCGATGGAGACGAGCAGCCCGAATACGAAGATCAGTATGCCGAGCACCGTCATGAGTGCTGTCATGCGCGCGCCTCCACGGCGGCCTGTGCCGCCATCTCCCGTGCCCGGGCCCTGGCCCAGGTCTCCGCTTCGAGGACGTCCTCCACGGTGAGGGAGGTTCCCGTGTCCGGCGTCCCGTGCTCATCGACCACGGCAGAGACCGTATCCATGATTGCCGTGAACGGCAGCCGACCGGCCAGGAACGCGTCCACGCACTCCTCGTTCGCCGCATTGAAGACGGCGGGGGCGGTGGAGCCGAGCGTGCCCACGCGCCGGGCCAGGTCCACGGCCGGGAAGGCCTCGGTGTCGAGGGGGAAGAACTCCCAGGTCGACGCCTTGGTCCAGTCGAAGGCGGGGGCGGCGTCCGGGACCCGCTGCGGCCAGCCGAGGCCGATCGCGATGGGTCCGCGCATGTCCGGCGGGGTGGCCTGGGCGAGGGTGGAGCCGTCGGAGAACTCCACCATCGAGTGGACGTAGGACTGGGGGTGGACGACGACCTCGATGCGCTCGAACGGGATGTCGTAGAGCAGGTGCGCCTCGATGACCTCCAGCCCCTTGTTGACCAGGGTCGCCGAGTTGACGGTGATGACCGGGCCCATCGCCCAGGTGGGGTGCGCGAGCGCGTCCTCGACGGTGACGGACGCCAGCTCGGCGCGGGTGCGGCCGCGGAAGGGGCCGCCGGAGGCGGTGACGACGAGCTTGCGGACGTCGGCCCGGGTGCCGGCGGCGAGGGCCTGGAAGAGGGCGGCGTGCTCGGAGTCGACCGGGATGATCTGCCCGGGCTGCGCGAGCTCCTTGACCAGCGGGCCGCCGACGATCAGCGACTCCTTGTTGGCCAGGGCGAGAGTCCGGCCCGCCCGGAGCGCGGCGAGGGTGGGCGCGAGGCCGATGGAGCCGGTGATGCCGTTGAGAACGGTGTGGCATTCGGAGGCGGCGAGCCCGGTCGCGGCGTCCGGCCCGGCCAGGATCTCGGGCAGCGGCTCGGAGGCTCCGTAGGCGGCGCTCAGCGCCTCTTTCAGGGCCGGTACGGCGTCCTCGCGGGCCACGGCCACGGCGCGCACCCGCAGCTGCCGGGCCTGCTCGGCCAGCAGCCCCGGGCGCCCGCCCGCGGCGGACAGCGCGGTCACCCGGAACCGGTCCGGGTTGCGCAGGGCCAGGTCGATGGCCTGGGTTCCGATGGACCCGGTGGAGCCGAGGATGACGATGTCCCGGCGGCCGGCCGCGGCGTCGAAGAGGAGGTGCGGATCGGCGAGGGGGGCTGGACTGTCGCTCATTCCCCCATTGTCGCGGCAACTCAGGAGCGCTTGGACACGGAGTCCCCACCCGGCTCCCCGCGCAGTACGTCAGCGAGCAGCTCGGGCAGGGTCCCGACGTAGTCGGGCAGGGCGCGGGCGGCCTCCCACCAGGCGTCGGGGTCCGTGCCGAGGGCGGCGTCGCACAGCCGGTCGGCCTCGGCGCGGGCGGCGAGGACGGCCCCTGGCCGGTCGTACCGGTCGGGGTGGTCGGTGTCGCCCAGCCAGTGGTCCTCGTCCAGCGCCCAGGCGGCGGGCGCCTTGTGCCGGACGACGTCGGTGCCGGTGAGCACGCCGCGGTCCAGGCAGGCGCGGACCCAGCGGATGTCCTCCCGCACGTCGCCCATGGCGTTCGGGACCCCGAGGCTGGCCAGGGCCAGCTCGCGGTCGACACCGCCGACGACCGGCCGCGGGGAGCCGGGGGCGAGGTCCGTGACGGCCTGGCCGAGGGTGGCTATCGCGCCCTCCGAGCCCGGCCGGGGAGCGGCCCCGGCGGCCACCGCGGCCGCCAGCTCGGGCAGGGTGCCGCGGAATCCGGGGGCGTGGCGGCCGAGTTCGGCCCACAGCCGCGGGTCGTCGCCCAGCACGGGGCGCAGCACCCGGGTCAGGGCGGCGCGCATGCCGGTCCGTTCGTCGAGGTTCCAGCCCAGGTTGGCGGTGGCGTGCAGCTGCCCGAGCAGCAGCGTGCGGTGGGCCGGTGCCACGGCCGCCGCGAGCTCGTCGAAGGTCAGGGTGCCGGTGCGGACGGCGCGGACCGCCGGCCGGTGCCAGTCGGGCCCGTACGCCTCCTGCGCGCGGGTGTCGAGCAGTGCGAGGCAGGTCTGCCGGTCGAGCCCGCCGACCAGCAGCAGCGCCTCGGCGGAGCCGGGCGGCAGCGGGGAGCGGGCGTGCTCGCTCAGCAGCAGGGCGGGGTCGAGCTGGTGGTCCAGGGTCAGGATGCTGAGCGGGACCCGAGGGCGGCGACGGCCGTGCAGGCGCAGCAGGCCGACCACCTCGGCGCTGGTCAGCGGCGGCTCCGGCGCCCGCCCCAGCTGGGCGCCGATGGTGGCCAGCAGTTCGGGCGAGGGGCCGGGGCGGGCGGCGTACCGGGCGGGGCCGGGCAGGCCGGGCAGCGGACGGCCGAGCACGTGCGGGTTGCGGGCGACGGTGGCGCGGTCCTCGGCGGTGCCGTCCCGCAGCAGCAGGGTGACGACGGGGGCCGGGAGGTACTCGTCGCGGCACAGGTAGCGGCGGGTGGGGGCGTCGAGCCGCCCGAGGACGGCGGCGGCGACGGCGTCCGGTGCGTGGCGCAGCAGCAGCGCCACGCACCAGGCGAGCCTCCGGCTCTCCCTGTCCGTGTTCACATGCATCCGATTCCCCGTCGCCGGTCCTGTACGCCTCAACCGGCGCCCGGCGATGATCGCAGGTCAGCGGAAGGGGCGGTGGACGTTTTCCCGGGTGGACGGGCCGGGGGTGGCATCGGCGATCCACATGCCGTCGCCGGAGGGGTCGAGGACGCCCTCCTCCAGCCAGGTGTAGCTGCCGGCGAGCACCCCGGCGACGACCTTGCGGTCCAGGTCGTCGGTGTTGCTCCAGAGCCGTCCGAACAGCTCCTCGACCCGGATGCGGGACTGCCGGCAGAAGGCGTCGGCCAGCTGGTAGGCCTCGCGGCCGTGGTCGCCGGTGGCGCGCAGGTGCTCGGCGCGGACGCAGGCCGCGCTCATCGCGAAGAGCTCGGCGCCGATGTCGACGATCCGGCCGAGGAAGCCCTGCTTGGTCTCCATCCGGCCCTGCCAGCGGGACATGGCGTAGAAGGTGGAGCGGGCGAGCTTGCGGGCGCTGCGCTCCACGTGGCGCAGGTGGACGGAGAGGTCGGGGTGGCCGGCGGGGTGGAACTCGCGGTAGGTGCCGGGGACCTGGCCGGGGCCGGTGGCGAGCTTGGGCAGCCAGCGGGCGTAGAAGCCGGCGGCGCGGGCGCCTGCCCTGGCCTTGTCGCCGAGGTCCTTGTCGGGGTCGATGAGGTCGCCGGCGACCGACAGGTGGGCGTCGACGGCCTCGCGGGCGATCAGCAGGTGCATGATCTCGGTGGAGCCCTCGAAGATGCGGTTGATGCGCAGGTCGCGCAGCAGCTGCTCGGCGGGGACGGCGCGCTCGCCGCGGGCGGCGAGCGACTCGGCGGTCTCGAAGCCGCGTCCGCCGCGGATCTGGACCAGCTCGTCGGCCATGAGCCAGGCCATCTCCGAGCCGTAGAGCTTGGCGAGGGCGGCCTCGATGCGGATGTCGTTGCGGTCCTCGTCGGCCATCTGGGAGGCGAGGTCGACGACGGCCTCCAGTGCGAAGGTGGTGGCGGCGATGAAGGAGATCTTCGCGCCGACGGCCTCGTGGCGGGCGACCGGGCGGCCCCACTGCTCGCGGACGCCGGTCCACTCGCGGGCGATCTTCAGGCTCCACTTGCCGGCGCCGACGCACATGGCGGGCAGGGACAGCCGGCCGGTGTTGAGGGTGGTCAGCGCGATCTTCAAGCCGGCTCCCTCGGCGCCGATGCGCTGCGAGGCGGGGACCCGGACCCGGTGGAAGCGGGTGACGCCGTTCTCCAGGCCCCGCAGGCCCATGAAGGCGTTGCGGTGCTCGACGGTGATGCCGGGCGAGTCGGCCTCGACGACGAAGGCGGTGATCCCGCCGCGGTGGTTCTCCGAGGCGGGCACCCGGGCCATCACGACGAGCAGGTCGGCGACGACGCCGTTGGTGGTCCACAGCTTCACGCCGTCGAGGACGTAGGCGTCGTCGCCGTCCGGGACGGCGGTGGTGGCCAGCCGGGCCGGGTCGGAGCCGACGTCCGGCTCGGTGAGCAGGAACGCGCTGATGGCGGTGGTGGCGCAGCGCGGCAGGAAGGTTTCCTTCTGCTCCTGTGTGCCGAACATCTTCAGCGGCTGGGGGACGCCGATCGACTGGTGGGCGGAGAGCAGGGCTCCGATGGCGGGGCTGACCGATCCGACGAGGGCCAGCGCCTTGTTGTAGTACACCTGCGTCAGGCCGAGGCCCCCGTACTTGGGGTCGATCTTCATCCCGAGGGCGCCGAGCTCCTTGAGTCCGCGCACGGTCTCGTCGGGGATCCGCGCCTCCCGCTCGATGCGGGGGCCGTCGATGGCAGTCTCGCAGAACGCCCTGAGCCGGGCCAGGAAGGCCTCGCCGCGCCGGACGTCCTCGTCGGCGGGCTGCGGGTGCGGGTGGATCAGGTCGAGGCGGAACCTGCCGAGGAAGAGTTCCTTGGCGAAGCTCGGTTTGTGCCAGTCCTGTTCCCTGGCCGCCTCCGCGACCTGCCGTGCGTCGCGCTCGGTCACCTTGGGCTGTGCGGGCTGTGTTGCGGACATGAGGGGGCTCACCTCGCCGCCGATTGGGGGACGCTTCTGACTACCAGCGGGTGCTACTTGGGAGTCGTACCCGCTTCGTCCGGTCCGGAAAAGCCCGGCTGGGCCGGGCGGGGGAAGGCCGGGTGGGGGAACGCCGGGGGCGGGGGAAAAGGGAACGGCCGGAGCCCCCGCACAGTGGGCTCCGGCCGTCGGCCAGGTGGACGTACGGAATCAGATGTTCAGGCCGGTCAGGACCAGGACTCGCTCGTACGTGTAGTCGTCCATCGCGTAGCGGACGCCCTCGCGCCCGACACCCGACTGCTTGACGCCGCCGTAGGGCATCTGGTCGGCGCGGTAGGACGGCGCGTCACCGATGATCACGCCGCCGACCTCGAGCTCGCGGTGGGCGCGGAAGGCGACCTGGATGTCGTGGGTGAAGACACCGGTCTGCAGGCCGAACTTCGAGTCGTTGACGGCGGCGAAGGCCTCGTCCGTGTTCTCGGCCTTGTGCAGGGTGAGGACCGGGCCGAAGACCTCCTCGCAGGCGAGGGTGACGCCGTCGGGCAGGTCGGCGAGGACGGTCGGCTCGTACGAGGCACCCTCGCGCTTGCCGCCGGTGAGCAGCTTGGCACCGGCGGAGACGGCCTCGTCCACCCAGGACTCGACGCGCTTGGCGGCGTCCTCGGAGACGAGCGGGCCGACGTCGGTGGCGTCGTCGGACGGGTCGCCGGTGACCTGGGCCCGGACCTTCGCGACGACCTTGTCGACGAGGCGGTCGTAGACGGAGGCGTCGGCGATCACGCGCTGCACGGAGATGCAGGACTGGCCGGCCTGGTAGTTCGAGAAGGTCGCGATGCGGGTCGCGGCCCAGTCGAGGTCGGCCTCGGAGGACCAGTCGTCGAGGACGACGGCGGCGGCGTTGCCGCCGAGCTCCAGGGTGCAGTGCTTGTGCGGCACCGACTGCTGGATGGCGTAGCCGACCTTGTCGGAGCCGGTGAAGGAGATGACGGGCAGGCGGTCGTCCTGGACCAGGGCCGGCATCTTCTCGTTGGCGACCGGCAGGACCGACCAGGAGCCGGCCGGGAGGTCGGTCTCGGCGAGCAGCTCGCCGAGGATCAGGCCGGAGAGCGGGGTGGCCGGGGCCGGCTTGAGGATGATCGGCGCGCCGACGGCGATGGCCGGGGCGACCTTGTGGGCGCACAGGTTCAGCGGGAAGTTGAACGGCGCGATGCCGAGGACCGGGCCCTTGACGAAGCGGCGGGTCAGGGCCAGGCGGCCGACGCCGCCGGCGTCGGTGTCGAGGCGCTGGGCCTCCCCGCCGTTGAAGCGGCGGGCTTCCTCGGCGGCGAAGCGGAACACGGAGACGGCACGGCCGACCTCGCCGCGGGCCCACTTGATGGGCTTGCCGTTCTCGGCGGAGATCAGCTGGGCGATCTCCTCGGTGCGCTCGGCGAGCCGCTTGGACACGTGGTCCAGGGCGGCGGCGCGGACATGGGCGGGGGTCGCGGAGAACTCCGCCGTCACGGCGTACGCCGCGGCCACGGCCTCTTCGACCTGGGCGTCGGTCGGCACGCTGACGGTGCCGACGAGACGGCCGTCCCACGGGTTGTGGACGTCGAAGCTGTCCTCGCCGGTGGCCAGGCGGCCGGCGAGCCAGAAGGCGTGGCTGGAGGTCATGCGAATCCCGGCCCTTCGGATGTGTGCGGGTCCTTGTCGACACCACCGTAGGACTCCGGGCCCGATTCGCGGCTTGTCCGCCGTGGAGTACGCGACGGCCCGGCCACGCCGCTTTGTCGGTTTTCCGGGGGCCGGGGCGGCATGCGGGCCGCCTCCGGCGGGGCGGGGGCCCGCCCGGGACCGTCCGGACCGCCCGCGCCCGGGACCGCCCGGGACCGTCGGGGGCGGGGCAGGCCGGTCAGGTCGGGGTCGAGGCGGCCTTCAGGGCGAGCCACAGCTCCATGCGGACGTCCGGGTCGTCCAGGGAGCGGCCGAGGATCTCCTCCACCCGCCGCATCCGGTAGCGCAGGGTGTGCCGGTGCACGCCGAGGTCGGCCGCCGCCGCGTCCCACTGGCCGTGCCGCGAGAGCCACGCCTGGAGCGAGGCCACCAGGTCGCCGCGGCCCTTCTCGTCGTGCTCGCGCAGTGCCCGCAGCGTGCCGTCCGCGAAGGCCCGTACGGCCTCGTCCGCGAGCAGCGGGAGCACCGAGCCGGCCGCGAGGTCCTCGTGCTCCACCATGGGGCGGCCGCGCCGCCGGGCCACGGCCAGCGCCTGGTCGGCCTGCTTGTACGCCGCCGCCACGCCCGAGGGGTCGGCGGGCCCGGACATCCCGACCACCAGCTCGTCCGGTTCGGGGCCGGCGGCCTCGCGGCCGCGCCGCGATTCGAGGGCCTCTGCGTGGTCGGCGCAGGCCTGGACCGCCGCGCCGCCGTCGGCGGCCAGCACCAGCAGCCGTCCCGGCTCGGGCACCACCAGCAGCGCCTCCCCGGTGCGGGCGGCCGCCGACTCCAGGGTGTCGGCCAGCAGCGCGAGCCCCTGGGGCGGTGCGGTGCCCGGCAGCGCCGGCTCGGCCACGATCAGGCGGAACGGGGTGTCCAGCAGCCCCCCGTACAGGTCCCCGGCCACGGTCCGCGCGTGCTCGGCCTCCCCGGCCAGCAGCATCCGCAGCACCGCGGCCCCCAGCCGGAACTCGGCGTCGTGCAGCGACCGCGACCGCTCGGTGGTGAGGGTGAGCAGCGCGACCGCGGAGTGGACGGCGTACCGCTCGGCGGTGCCGAGCGGTGCCCCGGTGCCCACGGCCAGGGCCCCGCGGGCCCGCCGGCCGGTGCCCAGCGACTGGAGCTCGACGCGGTCCTCGGCACTGCCGACGACGGCGCTGGCCGGGGCCGGGCGCTCGCGCAGCCGCTCCACGTCCGGAACGAGCCGGGCGGCGCGGCGCGCGGCCCATTCCGGGGCGGCGGCGACCACGGCGCCGGAGGTGTCGTAGAGGGCGGCCCAGCCGTGCACGTGTGCGGCGAGCCGGGCCAGCAGTTCGGCGGGCCCTTCGGCGGAGAGGGCGGCCCGGGTCAGCTCGCGCTGCGCCTCGAAGCCGGCGGTGACGGCCCGGTACTGGTCGGCGGCGAGGGCTGCGGACACGGCCTTGCTGATGGCGAGGAAGGGGGTCCGGCGCGGCACCTCGAGCAGCGGGAGGTCCTCGGCACGGGCGGCGTCGACCAGGGCCTGCGGGATCTGCTCGTAGTTCACGCCGACGGCGAACCCGATGCCGACGACGCCGGCCGCGGCGAGGCGGCGTACGTAGCGGCGCATCTCCTGCGGGTCCTCGGCGTCCAGCTTCATCGCGGTGATCAGGAGGAGTTCCCCGCCCTCCATATAGGGGACGGGGTCGGCGAGCTCGCTGACGTGCGCCCAGCGGACCGGGGTGTCCAGGCGGCCCTCCCCCGCCCGGACGCTGAGCTTGAGCGCCGAGTGCTGGACGAGTGAGGCGAGGGTGAGCGGCATCGGGGTACCAGGGGCCTTAACGGGAGCGGGGACGGCGCGGACACAGCCGGGGGATTTCGCCGTGTCGTATGAACGGCTCTCCTCGATTCTGCCACCCCGTACGGGTCCGCTCAGCCGGCTCCGGCGAGCCGGACCAGCAGCGGAGCCGCCCGCTCGCCGCGCACCGAGGTCAGCGACAGCACCGCGTGCCCCGGCGGTACGGCGTGCGCGAGGTCGGAGGCGGACCAGCGCTCGCGCTCCACCTGCCGTACGGTCACCGCGTCGGTGGTGACGGCCTTGCCGGTGACGAGCTTGCGGAAGGCGTGCACGGCCCGGGTCAGGGGCTGGTCGGCGAAGACGGTCCGGTGGGTGACGTCGCGGGCCTCGACCCACTCGGTGCCCCAGGCCTCCGCGAAGCGCTTGCCGTCCCAGGTGGTGACGCCGGAGAAGGCCATCCGGCAGCCGACCGCGCCGAGCAGCGGGGTGCGCAGCGCCTCGGGCACGTCGTCCAGGGTGCGCAGCGCGAGCAGTACGCCCGCGTTGGCCGAGCGCAGCCGCTGGAGGCCGCGCACGGTCTGCGGGGTCAGGGTGTGCGAGGCGTCGTCGAAGGCGAGGAAGGCGAACAGGGACCGGTCGGTGCGGGCGGCGGCGGAGGCGTTGAACTGCGCGAGGAGCAGCCGGGCCAGGATCCGGGAGGCGTCGGCGTGCCCGCGCTCGGGCAGGTCGATGCGGACCCGCAGCGGGTGTTCCAGGGTGCGCAGGGAGAAGGGGCGCCCCTGTCCGGTGGTGTCGAAGAAGCCGGCGAAGGCGGGCCGGTCCAGCAGGGCCACCCGGTCGGCGAGGGCCGGTCCGGGGTCGCCGTGGGTGCCGTGCTGCCGTTCGCGGGCGTCGAGCTCGCGGAGCATGACGTGCTGTCCGGCGGCGTCGAGGTCGGCGCGCAGCCCGTCGAGGGCGCCGGGCACCCGGTCGAGGAGCTCGCGCAGTTCCGGCACGGCGGGGAAGCGGCCGTACGCGGTCCGGAACGGGCCGAGGAGCTGGGCCAGGGCGGTCGCGGCGCGGCGCACCTCCAGGCCGGGGACGTCGCCGACGAAGGCCTCGGCGAGCAGGGTGGCGGCCTCGTCGGGGTCGGTGGTGCCGCCGTAGAGGTCGAGGTCGTAAACGGAGTCGGGGTCGCCGACGCGGACCACGACGTCGAAGCCGTCGTCGGGGCCGAGCCGGGTGCCGGCCGAGGCGACCGCGATGACGGCGGCCTGCCCGGCGAGCGCCTGGAGGGCGAGCGATTCGACGACGGGCCGCACGAGCCGGTCGGTCTTGCCCGCGCCGGAGGGGCCGACGGCGAGCAGCGAGGTGCCGAGCACGGAGGGGTCCAGGGCGAGGCGGGTGCCGCGGCGGGCGTACGGGTTGCGCTCGCCGGGATCGACGGTGCCGAGCAGCACCTGCCGGGCCAGCAGGTCGTGCCGGGCGGCCCGCACGGGCAGGTCGCGGGCGCCAGAGGGGTGCAGGCAGGCGGCGGCGCCCTTGTCCCGCACGGCTCCGGCGAAGGCCACCGCCCGCGAGGGCTCGGCGCTCACGGAGTCCCAGGCGCGCCGGATCCGGGTGTAGTCCACGTCGTTCATCCGGCCGGAGGCGGCCTCGTCGCCGAGCCGGTCGGCGAGGTCGGGGAACCCGGCCTGCCGCAGCTGCGGCCAGCCGGCGGGGTCGTCGGGGCCGCCCGGCTCGGGCCGGTCGGGAGCGGTGTGCACGGCCTGCACGGCCTTGACGGCGCGGCTGCCGACGGCGCGGCGGGCCAGCTCGGGCCAGCGGCCGAGGCGGCCGAAGCCGATGGCGAGGGTGAGGCCGACGATGGTGTACCAGGTGTACGCGGCGACGACGGAGGGCATCGTCCCGGCCCAGGAGTCGGGCGTGAACATGTAGAGCGGCCAGAGCCAGAAGCCGCCCAGGTAGCCGTTCCAGAGCAGGGACCACAGCAGCAGCCCGGCGAGCAGGGCGATCAGGGCCCCGCTGACGAGCTGGCGGGTCGGGGTGCGCTCCGGCTCCTCGGCGGGGCGCGGGACGTGCCCGTACGACCACACGCCCGGCCCGTCGGGGACGCGGGGGATGCGCAGCCAGTCGGCGAGGGAGGGCCCGGCGCCGGGGGCGTGGACGGGCTTGGGCGGCAGCCCGGCGGCCGCGGGCGGCGCGGCGGCCGCGGGCGGCGCGGCGGCCGCGGGCGCTGCCGGCGGAGCTGCCGGGGCCGGCCGCGCCGCGGGGCTCGGCGGCGGGCCAGCCGGGCTCGGCGGCGGGCCGGCGGGCCGCGGGACCTGTCCGGCGGCCGGCGGGGCGCTTGCCGTGGGCGGCGGGACGTGCCCGCTGTGCGGCGGCCGCCTCTCGCCGGTGCCGTGCGGCGTGCCGTCGGTGTCCATGAACCCCTGCCCCCCTGCCCGTGCCTGCGCTGCGTCGCTCAATGTAGTTGCCCGACGGCGGATCCGGGCCGGTACCGGCCGGTGTCGCCGCGGTCCGCACGGCGCGCGCCGGGTCCTTGCTATGGCCGCCGCGGACAAGGACACGCACAGATCACTCCCGATCGGAGCATGCCGTACCCCCTCCCCCGGGCCTAGCCTGCGGACAAAGACACAAGTGCGTCCGAAAACACCCCCAGGAGCCCTCCATGACCGCTGTCCCGCAGGAGCGCAAGCTCGTCACCGCGATCCCCGGCCCCAAGTCGCAGGAGCTGCAGGCCCGCCGTCTCGACGCGGTGGCCGGCGGCGTGGGCTCCGTCCTGCCTGTCTTCACGGCGCGCCTGGACGGCGGCATCCTCGAGGACGTCGACGGCAACCGCCTGATCGACTTCGGCTCCGGCATCGCCGTGACCTCGGTCGGCGGCTCCGCCGAGGCCGTCGTGCGCCGCGCGACCGCGCAGCTCGCCGACTTCACCCACACCTGCTTCATGGTCACCCCGTACGAGGGCTACGTGGAGGTCTGCGAGGCGCTGGCCGAGCTGACCCCGGGTGACCACGCCAAGAAGTCGGCCCTGTTCAACTCCGGCGCCGAGGCCGTCGAGAACGCCGTCAAGATCGCCCGCGCGTACACCAAGCGCCAGGCCGTCGTCGTCTTCGACCACGGCTACCACGGCCGCACCAACCTCACCATGGCGCTGACGGCGAAGAACATGCCGTACAAGCACGGCTTCGGCCCGTTCGCCCCCGAGGTCTACCGCGTCCCGGTCGCCTACGGCTACCGCTGGCCCACCGGTGCCGAGAACTGCGGCCCGGAGGCCGCCGCCCAGGCGATCGACCAGATCACCAAGCAGATCGGCGCCGAGAACGTGGCCGCGATCATCATCGAGCCGGTGCTCGGCGAGGGCGGCTTCATCGAGCCGGCCAAGGGCTTCCTGCCGGCGATCGTGGAGTTCGCCAACGACAACGGCATCGTCTTCGTCGCGGACGAGATCCAGTCCGGCTTCTGCCGCACCGGCCAGTGGTTCGCCTGCGAGGACGAGGGCATCGTCCCGGACCTGATCACCACCGCCAAGGGCATCGCCGGCGGTCTGCCGCTGGCCGCCGTGACCGGCCGCGCCGAGATCATGGACGCCGCGCACCCGGGCGGCCTGGGCGGTACCTACGGCGGCAACCCGGTGGCCTGCGCCGGTGCGCTGGGCTCCATCGAGACCATGAAGGAGCTCGACCTCAACGCCAAGGCGAAGAGGATCGAGTCCGTCATGAAGTCGCGCCTGACCGCGCTGCAGGAGAAGCACGAGATCATCGGCGACATCCGCGGCCGCGGCGCCATGATCGCCATCGAGCTGGTCAAGGACCCGGAGTCCAAGACCCCGAACCCGGAGGCCGCCGCCGCGCTGGCCAAGGCCTGCCACGCCGAGGGCCTGATCGTCCTCACCTGCGGCACCTACGGCAACGTGCTCCGCTTCCTGCCGCCGATCGTCATCGGCGAGGACCTGCTGAACGAGGGCCTGGACATCATCGAGGCCGCTTTCGCGGGCATCTGAGCGACCGTCCGAACACGCGTCCCGGTCGCTACCGCCGGTAACGGGCGGGCGCTGTGAAGAAGATGTGGGGGGCCGATGGCAGGACCGCGTTCCTGCTGTCGGTCCCCTTTCCGCTGCCGTACGGTTTCTGCAGATGAGTGAGACACCCCGCTCCCGGGCAACCGGGGGCGATCCCGGTACCGGGCATCCCCAGCGCCGTACTGGGCCTGCGTTCGCGCGCACTCCTCACCGATCGGACGGCCGTCCGCCCCAAACCCCCCGGGGCGCACGGCGGCCCGATCCGGCCGGCCCTCCCGGAACCATCCCCCCTGTTCCGGGACGGCCGGCCACTCTTCTCCTTCTCCTCCTGTGCCTGCCGGCCCTCGCCCTCGCGACCTGGCAGGTCCTGGTCTCGGGCCCGCTGCTGGCGCCGGACGAGGCCCTCAGCCGCGCCCTGGTCCGCGGCCTCCCCGACGCCGTCACCGAGCGCCTCTCCGACCTCGGCAACCTTCCGGTCGCCGTCCCGGTGCTGGCGCTGGCGCTGGCGTACGCGGTCCGGCGCGGCAACCGGCTCGGCGCGCTGGCGGCCGGCCTGGCCATGGCCCTGGTCCCGGCCCTCGTGGTCCCGCTGAAGCTGTGGACCGCCCGCCCGGGCCCGCTGGAGCCGTGGGCCGCCGGCTACTTCCCCTCCGGCCACACGGCCACCGCGGCCGTCGCCTACCTCGGGGCGGCCCTGCTGCTGCGCCCGTACACCCGGGGCCCGTGGCCGGTGGCCGCCGCCCTCGTCCTGACGGGCGCGACGGCCGCCGGCCTGATCCTGCGCGGCTGGCACTGGCCCCTGGACGTCCTGGCCAGCCTGCTGCTCTGCGTCCCGCTCCTGCTCGGGGTCGCCCACGCGGTCGGCCGCGGAGCACGGATCCGCCCCGGCAGGCCGCACGGGCCCTGAGGCACCGTGGGCCTGCCGGGCACGGGGGCGCTCACGGGCTGCGGTCCGCTTCCCCCGCCGTCAGTTCCGCCGCGGCCTCGTGCATCGCGAGTTCCAGCACCGCCGGGTCGGTCAGCGTCCCCCGGCCGTCCGGAACCACCAGCCAGCGGACCCCCTGCGCCGCCCGGCCCGGGTACGGAACCACGATCCAGGTCCCGCGCCCCGCACCCCGTACGCCGGTGCCGACCCAGTGCGAGGCCGTGCCCGGGGGCACGAAGAAGCCCAGCCGGGTGCCGCCCGGGCCGGCGAGCACCGGGCCGGGCCGGTCGCGCAGGCGGCGCAGGACGGTGAGGGTCGCCCGCCCCAGCGCCCCGGGCAGGATCAGCACGTCCCACCGCCGGCCGGCGGGCAGCAGGGCGGTGCCGCGGGGGCTGCGCTCCCAGTCCCACCGGCAGGCGTCCGGATCGGGGGCCGCCAACACGAGCCAGTTCACCACGGTCTTGATCTCCGAGCCCTGCATCGCCCGGCCTCCGTTCCCTGTAGGTGAGGGGTTCTCACCAGGAGAGAGCGGGGCCGGTCGCATCGATGACGCGGGTTCGGTTCCCCCGAGATGGTGAACCGGCTCACGCAGAGACGACGGGGATGCGCCGGCCGCCCGGCCGTCAGCCGGATCAGGAATCGAACCCGAGGCCGAATTTGTCGAGCGTCCTCAGCCACAGGTTGCGGCGGCCGCCACGGGCGTCGGCCCGGGCCAGGGACCACTTGGTGAGCGTGATGCCGGTCCAGGCGAAGGGCTCGGGCGGGAACGGCATCGGCTTGGACCTGACCATCTGGAGCCGGGTCCGCTCGGTGCGCGCGCCGTCCAGCAGGTCCAGCATCACCTCCGCGCCGAAGCGGGTGGCGCCGACGCCGAGCCCGGTGAAGCCGGCGGCGTAGGCGGCCCGGCCGGAGTGTGCGGTGCCGAAGAATGCGGAGAAGCGGGAGCAGGTGTCGATGGCCCCGCCCCAGGCGTGGCTGAAGTTGATGCCCTCCAGCTGCGGGAACGCGGTGAAGAAGTGCTGGGCGAGCTTCAGGTACGTCTCGGGGCGGTGGTCGTACTCGGAGTCGAGCCGGCCCTTGTAGGGGTAGACGGCGTCGTAGCCGCCCCACAGGATCCGGTTCTCCGGGGTGATGCGGAAGTAGTGGAACTGGTTGGCGCTGTCGCCCATGCCCTGGCGGCGCTGCCAGCCGATGGCCTTCAGCTGGCCGGCGGTCAGCGGCTCGGTCATCAGCGCATAGTCGTAGACCGGGACGGTGAACGGGCGGATCCGCCTGACCAGGGAGGGGAAGATGTTGGTGCCGAGCGCCACCCGCCGGGCGAAGATCCGCCCGTACGGCGTGCGTACGGCCATCCCCGCGCCCGAGGGGGCCAGCGACAGGCCCCGGGTGTTCTCGTAGATGCGCACGCCGAGGCCGAGGCACGCCCGCTTCAGGCCCCAGGCGAGCTTGGCGGGGTTGAGCATGGCCACGCCGTCGGTGTCCCACAGGCCGGCGAGGAACGTCGGCGAGTCGACCTCGGCGCGCAGCTCGTCGCGGTCGAGCCAGCGCGAGCCGCCCGCCAGGCCCAGCCTCTGCGCCTCCTCGTGGAGTGCGCGCAGCTCCTCGACCTGGTGGGGCTCGGTGGCCACGTCGATCTCGCCGGTGCGCTCGAAGTCGCAGTCGATGCCGTAGCGGGCGACCGCCGCCTCGATCCCGTCGAGGTTGCGGGCGCCCAGCTCCTCCAGCCGGGCGAGTTCGCCCGGCCACCGGGCCAGGCCGTTGGCCAGGCCGTGCGTGAGGGAGGCGGCGCAGAAGCCGCCGTTGCGGCCGGAGGCGGCCCAGCCCGCCTCCTTCGACTCGATCAGGACGACGTCCCGGGCGGGGTCGCGCTCCTTGGCGATCAGCGCGGTCCATAGGCCGCTGTACCCGCCGCCGATGACCAGCAGGTCGCAGGCCTCGTCGGAGGTCAGGGCCGGCTGTGCGGCGGGCTTGCCGGGGTCGTCCAGCCAGTACGAGACCGGCAGTGCTTCGGAAAGGGATTTCGCAACGCTTCGCATGGCGACCGGGGCCATGTCTTCCAACTCCCTACAGGGTTACTTGGGCTGTGCGTTCTTGCGGCGGTTGCCGACCGTCTGGGCGGCGAGGACCACCAGCACCGCGATGACGAACATCGCCGTGCCGATGACGTTGATCTGCACGGGCGTACCGCGCTGGGCCGATCCCCACACGAACATGGGGAAGGTGACGGTGTTGCCCGAGTTGAAATTGGTGATGATGAAGTCGTCGAAGGAGAGCGCGAAGGCCAGCAGCGCGCCCGCCGCGATGCCGGGCGCCGCGATCGGCAGGGTGACCCGTACGAAGGTCTGCACCGGGCCCGCGTAGAGGTCGCGGGCGGCCTCCTCCAGCCGCGGGTCCATCGACAGCACCCGCGCCTTGACGGCGGCGACGACGAAGCTGAGGCAGAACATGACGTGGGCGATCAGGATCGTCCGGAAGCCCAGCTGCACGCCCATGTTGAGGAACAGCGCGAGCAGCGAGGCGGCCATCACGATCTCGGGCATGGCCATCGGCATGAAGATCAGCGAGTTGACCGCACCGCGCGCCCGGAACCGGTACCTGACCAGGGCGAACGCGATGGCGGTGCCCAGCAGGGTGGCGGCGAGGGTGGACCACAGGGCGATCTGGAGCGACAGGGACAGGGAGCCGCACAGGTCGGCGACCCCGCAGGGGTCCTTCCAGGCGTCGAGGGAGAACTCCTGCCAGGCGTAGTTGAACCGCCCGGCGGGGTTGTTGAAGGAGAACAGCGTCACGACGGCGTTCGGCAGCACCATGTAGGCGAGCGTGCCGAGGCCGGCGATGACGACGAGGTTGCGGCGGAACCACTGCATCAGACCAGGTCCTCCGTTCCCGCACGGCGGATGTAGAGGGTGACCACGACCAGCACGACGGCCATGAGGATGAAGGAGAGCGCGGCCGCCGTCGGGTAGTCGAGGACGCGCAGGTACTGCGACTGGATGACGTTGCCGATCATGCGGGTGTCCGTGGAGCCGAGGAGCTCGGCGTTGACGTAGTCGCCGCTCGCCGGGATGAAGGTGAGCAGGGTCCCGGAGACCACGCCCGGCATGGACAGCGGGAAGGTGACCTTGCGGAAGATCGTGGCGGGGCGGGCGTACAGGTCCCCGGCCGCCTCGTGGAGGCGCGGGTCGATGCGCTCCAGGGAGGTGTAGAGCGGAAGGACCATGAAGGGGAGGAAGTTGTACGTGAGGCCGCAGACCACCGCGAGCGGCGTGGCCAGCACCCGGTCGCCCTCGGTGAGGCCGAGCCAGCCGGTGACGTCCAGGAAGCCGGTCGCGTTGAGGAAGGACACGACCGGGCCGCCGTCGGACAGGATCGTCTTCCAGGCCAGCGTGCGGATCAGGAAGCTGGTGAAGAACGGGGCGATGACCAGCACCAGCAGCAGGTTGCGCCAGCGGCCCGCCCGGAAGGCGATCAGGTAGGCCAGCGGGTACCCGAGCAGCAGGCACAGCACGGTCGCGGCGCCGGCGTACAGCAGGGAGCGCAGGAACTGCGGGAGGTACTCGGTGAAGGCCTCCCAGTAGGTCCCGAAGTGCCAGGTGACCTCGAAGCCCTCTTCGAGGGAGCCGGTCTGCACCGAGGTCGAGGCCTGGTAGATCATCGGCAGCACGAAGAAGACGAGCAGCCACAGGATGCCGGGCAGCAGCAGCCAGTACGGGACCAGCCGCTTGCGCAGGGAGGGCTTGTGGAGCGGGGGCTCGGCGGGGGCGGGGGCCCCGGGTGGGGCCGCGGTGGCGGTCATGCGCTCTCCTCGACCGTCTCGATGCCCGCCTCGATGTCCTGTGCGGCGTCCAGGCCGAACGTGTGCTCCGGGTTCCAGTGCAGGACGACCTCGGTGCCCGGGGTCAGGCGGGGGTCGCGCTCGATGTTCTGTACGTACACCTCCAGCTCGGGGCAGACCGGGCTGTCGATCACGAACTGGGTGGAGACGCCGATGAAGGAGGAGTCGGCGATCCGGCCGGCGACCTTGTTGCGGCCGGCCGCGACGGTGTGCTCCTCGTCCGCGGGGACCAGGGAAATCTTCTCGGGGCGCACGCCGACCAGCAGCTTTCCACCGGTCCTGGGGGTGGTCGCGCAGCGGGCGGCGGGCAGCCTGAGCTTGGTCCCGGCGGAGCCGACGACCACGTCGGGGCCGCCCGCCTCGACGACCTCGGCCTCGATGAGGTTGGAGGTGCCGAGGAAGTTCGCGACGAAGGTGGTGCGCGGGTTCTCGTAGAGCTCGGCGGGCGCGCCGAGCTGCTCCACCCGGCCGCCGTTCATCACGGCGACGGTGTCGGCCATGGTCATGGCCTCTTCCTGGTCGTGCGTGACGTGCACGAAGGTGATGCCGACCTCGGTCTGGATCCGCTTGAGCTCCAGCTGCATCTGGCGGCGCAGCTTGAGGTCGAGGGCGCCGAGGGGCTCGTCGAGCAGGAGCACCCGGGGGTGGTTGATCAGGGCGCGGGCGACGGCGACGCGCTGCTGCTGGCCGCCGGAGAGCTGGTGCGGCTTGCGCTGGGCGAACTGGCCGAGCTCGACCAGGTCGAGCATCTCCTCGACCTGCTTCTTGACGGACTTGATGCCGCGGCGGCGCAGGCCGAAGGCCACGTTCTCGTAGATGCTCAGGTGCGGGAAGAGCGCGTAGCTCTGGAAGACCGTGTTCACGGGGCGCTTGTACGGCGGCAGCCGGGTGACGTCGCGCTCGCCCAGGTGGACCGTGCCGGTGGAGGGCTCCTCCAGGCCGGCGATCATGCGCAGGGTCGTGGTCTTTCCGCAGCCGGAGGCGCCGAGCAGGGCGAAGAAGGAGCCCTGGGGGACGGTGAGGTCCAGCGGGTGCACGGCGGTGAACGTGCCGTAGTTCTTGCTGATCCCGGCGAGGCGGACGTCGCCGCCCGCGGTCTTGTCAGTCATGGGTCGCGGCCTTCGGTGGTGGTGTTCTTCGGAAGAGTGCGGGGGGGCGGTGCCGGTACGGGTGCTCGTCAGGCTCCGATGAGCTTGGCGAACCTTTCCTCGTACTCGGTCTCTTCCTCGCTGGTGAGCATGCGGAAGGCATGGGCCCTGGCGGTCATCTCCTCGTCGGGAATGATCAAGGGGTTGTCCGCGAGCGCAGGATCGATTTTCGCAAGGTCGTCCTTGACGCCTGCGACCGGGCACACGTAGCTGATGAAGGCCGCGAGCCGGGCGGCGATCGGGGGCTCGTAGTAGAAGTCGATGAGCTTCTCCGCGTTGGCCTTGTGCCGGGCGCGGGCCGGTACGAGGAGGTTGTCGCTGGAGGTGATGTAGCCGGCGGCGGGGATGGCGTACCGGATGTCCGGGTTGCCGGCCTGGAGCTGGATGACGTCGCCGGCCCAGGCCAGGCAGGCCGCGAGGTCGCCCTTGTCCAGGTCGGAGGTGTAGTCGTTGCCGGTGAAGCGGCGGATCTGCCGGGTGTCCACGCCCTTCTGGAGCCGGGCGACGGCCGCGTCGTAGTCCGCGGTGGTGAAGGCCGCGGGGTCCTTGCCCTGGTCGAGGAGGGTCATGCCGATGGTGTCGCGCATCTCGGTGAGGAAGCCGACCCGGCCCTTGAGGGTGGGGTCGTCGAGCATCTGGGTGACGGAGTCGACCTTCTTCCCGCCGGTCGCCTTGGTGTTGTACGCGATGACGGTGTTGATGCCGGTCCACGGGTAGCTGTGGGCGCGGCCCGGGTCCCAGTCGGGGCTGCGGTACTGCGGGATCAGGTTGGCGAAGGCGTGCGGCAGGTGGGAGGGGTCGAGCTGCTGCGCCCAGCCCAGGCGGATGATGCGGGCCGCCAGCCAGTCGGTGACGACGATCAGGTCGCGGCCGGTGTCCTGGCCGGCCGCCAGCTGCGGGCGGATCTTGCCGAAGAACTCGACGTTGTCGTTGATGTCCTCGGTGTAGTTGACCTCGATGCCGGTCCGCTTGGTGAACTCCTCCAGCGTCGGGTGGGTCTTCTCGTCGTCGCTGATGTCCATGTACTCGGTCCAGTTGGAGAAGTTGATCATCTTCTCCGTGTCCGAGTGGTCGTCGGAGGCCGCCGTCGCGGGGTCGCGCCGGGCCGGCGGGATGCCGCAGGCGCTCAGGGAGGCCAGGCCGCCGAGGGCGAGGGCGCCGGCGCCGGAGGCGCGCAGCAGGGAGCGGCGGGTGAGGGCGCCGCGTCCGCCGGTGAGGCTGCGACGCATCGCGGCGACCTGGGCCGCGGAGAGGCGTTCGGGCTCGAACTGCTCCATGGGCTGTGCCCTTTCGGGATGGGTGGCCGCTGGTCGGACGGCCGGCTGCTGCTATCGGTCCCCGAAGATCGTGCGGTGCCAGTCCTTCGCGGCAACCGCGGTGTTGTCGTACATCACGTGCTTGACCTGTGTGTACTCCTCGAAGGAGTACGAGCTCATGTCCTTTCCGAAGCCGCTCGCCCGGTATCCCCCATGGGGCATCTCACTGATGATCGGGATGTGGTCGTTGACCCAGACGCAGCCCGCCCGGAGCTCGCGGGTGGCGCGGCCCGCCCGGTAGACGTCGCGGCTCCAGGCGGATGCGGCGAGTCCGTACGGGGTGTCGTTGGCCAGCGCGATGCCCTCGTCGTCGGTGTCGAAGGGCAGGACGACGAGGACCGGCCCGAAGACCTCGGACTGGACGATCTCGCTGTCCTGGGGTGCGCCGGTGATCAGGGTGGGCCGGTAGTAGGCGCCGTCGGCGAGGTCGCCGCCCGGGATCGCGCCGCCGGTGGCGACGGTGGCGTAGGCGCGGGCGCGCTCGACGAAGCCGGCGACGCGGTCGCGCTGGGCGTGGGAGACGAGCGGCCCGAGGTCGGTGGCCGGGTCGAAGGGGTCGCCCAGGCGGACGCCCTCCATCAGCTCGGCGACACGGGCGGTGAAGGCCTCGTACAGGGGGCGCTGGACGTAGGCGCGGGTGGCGGCCGTGCAGTCCTGGCCGGTGTTGATCAGGGAGGCGGCGACGGCGCCGTGGGCGGCGGCCTCCGGGTCGGCGTCGTCGAAGACGAGGAAGGGGGCCTTGCCGCCGAGCTCGAGGTGGAGCCGCTTGACGCTGGCGGTGGCGATCTCGGCGACGCGCCTGCCGACGGAGGTGGAGCCGGTGAAGGAGGTCATGGCGACGTCCGGGTGGCCGACCAGGTGCTCGCCGGCGTCCCGGCCGGCGCCGGTGACGATGTTGACCACGCCGTCGGGGATGCCCGCCTCCGTGGCGGCCCGGGCGAACATCAGGGAGGTCAGCGGGGTCGGCTCGGCGGGCTTCAGGACGATGGTGTTGCCCGCGGCGACGGCCGGGAGGATCTTCCAGGCGGCCATCTGGAGGGGGTAGTTCCAGGGTGCGATGGAGCCGACGACCCCGATGGCCTCGCGGCGTACGTACGAGGTGTGGTCCCCGGAGTACTCGGCGGCCGCCTGCCCCTGGAGGTGGCGGGCGGCGCCCGCGAAGAAGGCGGTGTTGTCGATCGTGCCCGGTACGTCGAACTCCGTGGTCAGCTTGATCGGCTTGCCGCACTGGAGCGACTCGGCGTACGCGAGGTCCTCCGCCTGCGCGGCCAGGACGGCCGCCAGCCGGTGCAGGGCGTCCGAGCGCTCGCCGGGAGTGGCCGCAGACCAGGCCGGGAAGGCGCGCCGGGCGGCTGCCACGGCCTCGTCCACGTCGGCGGTGGAGGCCGGCTCGTAGGTGAGCACCTCGCCACCGGTGGCGGGGTCGACCACGGTGTGCGACCGTCCGGAGGTACCGGACCTCAGGCGGCCGTCGATGTACTGCGCGCCGTCCGCGAAGCGCTCCTTGACCGGGAAGCGACTGCCCATCACGCTCTCACGCCCTCGTGGCTTCAGCTCGAATTGAGTGCCGATCCTGGCAGAGGTGTGGCCTGCCGCCAAGTGATTCCGTTGTTGCCTTTTGATTACGCGACGGATTCGGTCGACCATGTGTCGAGACGCACGTCAAATCCCGTACGGAGTGTCCGTGGCGACTGCCAGACTCCCGTGCATGGAGAAGATCGACGCGTTGATCGAGCAGGTCAGCCGAGGTGACCGGGTGAAGTTCCTGCCGTTCTGGGGACACCGGCCGCGGCCGGACGGGACGCTCGGCCCGAGCTGCCTGAGCCAGTGGTGGCCGTCTCCGTTCACCGTGGACGGAGTCCGCTACGAGACCGCCGAGCACTGGATGATGGCCGGGAAGGCGCGGCTGTTCGGGGACGCCGACGGGGAGCGCGCCGCGCTCGCGGCCAAGACCCCGGCCGAGGCCAAGAAGGCCGGGCGGCTGGTCCGCGGCTTCGACGACGCCGTGTGGGAGCGGGAGCGGTTCGCCCTCGTGGTGGAGGGCAGCGTGCACAAGTTCCGCTCCACGCCGCAGCTGCGCTCGTACCTGCTGACGACCGGGGACCGGGTCCTGGTGGAGGCGAGCCCGCTGGACCGCGTCTGGGGCATCGGCCTGGCGGCCGATGACGCGCGGGCGCTGGACCCGGCGCGCTGGCGCGGGCTGAACCTGCTCGGCTTCGCCCTGATGGAGGCCCGCGAGCGGCTGCGCGCGGAGGCGCAGGAGCCGCAGGAGGCGCAGGAGGCGTAGCGCCCGCAGAAATTGCGTGGCGGCCCCGCGGGGCCGCGGCCTACGGTGTGATCGTCCAGGTGCGCAGGCGAGACATACTTCCACTCTTAATGGGCAGGCCGCGGGTTCGAGTCCCGTCACCGGCTTCGGGCCGGTGTAGCTCAGTCGGTAGAGCAGCATGTGGTTTCGCCGCCTTGAACTCTGGACACACCTCACGCACCTCCCGGTGCGCAGGCTGCGGCTCCTTCTTTTGCAAAGAAAACCCAGGCCGCCGCCACCTTGATCTCGGGAGGCCGCGTGCGGGATGCCCGGTGCGCAGGCGACGGCTACTTCGGACCATGAGGTCGCGGGTTCGAATCCCGCCCGGCCACGGCCGGTGGAGCAGCCCGGAAGCTCGCATGGCATACAGCCCGTCGCCGACCTTTCGATCTCGGGCATCCCGCACGCCACGCCTTCCCCCATGTGTATGGAATTCGGGGGGATTCTCATGGCCCGCTTCAACCGCCGCGCGTCCGCGGCCGCATCCGGAACCACGACCGCGTCGCCGGTGTCCCCGGTGCGCTCGACCGGCCGGCGCGCCCGCAACCACCACGGCAGCCCCGGCTTCGTCCGCGATCGGCGCTCGGAGCTGTTCCTGCTCGCCGTCGCCAACTTCGTGACGCAGCGCACCGCCTACGAGGGCGCCGGGGAGCGCGACGACCGCTTCGCCGGCCTGGTCCGCACCCTGGCCGTCGAGGACCCGCAGTGGACCGCCGGCCTGCTGCGCTGGCTGCGCGGCGAGGGCAACATGCGCACCGCCTCGCTGGTCGGGGCCGCCGAGTACGTCAAGGCGCGGCTCGACGCGGGTGCCACCGGCGGTCCGTCCAACCGGCAGGTGGTGGACTCCGTCCTGCAGCGGGCCGACGAGCCCGGCGAGCTCCTGGCCTACTGGACGGCGACGTACGGGCGCGCCGTGCCCAAGCCCGTCAAGCGCGGCATCGCCGACGCCGTGCGCCGGCTCTACTCGGGCACCTCCCTGCTGAAGTACGACACCGCGTCCAAGGGCTTCCGCTTCGGTGACGTGCTGAACCTCGTGCACGCCGCGCCGGACCCGGCCAAGCCCTGGCAGGGCGAGCTGTTCCGCTACGCCCTCGACCGCCGCCACCACCCGGAGGCGGCCGAGGTGCCGTCCGGCAACCGCACCCTGGTCGCCCACCGGGAGCTCATGGCGCTGCCGGTCGGGGAGCGCCGGGCCGTGGTGACGGGCCCCGGCGGCGCCGAGCGGCTCGCGGCGGCGGGCATGACCTGGGAGGCGCTGGCCGGCTGGCTGCAGGGGCCGATGGACGCGGCCGCCTGGGAGGCGGTCATCCCGTCCATGGGCGTGATGGCGCTGCTGCGCAACCTGCGCAACTTCGACGGGGCCGGGGTCTCGGACGAGGTGGCGGCGCAGGTCGCGGCACGGATCTCCGACCCGGAGGCCGTCGCCCGGTCCCGGCAGTTCCCGTTCCGGTACCTGGCCGCCTACCAGCACGCTCCGTCGCTGCGCTGGGCGTACCCGCTGGAGCAGGCGCTCGGGCACTCGCTGGCGTCCGTGCCCGCGCTGCCGGGGCGCACCCTCGTCCTCGTCGACCGGTCCGGGTCGATGTGGTCGCCGCTGTCGGACCGCTCCCAGCTCAACCGGGCCGACGCCGCGGCCGTGTTCGGCACGGCGCTGGCGCTGCGGGCCGAGCACGCGGACCTGGTGCAGTTCGGGACGGCCAGCAAGCCGGTCCCGTACCGCCGGGGCGAGAGCGTGCTGAAGGTGCTGGAGCGGTTCGAGGACCTCGGCGGCACATACACCGCAGAGGCCGTCCGGCAGCACTACCGGGGCCACGACCGGGTCCTGATCGTCACCGACGAGCAGGCGACGTACGGCTACGGCGGCGACCCGACGGCCCTGGTCCCGGAGGAGGTGCCGGTCTACACCTGGAACCTGGCCGGGTACCGGGTGGGGCACGCGCCCTCGGGGTCCGCGAACCGGCACACCTTCGGCGGGCTCACCGACGCGGCCTTCCGGATGGTGCCGCTGATCGAGGCGGGCCGGGACGCCGACTGGCCCTGGGCCGGCTGACTCCGGCCGTGCGCGCGCCGGGCCGGGTGACTCCGGCCGTGCGCGCGCCGGGCCGGGTGCCGACCGACCCGGTGTCGCGCCGTCAGACCTTCTCGCGCATCCGCGAGTTGGAGTACGGGCTGTCGTAACCGCCGCCCCCGGCGTCGCGTTCGAGGAGCCCGGCGATCCCGATCGCGAGGATCGCGGCGCCCAGCAGGATGCCTATCCCGCCCAGGATGATGCCCGCCAGGGCCATGCCGCCGTTGGTGGCCTCGCCCCGGCGGGCCTTGCCGCGCCCGAGCGCGCCGAAGACGACCGCTGCGATGCCGAGCGCGATCGCCAGGAAGCTGGTGATGCACCCGACGACCGCGATGATGCCGAGGACGAGCGCGGTGGTGCCGAACCCGTTGCGCGGCTGCCCGCCGTAGGGGACGTACGAGGCGTAGCCCGGGTAGCCGGGGTAGCCGTACGCGGACGGGGCGGACGGCGGACCGGGGTGGGCGTACCCGCCGGGGGCCGGCTGGGCCGGGTAGGCGTAGGCCGGGGGCACGGGGGCCGGTGCGGGCTGTACGGGCTGTGCGGGCTGTGCGGGCGCCGGGGCCTGCGCGGCCCCCGGGTACGCGGCGGGTATCGGCGCGGGCGGGGCGCCGGCCCCCGCCCCCGGCATCCCGGCGATCGTGATCTGGTCGTGCACGGACGGCGGCCCCGGCACCCCCGGTCGGCCCTGCGGCCCGCCGTGGTCCCCCGCCGGCCGCTCCGGCGGCGCCCACGGGTCCCTCGGGTCGGGACTCTGGTCGGTCATGCGTCGGCCCCCCTCTCGTACGGCCATGCTATGCGCTGCCGCCGACATCCCCCGGGCTGCCTACGATGAAGCCGTTCCGTCCGCACCCGCGTCGCCCCGGAGGCCTCACCGTGCCCGACCTGACCCCCTTCATCGCAGGGCTCCCCAAGGCCGAACTCCACGTCCACCACGTCGGCTCGGCCTCCCCGCGCATCGTGGCCGAGCTCGCCGCCCGGCACCCCGACTCCAAGGTCCCCACCGAACCGGAGGCGCTCGCCGACTACTTCACCTTCACCGACTTCGCCCACTTCATCGAGGTCTACCTCTCCGTCGTGGACCTGGTGCGCACCCCCGACGACGTGCGCACCCTCACCTTCGAGGTCGCCCGCGACATGGCGCGGCAGAACATCCGCTACGCCGAGCTGACCATCACCCCGTACTCCTCGACCCGCCGCGGCATCGACGAGCACGCGTTCATGGCGGCCATCGAGGACGCCCGCAAGGCCGCCGAGTCCGAACTCGGCGTCATCCTGCGCTGGTGCTTCGACATCCCCGGCGAGGCCGGCCTGGAGTCCGCCGCCGAGACCGCGCGCCTCGCCGTCGACCTGCGTCCGGAGGGCCTGGTCTCCTTCGGCCTCGGCGGCCCCGAAATCGGCGTCCCGCGCCCGCAGTTCAAGCCGTACTTCGACGCCGCCCGGGCCGCCGGCCTGCACAGCGTGCCGCACGCCGGCGAGACCACCGGACCGGAGACCGTCTGGGACGCCATCCGCGAGCTGGGTGCCGAGCGGATCGGCCACGGCACCAGCGCCGTGCAGGACCCGGAGCTGCTGGCGTACCTCGCCGAGCACCGCATCGCGCTGGAGGTGTGCCCGACCTCGAACATCGCCACCCGCGCCGTGGCCGACCTGGACCGGCACCCGGTCAAGGAGATGGTCCGGGCGGGCGTGCTGGTCACCATCAACAGCGACGACCCTCCGATGTTCGGCACCGACCTCAACACCGAGTACGCCGTCGCCGCCCGGCTCCTCGACCTCGACGAGCGCGGGGTCGCGCAGCTGGCGAAGAACGCGGTGGAGGCCTCCTTCCTGGACCAGGCCGGCAAGGAGCGGATCATCGCGGAGATCGACACCTACACGGAGGCCTGGCCGGCGCGCTGAGGCCACCGGACAATGGGCGGCATGCGCACCCTGACGGCCGTCGCCCACCGCGGCGACCCCTACCGCTTCCCCGAGAACACCGTGCCCTCCGTCCGCTCGGCGTTCGCGCGCGGAGCGGACGCGGTGGAGATCGACGTACGGCTGACCCGCGACGGGGAGCCCGTGCTCCTGCACGACGACACGCTGTGGCGGCTGTGGCGGCACGACGTGCGGCTGGACGCCGTCACGGCCGCCCAGCTGCGGGAGATGACGGCGGGCGGGGTCCCGACCCTGCGCGAGGTGCTGGCGGCGTCGGGCACGGGCCGGGTGATGATCGACCTGCCGGGTGCGACCGCCGAGTCGGTGCGGACGGTGGTCGGGGTGGTCCGCGAGTGCGGGGCCCGCGAGCGTACGTACTACAGCGCGGGCCCGGACACCATGCTGGCCGTGCGCGCCGCCGACCCGGCCGCGGAGATCGCGCTGACGTGGACGACGCTGTCGCCGCCGCGCCGGGTGCTGATCGACGCGGTGGCGCCGGCCTGGCTCAACTACCGCTTCGGGCTGGTCGACCGGGAGCTGGTGGACGCACTGCATCGGGACGGCCTGCTGGTCTCGGCGTGGACCGCCGACACCCGCTGCTCGATGCGCAGACTGCTGGCGGCCGGGGTGGACGCCGTCACCACGAACCGGATCGACGTCCTGGCGGCCGCCCGCGCCCGGTTCGGCCGGTGAGGCCGCGGGCGCGGGCGGCGGCCGCCGTCAGGTGGTGGCGGGCAGCGCCTCCAGCCGTTTGACGAGACGGCGGAGCGCGATCAGCGGGATCACCCCGAAGACCCCGAAGGACATGTCGATGAGGCTCCACCCGAAGGGGATGCCCCGGATGGGCCCGCAGATCAGCGCCAGGGGGATGATGCCGGCGCAGGCGATCATGCCGGCTTCGATGATCCAGACGTTGCGCACGGGGTCGCGCAGGACGCCGTAGAAGAAGACCGCGATCACCAGGTGGGCGAACGCGAGCCAGTCGGTGCCGTAGAGGAGGAACGGGTACTGCGCGTCGGCCCGGTCCAGGCCCTCGCCGACCCGGCTCAGCCACTCGTGGGACACCAGGGAGTTCGCCCAGCGCACCTCGGTGACCAGGGGGAAGGCGGTGAGCCCGCTGAGGACCAGGCAGACGGTGAACAGGATCAGCCAGGCACGGATCCGCCGCTGGAGGGCGCTTCTCTCGCTCATGGCAGGAGCCTACGCCCAGAGTTGAACACGTTCAGCCGATTTCCTGAACATGTTCAGTTCTGTGGTGGTGATCACAGGCCGGCGATGGCGTTCCAGCGGCGGGCGAAGGTGCGGCGCTCCGCGGAGGTGATGGCGCGGGCCACCGCCAGGCGCCCCCGCATCTCCCCGTCCGGGAACATCAGCTGGTTCTCGGCGAGTTCCGCGGTCTCCTTGTCCTCCGAGCGGGCCAGCACCTCGCGGGCGGCCGGCACGGGGCAGACGTAGTTGACGAAGGCGGCGAGCTCGGCGGCCACCTCCGGGTCGTAGTAGTAGTCGACGAGGGCCTCGGCATTGGCCTTGTGCCGGGCCAGGTTGGGCACGAGCATGCTCTCCGACCACAGCTCGCCGCCCTCCTCGGGGACCACGAACTCGATGTCGGGGTTGTCGGCCTTGAGCTGGATGGCGTCGCCGGAGTAGGCCTGGCAGGCCAGGACGTCGCCCTTGGCGAGGTCGGAGGTGTAGTCGTTGCCGGTGAAGCGGCGGATGTGCTTCCTGCGCACCAGCTCCTCGACCTGGTCGCACATCCGGTGGAAGTCGGACTCGGTCCACCGGGTGACGTCCACGCCGTTGCCCTGCATCAGCAGGGCGAAGGACTCGTCGAGGCCGGAGAAGAGGGTGACCCGGCCCGCCAGGTCCGGGTGCCACAGGTCCTTGACGGACTTGATCTCCCGGCCGAGGGCCTTGCGGTGGTAGGCGATGCCGGTGATCCCCGACTGCCAGGGGACGGTGCGCAGACGGCCCTCGTCGAAGGCGGGCGAGCGCAGCTGCGGGTCGAGGTGCGCGGCCACGTTGGGCTGCGCGGCGCGGTCCATCCTCTGCGCCCAGCCCAGCTGGACGTACCGGGCGGCCATCCAGTCGGTGACCACCACCAGGTCGCGGCCGGTGTCCTGACGGTTCATCAGGGCGGGGCTGATCTTGCCGAAGAACTCGTCGTTGTCGTTGATCTCCTCGCTGTACGCGACCTCGATGCCGGTCTTCCGCGAGAAGGCCTCCAGGGTGGGGCGGCGCTCCTCGTCCTCCTCGTCGGTGTCTATGTACAGCGGCCAGTTGGAGAAGTTGAGGCTCCGGTCCCGCCCCGAGCGGTCCGGGCCTCCCCGCCGGTCCTCGGGGACGTACGCGGACGGCACGCCGCAGCCGGCGAGGGCCGCGAGCAGGCCGGCGGCACCGATTCCGCGCAGCGCCGTACGGCGGGAGAAGGCGAGTTCAGGCATGGACAAGAGCCTCGGGGAACGTGACGGGGGCGGGCAATGGACACATTGTCCACTGCCCGCCCCTTGATCGAACTCCGGCGGCCCTTGCGCGGTCCTCACCGGCCGCGCGCCCCGCCGGAACCGCCCGGTCAGCCGTCGAGCGAGGTCATCACGTGCTTGATGCGGGTGTAGTCCTCGAAGCCGTAGGCGGAGAGGTCCTTGCCGTAGCCGGACTTCTTGAAGCCGCCGTGGGGCATCTCGGCGACCAGCGGGATGTGGGTGTTGATCCACACGCAGCCGAAGTCGAGCTTCTTGGACATGCGCATCGCCCGGGCGTGGTCCTTGGTCCACACCGAGGAGGCCAGGGCGTACTCGACGCCGTTCGCGTACTCCACGGCCTGCGCCTCGTCCGTGAAGGACTGGACGGTGATGACCGGGCCGAAGACCTCGTTCTGGACGATCTCGTCGTCCTGCTTGAGGCCGGAGACGACGGTCGGGGCGTAGAAGTAGCCCTTGTCGCCGACCCGGTGGCCGCCGGCCTCGACCTTGGCGTGCGCCGGGAGGCGGTCGATGAAGCCCGCGACCTGGTTCAGCTGGTTGGGGTTGTTCAGCGGGCCGTAGAGCACGTCCTCGTCGTCCGGGGCGCCGGTCTTGGTGTCGGCGGCGGCCTTGGCGAGGGCGGCCACGAACTCGTCGTGGATGGACCGGTGCACGAGGACGCGGGTGGCGGCGGTGCAGTCCTGGCCGGCGTTGAAGTAGCCGGCGACGGCGATGTCCTCGACGGCCTTGGCGATGTCGGCGTCCTCGAAGACCACGACCGGGGCCTTGCCGCCGAGCTCCAGGTGGACGCGCTTGACGTCCTTCGAGGCGCTCTCGGCGACCTGCATGCCCGCGCGGACGGAGCCGGTGATGGAGGCCATCGCCGGGGTGGAGTGCTCGACCATGGCCTTGCCGGTCTCGCGGTCGCCGCAGACGACGTTGAAGACGCCCTTGGGCAGGATCGAGTCGATGATCTCCGCCATCAGGACGGTGGAGGCGGGGGTGGTGTCCGATGGCTTGAGCACCACGGTGTTGCCCGCGGCGATGGCCGGGGCGAACTTCCAGACGGCCATCATCATCGGGTAGTTCCACGGCGCGACCTGGGCGCAGACGCCGACCGGCTCACGGCGGATGATCGAGGTCATCCCGTCCATGTACTCACCGGCGGAGCGGCCCTCCAGCAGACGGGCCGCACCCGCGAAGAAGCGGATCTGGTCCACCATCGGGGGCAGCTCCTCGCTGGCCGTGAGGCCCAGCGGCTTGCCCGTGTTCTCCGACTCGGCGGCCACCAGCTCGTCCGCGCGCGCCTCGAAGGCGTCGGCGATCTTGAGCAGGGCCTTCTGCCGCTCGGAGGGGGTCGTGTCGCGCCAGCCCGGGAAGGCGGCGGCAGCGGCGGCCATGGCCGCGTCCACGTCGGCCTGGCCGGAGAGCGGGGCCGTCGCGTACACCTCGCCGGTGGCGGGGTTGACCACATCGGTGGTCCGCCCGTCGGCGGCGTCCTTGAACTCCCCGCCGATGTAGTTGCGCAGACGACGCAGTTCGGTGGTCACTACAGCCACACTCCTGATCAATGTCCAATGGTTGAGACGCTCCCCCAAGCCTAGCTCCTCGGCCGACGCTTTCGACAGGGCCAGACACGGCCACCTACGAAATCAGTGAGATCCAGATCCAAAGACAACGGATTTCATCGAATCCGTCTTGCGGAACAGACGACTCCTCGTGCACAGTGAGGTCGTGGTCAGTCGAAGCGCAGATTCCAGGAGCAGGCAGCCGTCCCCTTCGGTCGATGCTGTGTCGCTCGCGATCATCGAGCAACTGCAGGAGGACGGCCGCCGGCCGTACGCGGCGATCGGCAAGGCGGTGGGCCTCTCCGAGGCAGCCGTGCGCCAGCGCGTGCAGAAGCTCCTCGACCAGGGCGTCATGCAGATCGTCGCCGTCACCGACCCGCTCACCGTGGGCCTGCGCCGCCAGGCCATGGTCGGCATCAACGTCGAGGGCGACGTCGACCCGGTGGCCGATGCGCTGACCCAGATGGCCGAGTGCGAGTACGTGGTGATGACGGCCGGCTCGTTCGACCTGATGGTGGAGATCGTCTGCGAGGACGACGACCACCTGCTGGAAACGATCAACAAGAAGATCCGCGCGCTCCCCGGCGTGCGATCCACCGAAAGCTTCGTCTATCTGAAGCTGAAGAAGCAGACCTACATGTGGGGAACCCGATAACCCGTGACCCAGGACCTGTCCAAGACCGCGTACGACCACCTGTGGATGCACTTCACCCGCATGTCCTCGTACGAGAACACCCCCGTCCCCACCATCGTCCGCGGTGAGGGCACCTACATCTACGACGACAAGGGCAAGCGCTACCTGGACGGTCTCGCCGGACTGTTCGTGGTCAACGCCGGTCACGGCCGCCGGGAGCTCGCCGAGGTCGCCTACAAGCAGGCGCAGGAGCTCGCGTTCTTCCCCGTGTGGTCCTACGCCCACCCCAAGGCCGTCGAGCTGGCCGAGCGCCTCGCCGGCTACGCCCCGGGCGACCTGAACAAGGTCTTCTTCACCACCGGCGGCGGCGAGGCCGTCGAGACCGCCTGGAAGCTGGCCAAGCAGTACTTCAAGCTCAAGGGCAAGCCGACCAAGTACAAGGTCATCTCGCGTGCGGTCGCCTACCACGGCACCCCGCAGGGCGCGCTGTCCATCACCGGCCTGCCGGCCCTCAAGGCCCCCTTCGAGCCGCTGGTCCCCGGTACGCACAAGGTGCCGAACACCAACATCTACCGCGCCCCGATCCACGGCGACGACCCCGAGGCCTTCGGCCGCTGGTGCGCCGACCAGATCGAGCAGCAGATCCTCTTCGAGGGCGCCGACACCGTCGCCGCCGTCTTCCTCGAGCCGGTGCAGAACGCCGGCGGCTGCTTCCCGCCGCCGCCCGGGTACTTCCAGCGCGTCCGCGAAATCTGCGACGAGTACGACGTGCTCCTCGTCTCCGACGAGACGATCTGCGCCTTCGGCCGCCTCGGCACGATGTTCGCCTGCGACAAGTTCGACTACGTACCGGACATGATCACCTGTGCCAAGGGCATGACCTCGGGCTACTCCCCGATCGGCGCCTGCATCGTGTCGGACCGCGTCGCCGAGCCCTTCTACAAGGGCAGCAACACCTTCCTGCACGGCTACACCTTCGGCGGGCACCCGGTGTCCTCCGCCGTGGCCCTCGCCAACCTCGACATCTTCGACGAGGAAGGCCTCAACCAGCACGTGCTGGACAACGAGTCCGCCTTCCTGAAGACGCTGCAGAAGCTGCACGACCTGCCGATCGTCGGCGACGTCCGCGGAAACGGCTACTTCTACGGCATCGAGCTCGTCAAGGACAAGGTCACCAAGGAGTCCTTCACGGACGAGGAGACCGAGCGCGTGCTCTACGGCTTCCTCTCCAAGGCGCTCTTCGAGAACGGCCTGTACTGCCGGGCCGACGACCGCGGCGACCCGGTCGTGCAGCTGGCCCCGCCGCTGATCGCGGACCAGGGCACCTTCGACGAGATCGAGGGGATCCTGCGCTCGGTGCTCAGCGAGGCGTGGACCAAGCTGTAGGACCGGGCTGCGAAGCCGTGGGACCGGGCGGCGAAGCCGTGGTGCGAGGCGGCAAACAGTCGGAACCGCACGGCCCGGATGCCCCGTTCGAGTGAGAACGGGGGAGTCCGGGCCGTGTGCTGTCGGCATTCACGACGTTCACCTCTTTACATCTCAGTGCGGGCGCCAGTGACCGAAGGGGCTCCGCTTCGTTCCCCCGGACGGAGGTGTACGCCATGGTTGATCCACCGGACAACGATGTGCTCTGGGCACGGTCCGTTCACTACTCCCACAGCGGTTCACCCGCCCTCATCGGGGTCTCGGTCGGCGTCCGCCAAGGCGAGGTCCTCGCCGTGACCGGCCCGCGCGGCAGCGGGAAGACCACCCTGCTGCGCTGCCTCAGCGGCCAGCTCGTCCCCCACGAGGGCGAGGTCTGGTTCAACAGCCTGCCCGTCCACACCATGGGCGCCCTCAGCCGCGAACGGCTGCGGCGCGACCGGTTCGGCTGGATCGGCCCCGAGCCGGACCTGCTGCCCGAGCTCACCGTCTGGGAGAACGCCGCCCTCCCCCTGCTGGTCTCCGGCACCTCGCACCGCACCGCCAAGCGGGCCGCCTCCGCATGGCTGGACCGGCTCGACATCGGCGGCTTCGCCCGCAAACGCCCCCGCTCCCTGGACCGCGCCGAGTCCCAGCGCGTCGCCCTGGCCCGGGCCCTGGTCGGCGAGCCCGCCGTGATCTTCGCCGACGAGCCCACCGCGCCGCTGCACCGCGCCGAATGCGCCCTGCTCCTGCGCACCCTGACCACCGCGGCCCGCTCGCACGAGATCACCATCGTGCTCGCCACCCACGACGAGGACACCGCGTCCGTCGCCGACCGCCGGTTCGCCCTCCTCGACGGCCGCCCCGCCGGAGCGGCCCCCGGCATGTCCGGCCCGTCCGGCGACTTCCCGGAGGGCCAGGCCGCGTGCTCGCTCTCCGCCTAGCCCGCGGCTCCCGCCCCCTCGTCCAGCTGCGCCGTCTGCTGGTCGCCGCAGCCTGCGCCGGCACCGGCTTCCTGCTGCTGTACGTGCTCGCGGGAGCCCTCGCCCGGCCCGCCGGATCGTTCCCTCGCCTGCTGTGGGCGCTGGTCCCGCTCGCCGCCACCGCCCACCTCGCCGTCGCCGTCGCCCGGACCGACCCCGCCACCCGGCCCCGCGCCGGAATGGACGCCGTCGGGCTGGGCCCCGTCCGCCTCACCCTCGTCGCGGCCGTCTCCACCGCCGTCTCCTGCACCCTGGGCAGCGCCGTGGCCCTGGCCGCCTTCCTCCACCTGCGCGGCGACCTCGGCGGACTCCCCTTCGACGGAGTCGGCGCCCGGCTGCTGCACGCCGACCGGCCGCTGCCCCTCCCCGCAGCCCTGACCCTGCTGGCCTTCGTCCCGCTGGCCGCCTCGGCCGCCACCGCCCTCGCCCTGCGCCCGCACACCCCGCCCTCCCCGCAGGCCGGCCTGCCCTGGGGCATCGCCCTCACCGCCTGCGGGCTCGCCGTCGAGGGGTACGCGGGCCGCGGCGGGGCCCTGCTGCCCGCCGGCTGGGTCCTGACGGCCCTCGGGCTCGCCCTCGCCGGCCCGGCCCTGGCCCACGCCTGCGGGAGCCTGGTCCAGGCCGCCCGCCCGGGCGCGCTCCGACTGCTCGCCGGCCGGGCCCTGCAGGAGGAGGCACCCCGCATCGGCCCCCCGCTCGGCGTGCTCTGCGCGGTCGGGGCCGCCGCCCTCAGTGCCGCAGCCCTGCCCGGCGGGGGCGGGCCCGGCGCCCCGCTCGGCCCGCTGACCGCCCCGGCCTGCGCCCTCGTGGCCCTGTGCACCGCCGCGACCCTGCTCACCTCCGCCGTCGAGGTCCGCCAGACCCGGTCCGCGGCCCGCGCCGCCCTGCTCGACCTCGGCACCCCCGGCACGGTCCTGCGGACGGCCGCCGCCGTCCGCGCCGGCGCACTGCTCACGGTGTGCGCACCCGTCAGCTGGGGCGTGGCGCAGCTGACTTCGCTCGCCCTGACCGGCTGAGCGCCGCAACAAGCCGGTCCCGGGAGGCAACCTCCGGACCCGTTCTCACGTCTGGCAGTCGTACCCGCGCCAGCGGTACTCACTGCACAACCTGTCACACGTGAACGGAGCCACCGGTGCTCATAGGCCTGCTGACCGCGATAGCGGCGTCCATCTGCTACGGCACGGGATCCGTCCTGCAAGCCGTCGGGTCGCGCCGCGCCGCCCGGGCGACCCCGGCCGCCGCCGGGGTAACCGCACACGGCGGCCCCAACCTGTCGTCCACCGCAAAGGCGGCGATGACCTGGGAGTTCATCATCGGGACCATCCTGGACTTCGCGGGCTTCGGCCTGGGCGCGCTCGCCTCCCGGATGCTCCCCCTCTTCCTGTCCCAGACGGTCATCAGCGCCAACCTGGTGATCACGGCGGTCCTGAGCGTGCGGATGCTGGGCATCCGGCTCACCCGCAAGGAGTGGATCTCCATCGGGGTCGTGTGCGCGGCACTGGTGCTGCTCGCCACGGCCGCCGGCCACGAGGGCGGCCACCACGCCCCCATGGCCACGCACTGGTGGCTGTTCGCCGTGACCGCGCTGATCATCGTGGGCGGCACCGTGGCCGTGCGCCTGCTCGGCGGGCGGGCGGCGATCCTCGCGGGCCTGCTGTCCGGCCTCGCCTTCGGCGCGCTCGGCGTCGGCGTCCGGATCCTGAACGGCATCGACCCCTTCGACCCGTTCGCCCTGCTCGGCGACCCGGCCCTGTACGCCATCGTGCTGGCCGGCGTCGGCGGCATGTACCTGCACACCGTGGCCCTCCAGATCGGCTCCGTGAACGGGGCGACCGCCGCGCTGGTGGTCGGCGAGACCGTGCTGCCCGGGGCGATCGGCGTGCTCTGGCTCGGCGACACGTCCCGGCCGGGCCTGGCCTGGCTGGCCGTGCTGGGCTTCGTCCTCGCGGTGGCCGGCGCCGTGGCCGTGGCCTGGTACGGCAAGCACGACGGGGCCGAGGCACCGGCCCCGGACGCGCTGCCGGCCCGGGACCCGGAGCCGGCGCGGGAGCCGGCGCAGCTGGGCTAGACCGGGCTGGACCGCCCGGCGGGGTCCCCCGCGGCGGCCTACGGTGCGGGGATGGACCACCGCCGCGACCGGGTGGCCACGGCTGCGTTCGCGGCCGGCGCCGTGCTCGCCGGGGGCAACGCCGTCGGGGTCAGGTTCTGCCTGCGGGAACTCGCCCCGCTGTGGAGCGCCGCCCTGCGGTTCGGGGCCGCGGCCCTCGTGCTCGTCTGCGTGATGGCCGCGCTCCGGCTGCCCTGGCCGCGGGAGCGGGCGCTGGCCGGGGCGGCCCTGCACGGGCTGCTCAACTTCGGCATCGCCTTCGCCCTCGCGTACCACGCCCTCGTACACATCCACGCGGGGCTCGGGCAGACGCTCCTCGCGCTCGTCCCCCTGGCCACGCTGCTGCTCGCCGTCGTGCAGCGGCAGGAGCGGCTGCGCGCCACGGCCGCCGTGGGCACGCTGTGCGCCGCGGCCGGGGTCGCGGTCATCTCCCGGGCCCCGCTCCAGGGCTCGGTGCCGCCGCTCGCCCTGCTCGCCATGCTGGGGAGCGTACTGTCGCTGGCCGAGGCCGCGGTGCTGGTGCAGCGGCTGCCGAAGGTGCATCCGGTGGCCATGAACGCGGTGGGCATGGGGGCCGCTGCGGCGGCCCTGCTCGCCGGGTCGGCCCTCGCGGGCGACCGCTGGGCGGCGCCGGAACGCGCCGCGACCTGGTGGGCTCTGCTGTACCTGGTCGTGGCGGGTTCGGTGCTCACCTTCGTCTTCTACCTGCTCGTGATCCAGCGCTGGGGCGCCTCGCGGGCGGCGTACGCGTTCGTCGTCGTCCCGGTCGTCGCGATCCTCGCCTCGGCCTGGCTCGACGACGAACCGCTGACCCCCTCGCTGCTGGTGGGCGCCCCGGTCATCCTCGCCGGGGTGTACCTCGGCGCACTGCGCCGGACCGGCCCCGCCCCCGGCCGCGGCCCGGTCAGTCCGCCGGAAGGACCACCACCTCGCTCGGCGTGAACGCCACCGCGACCCGGTCCCCCGCCGCCGGGGCGGCGGCCAGCCCGCACTCGGCCTCCAGGTCCGGACCGGCCTCCGGGCGCAGCCGCAGCGCCACGTGCGTGCCCCGGAAGGTACGGGACACCACCTCGCAGCCGAGGCCGGCCGCCGCGAGCACCACGCCCGCCGGACGGATCAGCACCCGCTGCTCCCCCTCCGGGGATCCCTCCGGCACCGGGACCTTGCCCCAGGCGGTCGCCGCGGCGCTGCCCGACACCGTCGCCGGGACGACGTTCTCGAAGCCGAGGAACCGGGCCACGAACTCGGAGGCCGGCCGCTGCCACACCTCCAGCGGGGTCCCGGCCTGCGCGATCCGGCCCTCGCTCATCACCACGACCCGGTCGGCCAGGGCGAAGGCCTCCCCCTGGTCGTGGGTGACGGCCAGCACGGTGGTGCCCAGGCGGGAGAACAGCCCGCGCAGCTCCACCACGAGGCGCTCGCGCAGCCCGCGGTCCAGCTGGCCCAGCGGCTCGTCCAGCATCAGCAGCCGCGGCGACGGCGCCAGCGCCCGGGCCAGCGCGACCCGCTGCTGCTCGCCGCCCGACAGGGAGGACACCGAGCGCTGCCGGGCCCCGGGCAGCCCGACCAGCTCCAGCAGCTCCGCGACCCGGTCCTCCGCCGGGCCGCGCGCTGCGCGGCGCCATCCGCGCGGCCCGCCCGCGGCGCCCTGCATGCGCAGGCCGAAGGCCACGTTCTCGCCGACGTTGCGGTGCGGGAACAGCTGGTGGTCCTGGAACATCAGCCCGACGCCCCGCCGGTGCACGGGCACCCGCGCCTGGTCGGCCCCGCCCAGCAGGACCCGGCCGGCCGAGACGGGCTGGAGCCCGGCGACGACCCGCAGCAGCGTGGACTTCCCGCTGCCGCTCGGCCCCAGCACGCAGACGATCTCGTGCTCGGCGACCCGGAGGTCCACCCGGTCGACGACGGCACGCTCGCCGAAGCGGACCGAGACCCCGGCCAGTTCGAGCAGGGTCATCAGAACTCTCCCGAGGTCTTGTCGGGCCGCAGCCGCTCCAGCAGCAGCAGGGCGGCCGCGCACACCAGCATCAGAATCGTGCTCAGGGCCATCGCCTGCCCGTAGTTCAGCTCCCCGGCCCGTCCCAGCAGCCGGGCCACGGCCACCGGCAGCGTCGGCCGGTCGGGCCGGGCGATGAAGACGGTGGCCCCGAACTCCCCCAGCGACACGGCGAAGGCGAACCCGGCCGCGACCAGCAGCGCCCGCCGCACCAGTGGCAGGTCCACCTCCCGCCACGCCCGCAGCGGGGAGGCACCCAGCACGGCGGCCGCCTCCCGGAGCCGGCTGTCCACGGCCCGCAGCACGGGCAGCATGGTCCGTACGACGAAGGGCACGCCGACCAGCGCCTGCGCCAGCGGCACCAGGATCCACGAGGTCCGCAGGTCCAGCGGCGGCTCGTCCAGGGTGATCAGGAACCCGAAGCCCACGGTCACCGCGGACACCCCGAGCGGCAGCATCAGCAGCGCGTCGAAGCCGCGGACGAGGGGGCCCGCCTTCCGGGTCAGCGCGGCGGCCGCGAGCCCGCCGACCGCGACGGCGATCGCGGTGGCGGCCAGCGCGTACTCGAGGGAGTTCCAGACGGCCTCCAGCGGCGGCACCAGAAACGTTCCGCCGCCCGAGCCCGCGCTCTGCAGCGCCTGGTAGAAGCCCAGCCCGTACCCGCCCGGGGCATCGAAGGACCGCTCCACCAGCACGCCGAGCGGCAGCACGATCAGCAGCGCCACCGTCAGCAGCACCCCGCCCAGCAGGGCCCGCTGCCCGAACCCGCGCGGCCGGTGCACGGTCCGCACCGGGTCCACGAGCCGCAGCGCGGCCTCGCGCCGGCGCACGGTCCAGGCGTGCACGGCGAGGATCAGGGCGACGGCGGCGAACTGCACCATCGTCAGGACGGCGGCCGTGGACAGGTCCAGCAGCTGCGCGGTCTGCCGGTAGACCTCCACCTCCAGCGTGGCGTACGAGGGCCCGCCGAGGACCTGCACGACGCCGAACGAGGTGAAGGTGAACAGGAAGACCATGAGCGCGGCGGCGGCCACCGCCGGGACCAGCGCGGGCAGCGTCACCCGCCGCCAGGCGGCGAACCGCCCGGCGCCCAGCACCCGGGCGGCCTCCTCCTGGCGCGGGTCCAGCTGCGCCCACAGACCGCCGACGGTGCGGACGACCACCGCGTAGTTGAAGAAGACGTGCGCGAGCAGGATCGCCCACACGGTGGTGTCCAGCCGGACGCCCCACAGCTCCTCCAGCAGCCCGCCCCGCCCGACCAGCGCCAGGAAGGCGGTGCCGACGACCACGGTGGGCAGCACGAAGGGGACGGTGACCACGGCCCGCAGCAGCTGCTTGCCGGGGAACTCCAGCCGCGCGAAGACGTACGCCCCGGGAAGTGCGATCAGCAGGGTGAGCAGCGTGGAGGCGAACGCCTGCCAGGCGGTGAACCAGAGCACCCCGGCGATGTCGGGCCGGGCCAGCACCTCGCCGATGCGGCCGAACTGCCAGCCGGCCTCGGTCCTGACTCCGCGGCCGACGATCGCGGTGACGGGGTAGGCGAAGAACAGTGCGAAGAAGGCCAGCGGTGCGGCCATCAGGGCCAGCCTGACGGCCGCACCGCGGGCGCCGCCGCGGCCGCCGCGCGCACCGCGCGGCGCGGGGGCGGCGCTCCCGTGTCCTGCGTCGGCCGGGGCTACTTCACGACGAGCGAGGACCATGCCTTGACCCACTGCTCACGGTTCTTGGCGATGGTCTCGGGAGCCACGGTCTCGGGCTTCTCGACGACCACGCCGTGCTTCGTGAACAGCTCCGGCAGTGCGGCGTCCTTGACCACCGGGTTCACGAACATCTGGAGCGGCATGTCCTCCTGGAACTTCTTGCCGATCATGAAGTCGATCAGCGCCTTGCCGCCCTCCTCGTTCTTCGCGCCCTTGAGCAGGCCAGCGAACTCGATCTGGCGGAAGCAGGTGCCGGCGGCCACGCCCGTGGGGGCCTCGGCCGGCTTCGGCTCGGCGTACAGGACCTCGACCGGCGGGCTGGAGGCGTACGAGACCACCAGCGGGCGGTCGCCCTTGGCCTTCTTGCCGCCCGCGGAGCCGGAGAAGCGCTCGTTGTACGCCTGCTCCCAGCCGTCGACGACCTCGACGCCGTTGGCCTTGAGCTTGCTCCAGTAGTCCTTCCAGCCCTCCTCGCCGTACTTGCCGACGGTGGCCAGCAGGAAGCCCAGGCCCGGGGAGGAGGTGGCCGCGTTCTCGGTGACCAGCAGGTTCTTGTACTCGGGCTTGACCAGGTCGTCCAGGGTCTGCGGCGGGGCGATCTTCTTGTCGGCGAAGTACGCCCTGTCGTAGTTGACGCAGATGTCGCCGGAGTCGACCGGCGTGACCCGGTGCTGCTTGTCGAGGACGTACTCGGGCTTCACGCCGGCCAGGCCCTTGGCCTCGTACGGGGTGAAGATGCCGTTGTCCAGGGCGCGGGAGAGGAGCGTGTTGTCCACGCCGAAGAACACGTCGCCGCGCGGGGAGCCCTTGGTGAGGATCTCCTGGTTGAGGGCGGCGCCCGCGTCCCCGGACTTGAGGACCTTGACGGTGTAGCCGCTCTGCTGCTCGAACTCCTTCAGGACCGCCTCGGTCACGGCGAAGGAGTCGTGGGAGACGAGCGTGACCGTCCCGGACTTCGGCGACCCGCCGGCGCTGCCCTCGGCCTTGTCCTGGCCGCCGTCGCCGCCGCAGGCGCTGAGCGTGGTGACGCCGAGGGCGGCCGCGAGCGCGGCGCCCGCGATCTTCCTGGTGGTGCTCACTGGTGTATTCCTCCTGGGATGACCAGGAGAAGACGCGGCCCCGCCCGGCGCTCTGACGGAGCGGACGCCGGACAGGGCGCAACAGCTTGAGTGGTGACCGAACTTCCTACCCCGAATGACCGGGGCGAGGTTCAGAGGGTCTGCGGCTGACGGTGCCGCACTCTCAGCGCTGTGGCGCTCCCCTGTCGGAATATGCAATTGGTTCGGCCACAGGGTACCCCGTGGCCGAACCGGCACCGCCAGAAGCGGAAGCTAGCGCTCCGCTGCGGCCAGCTGGCCGCACGCACCGTCGATCTCCTGGCCGCGGGTGTCACGGACGGTCACGGGCACGCCGTGCCGGGCGATGGCCTCGACGAAGGCCCGCTCGTCCTCGGGGCGCGAGGCGGTCCACTTCGAGCCCGGCGTCGGGTTCAGCGGGATCAGGTTGACGTGGACACGCTTGCCCTTGAGGAGCTTGCCGAGGAGGTCGCCGCGCCAGGCCTGGTCGTTGATGTCGCGGATCAGGGCGTACTCGATGGAGACCCGGCGGCCGGACTTCTCGGCGTACTCCCAGGCCGCGTCGAGGACCTCGCGGACCTTCCAGCGGGTGTTCACCGGCACGAGGGTGTCGCGCAGCTCGTCGTCGGGGGCGTGCAGCGAGACCGCGAGGCGGCACTTGAAGCCCTCGTCGGCGAACCGCAGCATCGCCGGGACCAGGCCGACGGTGGAGACGGTGATGCCGCGCTGCGACAGGCCCAGGCCGTCGGGCTCGGGGTCGGTCAGCCGGCGGATGGCGCCGACGACCCGGTTGTAGTTGGCCAGCGGCTCGCCCATGCCCATGAAGACGATGTTCGACAGCCGGGCCGGGCCGCCGGGGACCTCGCCGTCGCGCAGGGCGCGCATGCCGTCGACGATCTGGTGCACGATCTCCGCGGTGGACAGGTTGCGGTCCAGGCCGGCCTGGCCGGTGGCGCAGAACGGGCAGTTCATGCCGCAGCCGGCCTGCGAGGAGATGCACATGGTGACCCGGTCGGGGTAGCGCATCAGCACGGACTCGACGAGGGTGCCGTCGTGCAGCCGCCACAGGGTCTTGCGGGTGGTGTCGTCGTCGCAGGAGATGTGGCGTACGACGTTCATCAGCTCGGGCAGCAGCTCCTCGCGGAGCTTCTCGCGGGAGCCGGCGGGGATGTCGGTCCACTCGGCCGGGTCATGGGCGTAGCGGGCGAAGTAGTGCTGCGAGAGCTGCTTGGCCCGGAAGGGCTTCTCGCCGATCGCGGCGACCGCCTCGCGCCGCTCGGCCGGCGAGAGGTCGGCGAGGTGCCGGGGCGGCTTCTTCGCCCCCTTGGGCGCGGCGAAGGTGAGCTCTCCCGGAGCGGGGCGGGGTGCCATGATCGGTCCTTCCTCAGGCGACGAGGTCCGACGGGCTCCGCACGTGCGGAGCGATGGCGATGGCGCGGTCCGCGCCCGGAGACCTCACGAGATGCATCCCCGCGATCACGGGGAAAGGGCGCACCACGGAAATGGTGCGCCCTTCAGGATAACCCGGTCGGCTCAGCCGGTACCGGCGGTCCGGTCCCGGCGGTCAGCCGGTGCCGACGAACAGGGCCAGCAGCAGCCAGACCACCGGGGCGGTCGGCAGCAGCGAGTCCAGCCGGTCCATGATCCCGCCATGGCCCGGGAGCAGGGTGCCCATGTCCTTGATGCCCAGGTCCCGCTTGATCATCGACTCGCCGAGGTCGCCGAGCGTGGCGCTGACCGCGACCGCGAGACCGAGCAGCAGGCCCTGCCACCAGGCTCCGCCGTCGACCAGGAACTCCATGCACAGCGCGCCGGCCGCCATCGCGAAGGCCACCGCGCCGAAGAGCCCCTCGCGGGTCTTCCCGGGGCTGATGCGCGGCGCGAGCTTGGTCTTGCCGAAGCGCCAGCCCACCGCGTAGGCGCCGGTGTCGCTGACGACGGTCAGGATCAGGAAGGTGGCCACCCGCTGCGGGCCGTCGTCCGCCGTGAGCAGCATCGCGACGAAGGTCGCCAGGAACGGCACGTAGAACGCCGCGAAGACACCCGCCGTGACGTCCTTGAGGTAGTCCTCGGGCGGTTCGGTCATCCGCCAGACCAGGACCGCCAGCGCGGTCAGGGCCATGGCCACCCAGGCGCCCTCGGCGCCCGTCACGTACCCGGCGATGACCATGGCGGCGCCGCCGATCGCGAGCGGGACGAGCGGCGCCTTGATGCCCTTCTTCTCCCGGAGCCGGGAGGTGAGCTCCCACAGGCCGACGACGACCGCGACGACGATGACGCCGACGAAGACCGCCTTCACGATGAAGAGCGAAGCGAAGATCACCGCACCGAGGCCGACGCCGACCCCTATGGCGGCACGCAGGTCTCGCCCTGCCCGCTTCTTCTGCGGCGGGGGCGAGGAATCCTGTGGTGCCTGCGAAGGCGGGGGCGGGGGGCTGGGCATGGGCTCCTGCGGCGGCGTCTCGGCGCGGAACGGGGGGCCGCCGTCAGCGGCAGCCCCCCGATCGCGTGCTTCCCGGTCGTCGAAGTCACGGCCGGCGGCATCGGGCACGATGGGCATGGGCCGAGTGTGCGGTCCCACCAGCGCATCGTATGCGGGACCCGCCGGAACCGGCTCCGTGGCCCAGGGAGAGTCGTTCATCAGACCTCGAGCAGCTCGGCTTCCTTGTGCTTGAGCAGCTCGTCCACCTGCGCGACGTACTTCGCGGTGGTGTCGTCGAGCTCCTTCTCGGCGCGGCGCACCTCGTCCTCGCCCGTCTCCTTGTCCTTGACGAGCTTGTCGAGGGCGTCCTTGGCCTTGCGGCGGACGGAGCGGATGGAGACCTTGGAGTCCTCGGCCTTGCCGCGCGCGACCTTGATGTACTCCTTGCGGCGCTCCTCGGTGAGCTCCGGGAACACCACACGGATGATGTTGCCGTCGTTGCTCGGGTTGACGCCCAGGTCGGAGTCGCGGATGGCCTGCTCGATGTTGCGCAGGGCGCTCTTGTCGAACGGGGTCACCACGGCCATGCGGGGCTCGGGCACCGAGAAGGACGCGAGCTGGTTGATGGGGGTCAGCGCGCCGTAGTAGTCCGCCACGATCTTGTTGAACATCGCCGGGTGCGCACGGCCCGTGCGGATCGCGGCGAAGTCCTCCTTGGCGACGACGACGGCCTTCTCCATCTTCTCCTCGGCCTCGAGGAGGATTTCTTCGATCACCACGTGCTCCTGCATGTCTTGAATGGATGGTTCAGGCGGGCGGTGCGAGCCGGGCCCCCAGGGGCCCGGTCCGGCTGCGGACCGCTCAGGCCCGGGTTCCCTGGTCGCTCACGAGCGTGCCGATCTTCTCACCCTTGACGGCGCGGGCGATATTGCCCTCGGCGAGCAGTTCGAACACCAGGATCGGCAGCTTGTTGTCGCGGCACAGCGTGATGGCGGTGGCGTCGGCGACCTTGAGGTCGCGGGAGAGCACCTCGCCGTACTCCAGCGCGTCGAACTTCACCGCGTCGGGGTTCTTCTTGGGGTCGGAGTCGTAGACGCCGTCGACACCGTTCTTGCCCATGAGCAGGGCCTCGGCGTCGATCTCCAGGGCACGCTGGGCGGCCGTGGTGTCGGTGGAGAAGTAGGGCATGCCCATGCCCGCGCCGAAGATCACGACGCGGCCCTTCTCCAGGTGCCGTACGGCCCGCAGCGGAATGTACGGCTCGGCGACCTGGCCCATGGTGATCGCCGTCTGGACGCGGGAGTCGATGCCCTCCTTCTCCAGGAAGTCCTGGAGGGCGAGGCAGTTCATGACGGTGCCGAGCATGCCCATGTAGTCGGACCGGGCGCGGTCCATGCCGCGCTGCTGGAGTTCGGCGCCGCGGAAGAAGTTGCCGCCGCCGATCACGACGGCAATCTCCGCGCCGTCCCGGACCACCGCGCCGATCTCGCGCGCGATGGCATGGACGACGTCGGGGTCGACGCCCAGTCCGCCGCCACCGGAGAAGGCTTCGCCGGACAGCTTCAGCAGGTAGCGGCGGGTCTTCGTCCCGTGGTCGTTCTTGTCGTCGGAAGCGTTGTGGGGGTCCACGCCCTGATTCATGGAGATCTCCTCGTGCACATACGAAGAAGGCCATTGCCGGTGGGTCCTCGCGGTTCCCTCTACGGCAATGGCCTCCTCGTCAGATCTGCGGTCGTTCCGCGCGTACGCGGACGACTGCCTCAGACCCTACCGGGGTCCGGTGTCCGTCGTTGTACGGACGGACTCAGATGCCGACCTTGATGCGCGTGAAGCGCTTCAGGGTGACACCGGCCTCGTCCAGGACCTTCTGGACGGACTTCTTGTTGTCCAGGGCGTACGGCTGGCCCAGGAGGGTGGCCTCCTTGAAGAAGCCGTTGACGCGACCCTCGACGATCTTGGCGATGGCAGCCTCGGGCTTGCCCTCCGCGCGGGTGACCTCTTCGGCGATGCGGCGCTCGGACTCGACCTTCTCGGCCGGGACGTCGTCGGCGGACAGCCACTGCGGGGCGAACGCGGCGATGTGCTGCGCGACACCGCGGGCGACGTCGGCGTTCTCCTTGTCCAGCTCGACCAGGACGCCGATCTGGAACGGCAGGTCGGGCATGGTGCGGTGCATGTAGGAGGTCACGTAGCCGCCGGTGAACTGCGCGAAGCGGTCCAGGACGATCTTCTCGCCGAGGTTGGCGTTGGCCTCGTCGACGAAGGCGGCGACGGTCTTGCCGGGCTCGATCTCGGAGGCGAGCAGGGCCTCGACGTCGGCCGGAGAGGTGGCGGCGACGTGGGCGGCGAGCTGGTTGGCGACGGCGAGGAACTTCTCACCCTTGGCGACGAAGTCCGTCTCGCACTTCAGCTCGAGCAGGACGCCGGAGGTGTTGTCGTCGGCGATCAGAGTGACGACGGCACCGTTCTCGGCGGAACGGCCCTCGCGCTTGGCGACGCCCTTCTGGCCCTTGATGCGGAGGGCTTCCTGGGCCTTCTCGACGTCACCGTCGGCCTCGACGAGCGCGTTCTTGCAGTCCAGCATGCCGGCGCCGGTGAGCTCGCGGAGCTTCTTGACGTCAGCGGCGGTGTAGTTCGCCATGAGTCTTTTGCTTCTCTCTCGAAGTCGTAGATCTACGGGTGAGCGGCGGAGGAGGCGCGCTCGTGGCACGACTCCCCCGCCGTCATCGTCCGTCCTGCGAGTGCCCGGAGCGTGAACCCCGGGCGCCCTCAGCGGGTCAGGCCTGCTCGGCCTCGGCGGCCGGGGCGGCCTCGGCCGCGTCGGCCTTCTTCTCGCCCTCGAGCAGGTCGCGCTCCCACTCGGCGAGCGGCTCGCCGGCGGCCTTGTCGCCCGGCTTCGAGTCACCGGTCGCAGCGCCGGAGCGGGCGATGAGGCCCTCGGCGACGGCGTCGGCGATCACACGGGTGAGCAGGGTGACGGAGCGGATCGCGTCGTCGTTGCCCGGGATCTTGTAGTCGACCTCGTCGGGGTCGCAGTTGGTGTCGAGGATCGCGACGACCGGGATGTTCAGCTTGCGAGCCTCGCCGACGGCGATGTGCTCCTTCTTGGTGTCGACGATCCAGACGGCGCTCGGCACCTTCTGCATCTCGCGGATACCACCGAGGGTCTTCTCCAGCTTGGCCTTCTCGCGGGAGAGGACCAGGAGCTCCTTCTTGGTGAGGCCGGAGGCGGCCACGTCCTCGAAGTCGATCGCCTCGAGCTCCTTCAGGCGCTGCAGGCGCTTGTAGACGGTCGAGAAGTTGGTGAGCATGCCACCCAGCCAGCGCTGGTTGACGTACGGCATGCCGACGCGCGTCGCCTGCTCGGCGATGGCCTCCTGGGCCTGCTTCTTCGTACCCACGAACATGATGGAGCCGCCGTGCGCGACGGTCTCCTTGACGAACTCGTAGGCGCGGTCGATGTACGACAGCGACTGGAGCAGGTCGATGATGTAGATGCCGTTGCGCTCGGTGAAGATGAAGCGCTTCATCTTCGGGTTCCAGCGACGGGTCTGGTGACCGAAGTGGACGCCGCTCTCCAGCAGCTCCCGCATCGTTACGACGGCCATGGCCATCTCCTTGGTTTCTCGGTTTGGTCCTGACGTCCCACCGCGTCCTGCCCCCGGAAAAGGGACCGAGAGACGCTGCCACGCGGCCTGTCCGGCCGGTGCTGGGGCGTGCGAAGTCGACCCGGTGACCCGGATCGCCGTAAGAAGTGTACGGGACCGGGCGGTATGCCAGGTGACTCCGTTGTCCACACCCCGCCGTCCGTCCACAGGCTCCGCCGTGCCGTCCGGGCGGTGCGGGACGCTGCCGGCATGACGACTCTGCTGCTCGCGCTACTGCTGGCGGTGGCCCGGACGGGCACCCCGCCCGCCGCGGCCGCCGTGCCCGCGGCACCCGCTCCGCCCGCCCGGCACGCCCCGTATCCCGCGCATGCCGCGGCCGGGCCGGCCGCCCGGCCGCTGCCCGCCCCGCTCGTGGTGGCCCGCTGGTTCGATCCGCCGCCGACCCCGTACGCGGCGGGCCACCGCGGGGTGGACCTCGCCGCCCCGGCGGGCACGCGGGTGCGGGCCGTGGGGCCCGGCCGGGTCCACTTCGCGGGCCCGGTGGCCGGGCGCGGGGTGCTGTCCCTGACCCTGCCCGGCGGCCTGCGCACCACCTACGAGCCGGTCCGCCCGCTCGTCGCCGAAGGGGAGCCGGTCACCGCGGGCCAGGTCGTCGGCGTCCTGACCGAAGGGGGCCACTGCGCAAGCCCCTGCCTGCACTGGGGCCTGCTGTCGGGCGACGCCTACCTCAACCCCCTGGCGCTGCTCCCGCGCCCCACGCCGAGGCTGCTTCCGGCGGCGGACCCGCCCGGCGGCCCGCCCCGGGCGGCGCAGCGCGCGCCGCAGGTCAGCCGCGCACGCCCCGGAGGGCCATCGCGACCGCCGTCTCCGTCACCACGGCCGGGTCCTCGGCGGCGCCGAGCTCGATCCGCCGCACCGCCGCGTCGACCACACCCTGGAGCAGCATGGCCGCCAGTGTGGGCTGCTCCTGGCCCAGGGCGGCGAGGGCTTCCACGATCATCGCCACGAGTCCGCCGTGCGCCGCGCGGATCTTCTCGCGAGCGCCCGCGTCCAGCTCGCTCGCCGAGATCGCGACCACCGCCCGGTGCCGGCGGTCGCCGACCAGGCCCAGCTGGCTGCGCACGTACGCCTCGATCTTCGCCTCGGGGGTCGGCGCCTGCTCCATGGCGGCCTCGATCTCGGCCGCCCACACGGGGAAGTCCACCGCGCACAGCTCTTCGACCACGGCTGCGCGGGACCGGAAGTACTCGTACACGGAGGACCGGGCGAGCCCGGTGCGCTGCGCCAGGGCGGGGAAGGTCAGCGCCTCCGTCCCACCTTCGGACAGCAGGGAGCGCGCCGCGTCCAGCAGGGCGCGGCGCTGCATCGAACGGTGCTCGGCCACGGAGGCCGCTCGAATCCTGGGCACCCGTCCACTGTACGGAGATCCGGGTGTCTCAGCGCCCTACATCCGCAAGCTTTGCGCGCAGTTGCAGCACCGACTTGGTGTGGATCTGGCTGACCCGGCTCTCGGTCACCCCGAGCACGTTGCCGATCTCGGCGAGCGTGAGGCCCTCGTAGTAGTAGAGGGTCACCACGGTCTTCTCGCGCTCCGGCAGCGTGTTGATGGCACGGGCCAGCAGCCTGCGCAGCTCGCGGTCCTCGGCCACCTCCACCGGATCGTCGGCGGCGGTGTCCTCCAGGGTGTCCATCAGGGAGAGGCGGTCGCCGCCCTCCCCGCCGACGTGCAGCAGCTCCTCCAGGGCGACCACGTTCGCCAGCGACAACTGGCTGAAGACCGTGTGGAGTTCCTCCACCGCGATGCCCATTTCGCCCGCGACCTCCTGCTCGGTCGGGGTGCGGCGCAGCTGGGCCTCCAGCGTGGCGTAGGCCCGCTCGACCGCCCGCGCCTTCTGCCGTACGGAGCGCGGGATCCAGTCCAGCGCCCGCAGCTCGTCGATCATCGCGCCGCGGATCCGGGTGATCGCGTACGTCTCGAACTTGATGGAGCGGTCGAGGTCGAACTTCTCGATGGCGTCGATCAGCCCGAAGACCCCCGAGGAGACGAAGTCGGCCTGCTCCACGTTGGGCGGCAGGCCCACGCTGACCCGGCCGGCCACGTACTTCACCAGGGGCGAGTAGTGCAGGATCAGCTGCTCCCTCAGGCGTTCGTCACCCGTCTCCTTGTACGAGCGCCACAGCGCGTCCAGGGACGAGGGCGCGGTGGCCCGCACGCTGCCGCGGGCAGCGGGGGGCGCGGCGGCGCGGTCGGACCCTGAGATGTGCTGGGGCATGCTTCGCCTTTGCCGGAGCGGGATTCCTTGGGAGCGTAGCGTGACGAGATTGTCGCGGTGCGCGAAGAGTACGGGATCGTATGAGGCCCCCGGCGCGCCCCGGCTCGCACGGGCGACCCGGGACCGGCGCCTGGCGCTCGGTCCCGGCGGCTGCCGACGGAAGGACCGCGTGTTTCATCGGCTTCACTCTTTCACCGGAACGCCCCAGGTCAGCGAACGCCTCGCCGGGTGCCACCGGTTCGTGTGGCTCATCGGCGTGTCTGCGGCGTCAACCGCCAGCCATCGCCCAGCCGTTCGACGAACCCAAGAGAGTGAAGTTCGTACAGTCTGCCGATGACTTCATCGGTGCCGGTGCCCGCGGCCAGGGCGACCTCCTCCACGTGCGCGGGGCGGCCGGCCGGGAGCGCTTCGAGCACCCGGGCCGTGTCCGGAGGCAGCAGGTCCCGGGGCAGGACGGGCCCGCGCCGTTCGGGGGCGAGCTCCCCCATCCCGCCGACGAGTTCGACGATTTCCGCCGCGTCGGTGACGAGCACCGCCTCGCCGCGCAGCAGTTCGTGCACCCCGGCCGAGAGACCGCTGGTGGCGGGCCCGGGGACGCCCATGGTGAACCGCCCCAGCTCGCGGGCCCGGCGCGCGGTCACCAGCGCGCCGCTGCGGTAGGCGGCCTCGACCACGACGGTGCCCCGGGTCAGGGCCGCGATGACCCGGTTGCGCAGCACGAACCGGGCAGGCGTCGGGTGGCTGCCGGGCGGCAGCTCCCCCAGCACCAGCCCTTGGCCGGCGATGGCGCCGAGCAGTCCCGCATGTCCGCGCGGGTAGGCGACGTCCACCCCGCAGGCCAGCACCGCCGCCGTGGCCCCGCCGCTGCCGAGGGCTCCGCGGTGGGCCGCGCCGTCGATCCCGTACGCGGCCCCGGACACCACCACCCAGCCCCGCTCGGCAAGCCCGGCGGCCAGGGTGTGGGCCATGTGCGCGCCGTACGGGGTGCAGGCGCGGGCGCCGACGACGGCGACCGAGCGCAGCGCCCAGGTCCGCAGGTCGGGGGTGCCCCGCACCCACAGGCCGACGGGCCGGGCGTCGCCGAGGTCGTCGAGCTGGGTCGGCCACTGCGCCGATCCGGGGCAGATGAACCGGCAGCCCGCCTCGGCGGCGGCCGCCAGGTCGCGCCGGGGGTCGGCGAGTTCGGCCCGTCTGCGGTATCCGGCGAGCCGACGGCGGCCCATGCCGCCGAGGGCCTCCGGCTCCGGGTCGGGGCCGGTCAGCAGCCGTATCAGTGCGACGGCGCCGTGCTCGCGCAGCCAGCGCCCGGCGTGCTCGTCCCCGGGCTCCAGCACCCGGGTCAGCGCGGCGCGGGCCGAGACCTCGGGCCCGGGGTCCTCCCACGCGTCCCGTGCATCCGCTGTCGGCGCACTACCCGGCACCGGCACCGGGCCCGGGGCCGCGCCCGGGGCCGGCTCCGGCTGCGGCGCGGGCCCCTGCGCCGCGGTCACGACCCGGCCCCCGCGGCCAGGACGGCCCCGCGGCCGATCCCGGTCCGCAGCTCCAGCGCGACGGCCACGTCGAGCGCGTCGGGCCGGTCGTTGCCCCGCAGGTCGGCCACAGTCCAGGCGACCCGCAGCACCCGGTCCAGCCCGCGGGCCGTGAGCAGGCCGCGCTCCAGGTCCCGCTCGGCCTGCGCCATCGCGCCGGGTACCGCCGGCCAGCGGGTCCGCAGCTCGTGTCCGGGGATCTCGGCGTTGAGCCGCCACGGGGTGCCGGCCAGCCGGGCGGCGGCGCGGTCCCGGGCCCGCCGGACCCGGGCGGCGACCGCCGCCGTGGCCTCCCCGCGGCCGCCGCCCCCGAGCAGCTCGGAGCGGCCGACGGGCTCGACCCCGACGCGCAGGTCCACCCTGTCCAGCAGCGGCCCCGACAGCCGCGCCTGGTAGCGCCGGACCGCCGAGGCCGGGCACTCGCAGCCGGCGCCCTGCAGCCCGTACCGCCCGCAGGGGCAGGGGTTCGCCGCGAGTACCATGAGGAACCTGGCCGGCAGCTGCACCACCCCGGCGGCCCGGGCGATGACCACCCGCCCCGATTCCAGGGGCTGGCGCAGCGCGTCCAGCGCCTTGGTGCCGAACTCCGCGGCCTCGTCCAGGAAGAGCACGCCCCGGTGGGCCAGCGAGACCGCCCCGGGCCGGGGCACCCCCGCCCCGCCGCCGACCAGCGACTGCATCGTCGCCGAGTGGTGCGGCGCGCAGTACGGGGGCCTGCTGACCAGTGGATCGCCGGGCGGCAGGATCCCCGCGACCGAGTGGACGGCGGTGACCTCCAGGGAATCCTGCCGGGTGAGCGGCGGGAGGATCCAGGGGAGCCGCTCGGCCAGCATCGTCTTGCCGGCTCCCGGGGGTCCGCTGAGGAAGAGGTGGTGGCCCCCGGAGGCAGCCACCTCCAGGGCCCGGCGCGCCGTGTGCTGTCCGGCGACGTCGCACAGGTCGGGGAAGTCCGCCGCCCCTCCCGCCGCTGCCCCGACGGGCACGACCCCGGTGCCCAGCCCGGCGCCCGGGACCAGCAGCCCGGCCGGCCCCGGCCCGGGATCCGGCGGCCCTCCCTCGTCCTGCGGCTCCTCCTCGGCGGCCCCGCCGGTGAGGACCGCGATCAGGCCGCGCAGGCTGCTCACGCCGACCACCGAGACGTCCGGGACCAGCCGCGCCTCGGCGGCGCAGCGGTGCGGCACGACCACGCTGCGGTATCCGGCCTCCGCAGCGGCGAGGACCGCGGGCAGCACCCCCGGCACCGGGCGGACCCTGCCGTCCAGGCCGAGCTCCCCGACGAGCACCAGGTCGGCGATGACCGCGGGATCGACCACCTCGGCCGCCCCCAGCACCGCCGCGGCCACGGCCAGGTCGAAGCCGGCGCCCGATTTCGGCACCGAGGCGGGGCTGAGCCCGACCGTGAGCTTCTTCTGCGGCCAGGCGGCGCCCGAGTTCACGACGGCGGCCCGGACCCGGTCCCGGCTCTCGACGAGCGTCTTGTCGGGCAGCCCCACCAGCGTGAACGCGGCGACGCCGGGCTCCAGGTCGGCCTGGACCTCCACCACCACGCCCTCGACGCCCACCAAGGCGACCGAGCAGGCCCGTGCGAAGCCCATCACGCCACCCCCCGGACGTGCTCCACCACCGGCGCGCCGCGCCGCGGCAGGAGGATCCCCACCAGGTCGATGCGCACCCCGCCCGGGGGCGGCCCGCCGTGGTCGGCGAGCCAGCGCCCGGCGAGCCGGCGCAGCCGCTCGGCCTTGCCCGGCCGGACCGCGGCCATGGGGTGCTCGAAGCGCCCCGCCCGGCGGGTCTTGACCTCGCACACGACGAGGGCGTCACCGTCCCGCGCGACGATGTCGATCTCGCCGCCCCGGCACCGCCAGTTCCGCGCGATGACCGTCATGCCGGCCTCGGCCAGCCGCCGCGCCGCCAGATCCTCCCCGTACCGCCCCAGCGCCTGTCGCGCCACGTCCTTCGCGTTCATCGGGCACCACCTCCGGCCCCGACGATCCCGCGGACCCGCCCACCTTGTGGATCTTGGTGGACGGCGGGGCCGTTGTGGACAACCCGTTCACCCCCGAGGGGGAGGGATCAGCCGCCCGGGAGTTCGAGATCGGTCTTGTTGAGCTCCTCGATGTTCACGTCCTTGAAGGTCAGCACCCGTACCTGCTTCACGAAGCGGGCCGGCCGGTACATGTCCCACACCCAGGCGTCGGCCATCGTGACCTCGAAGAACACCTCACCCTGCACCGAGTGCACCTGCATCTCGTAGTCGTTGGTGAGGTAGAAGCGGCGTTCCGTCTCGATCACGTACTTGAACAGCCCGACGACGTCGCGGTACTCGCGATAGAGCTTCAGCTCCATCTCGGTCTCGTACTTCTCGAGGTCCTCGGCGCTCATGGCATGTTCCCCTTCAGCCGTGCGTCCCCCTATTGTGCGGCAGGCCGGTGCGGCCCTAGACGATTTCCGGCGCCAGCTCCACCGGCGTGGCCGGGGGACCGTCGTCCAGCAGCGCCCTCAGCAGCTCGGCCAGCCTGATCGGGTACACCGTGTCACGCGCCGCCAGGAGCTCCTCGGGCCGCCACCACCTGGCCCCGGAGACACTGCGCCGCTCCAGCTCGGTCAGCCCGTGCAGCTCGGTCCGGGTCTGCGCGGTCCGGGCCAGGTAGTACCACTCGTCCTGCTCCCAGCGCCGCCCGGCGAACGGGAAGGAGCAGTACCGGTGCCACAGCACCGGCCCCAGGTCCACCTCGGTGATCCCGGTCTCCTCGGCGAGTTCCCGCAGCGCGGCCTCCTCCCGGCTCTCGCCGCCCTCCAGCCCGCCGCCCGGGGTGAACCACCAGGTGACCGTCGGGTCGTCCGGCTCGAAGCCGTGCAGCAGCAGGATCCGGTCCTCGGGGTCCAGCAGGATCACCCGGGACACCTTGCGGGGGCCGCCCGCGGCCAGGTCAGCGGACACCGGCACGCTCCCGCCTCCGGCCGCGCCCCAGGACCCGTACGAGCGGCCCGTACGCGGCCCCCAGCACCACCAGGGCGGCCCCGGCGGCGACGGCGCCGAGCTGGAGCCGCAGCGGCCCCGGCTCCGAGGTGCCGCCGGGCAGGCCGGCGTACGCCTCCGGCCGCGCGACCATGGCCATGGAGGGCCAGGCCAGGGCGTCGACGCGGGCGCGGACGGCCGAGCGGGGCACGGTCCCCTGGCCGGCCTCCTGGAGGTGGGCCCGGGAGTCGATCGAGTTGGAGCGCCGGTCGCCGAGCAGGAAGAGGTTGCCCTCGGGCACGGTCACCTCGAACGGGGTGGTGCCGGCGGCGGAGGCCGCGCCCGGAACCGTGCCGGGGGCCGCTCCGTCCGGGGTCACGGGCTCGCTGCGGTAGACATACGGCTCGTCGAGCTCCTTGCCGTTCACGCTGAGCCGGCCGCCCTCCCCGCAGCACCTCACGGTGTCGCCGCCGATGCCGACGACCCGCTTGACCATGGGGGAGTCGCTCCACATGGCATCAGTGAAGACGACGATGTCCCCGCGGCGCACCCGGCCGCCGTCGATGCGCTGCGCCAGCACCCGGTCACCGGGCTTCACCGTCGGCATCATCGAGTCGGTCGGCACCGTGTAGGGCTGGTAGAGCAGCGCGGCCCAAACGAAGCCCCCCAGGAAGAGCACGAAGCCGACGGCCACGACGATCCCGGACAACACGTTGCCGACACCGCCGCGGCCGTCACCGCCACTGCGTATCCCCTGTGTACTGCTTGTCTGTGTAGTGCCTTTCGGCGTTCCGCCCATAGCAGCGCCCCCACATCCGGGATCGACGACCTGGGCGGCACCCTACCTGCCGGTAGTCCCGCTGGTCAGCCTCCGCCGGCGCCAGATCACGACCGGGACGGCTCCGGCGAGCCCCAGCGCGGCCGGGCCGGCGCCGATCGCCTTGGCCGCGGCCCGGTCCCCGACGCCCGGCTGGTCGAACGTGTCCGGAACCGGGAGGGTCGCCCAGCGGGTGACCGGCCAGGCGACGACCACGGCCCGTCCGACGACCTTGTCAACGGGCACGAAGCCCTGGGTCGAGTCCTGCATGTGGTAGCGGGAGTCCTGCGAGTTCTGGCGGTGGTCGCCCATGACCCAGATCTTGCCCTGGGGCACGGTCAGCGGGCCGAACGGGGCGTCGTCGCACGGGGTGTTCCCGGGGAAGATGTACGGCTCGTCCAGCGGCTTGCCGTTGACGACGACCGGGCCGCCCTTCTTGCACTCGACCGTGTCCCCGCCGATGGCGATGACCCGCTTGATCAGGTCCTTCTCGTCCGCGGACGGCATCAGACCGATCTTGCTGAGGATCGTCTGCAGGAAGTTGGGCTCCGGGGTGGGCTCCCCGGCCAGCCAGTTCGCCGGGTCGTGGAAGACCACGACCTCGCCGCGCTCGGGCTCCGAACCGAACCACGGGGTCAGCTTGTCCACGAGCACCCGGTCGCCGCGCTGCAGGGTGTTCTGCATCGAGTCGGACGGAATGGAGAACGCCTGTACCAGGAAGGTCTTGATCAGCAGGGCGAGCAGCAGGGCGATGCCGACGAGGAGCGGGAGCTCCTTCCAGAACGAGCGCTGCGGGCGCTCCTCGGCGCCGTCCTCGGCATCCTCGGCACCCTCGGCCTCGCGGGCCTCGCGCTCGGCATCGCGCCTGATGCCGTCCGGCCGCTCCTCACCTTCGTCGCGTCCGGACCGCGCGCCTACCGCCACGTCCCCCACATCCACTCCTCACTCGGAATTGCCGCCCGCGCCGGGTGCGGCACGGGTCCTCCCCTCCCCTAACGAGCGGGAGTTCCCAAGGGCGCGGGAGACCGAAGACACACTATGCGACGGGCTGGCCTCCGCGGTGTCCCCGGCGGCCGCGTCGACCGCTGCGTTGCTGGTCGGGCACCGTGAGGAAGGTCGCGGGCTGTTCCAGCCTGCGCCAGTGGTCGAACGGCCATGCGATGACCACGGCCTCCCCGACGACCCCCTCCTCGTCGATGGTGCCCTGGAACGGCTCGTCGAGGTGGAAGCGGGAATCGGCCGAATTCGCCCGGTGGTCGCCCATGACGAAGAGCCGCCCGGGCGGGACCTGCACCTCGAAGCGGATCTCGGAGGGGGCGTTCCCGGGGTTCACGTACGGCTCGTCGAGCGGCGCCCCGTTGACGGTGACGCGGCCCTCGGCGTCGCAGCACACGACGGTGTCGCCGCCGATGCCGATGACCCGCTTGATCAGGTCCTGCTCGTCGGCCGACGGCAGCAGGCCGATGAACGTCAGGGTCTGCTTGATCTGCTTGATGCCGACGGGGTCGCGGGGCGGGCGCGCGGCCTCGCCCTTGAGCCAGCCCCCGGGGTCCTTGAACACGACGACGTCGCCCCGCTCGATCGGGGAGCCGAACCACGGGGTCAGCTTGTCGACGAGCACCCGGTCACCGATCCGGATGGTCTGCTCCATGGACCCGGAGGGGATGAAGAACGCCTGGACCAGGAAGGTCTTCAGCAGGAGCGCGATGCACAGCGCCGCGACCACCAGCAGGGGCACCTCGCCCGCCCGGCGCGTGCGCCTGCGCCTGCGGATCCGGCGGGCCAGCCGCCGCCGCTCGGCACGGCCGCCGCCCTCCGGCACGCCGGCCGGCGCGCCGGTTTTCCTGCCGGTCTCCCGCTCGGGGGACGAATCCCGTCCGCGGCGCGTCCGCTCGGCCCGCCGCTGCTCGGCGCGGCCGCCCCCGCCGCGCGCCGCCTCGCCCCGCATCGCCTCGCCGCGCGGCCGGTCGTCGCTGATCCAGTCGGGGCGGACCTGGTCGGCGCGGGGCCGGTCGGCGCGGGGCCGGTCGGCGCGTGCCCGGTCCGTGCGGGCCCGGTCCGTGCGGGCCCGGTCCGTGCGGGCCCGGTCCGTGCGCGCCTGGTCCGTGCGGGCCCGCTCGCCGCGCGGCCGGCCGCGGCTACCCATGGCCGCCGCCCGCCGTGCCGCCGTGCGGGCCCGTCGTACCCCAGCGCGAGACCGGCCAGCCGATCCAGTCGGCCCGCCCGATCACCTTCTCCACCGGCACCATGCCCCCGCCGGGCTCCCCCAGGTGGTCCCGCGAGTCCCGGGACTGGGAACGGTGGTCGCCCATGACCCACAGGGTTCCCAGGGGCACGACGATCCGGAACGGCACCTTCGACGGGGTGTCGCCGGGGTACAGGTACGGCTCGTCCACCGGCGTCCCGTTGACCTTGATCCGCCCGTCGGCGTCGCAGCACACCACGTCGTCACCGCCGACCCCGACGACCCGCTTGACGAAGTCCGTCTCGGACGGCTCGCCGATCCCGAGGACGGAGGCCGCCCCGCGTACGAGCCCGGCGACCGGGTCCGCCCCGGCCGGCTCCCGCACGAAGGACCCGGTGCCGTCGAACACCACCACGTCCCCGCGCTGCGGCTGATGGCCGAAACGGTACGCCAGCTTGTTGACCAGGATCCGGTCCCCGACCCCGAGCGTCGGTTCCATCGACTTGCTCGGGATGAGGAAGGGCTGCAGGACGAAGTTGCCGAACAGCAGCAGGAAGACCGTGCACAGCACACCGAGGACGGCGGCGCCGCGCCAGGTCGGCAGCGCCCGCAGGCCGCGCCGGGCGAGTCTGCGGGCGGAAGCCCGACCAAAAGCAGAACGCGGCCGCCCCTCCCCCGTACCGGGGGACGAGTAGCCGCGTCGTGTGAGCTCTGCTTCGGTGTCCATTGGGGGGAGCCTATCCGGCCTCCCCCGGGATCCGGAGAGGAGATCAGCGGTCGCGCTTCTCCTTGATCTTCGCGGCCTTGCCGCGGAGCTCACGGAGGTAGTACAGCTTGGCGCGACGCACGTCACCGCGGGTGACGACCTCGATCTTCTCGAAGATCGGGGAGTTCACCGGGAAGGTGCGCTCGACACCGACGCTGAAGGAGACCTTGCGAACGGTGAAGGTCTCGGAGACGCCGGAGCCCTGGCGGCGGATGACGACACCCTTGAACTGCTGGATACGGGAGCGGTTGCCCTCGATGACGCGGACGTGGACGTTGACGGTGTCACCCGGGCGGAAGGCCGGGACGTCCGAGCGCAGCGTGGCGGCGTTGACGCCGTCGAGCAGGTGAGACATGTTCTTCGTCTGCTTTCTTCGCACGACGCCACAGGCCGCCGGTGCGGGTTTTCGTAGAGAGTTCGGGAGCTGCGCCACCCGTCGTACGACTGTCCCCCTGTGGCAGGGGCGCACGCGAGCACACAGCAGCCGCCTATTCTTCCACGGCCCGGGGTCTGCGCCAAAATCGGCCGTCGGCGGTCGGCTGCCAGCCCATGATGCTGAGCACCTCCCGGTCCTTCTTGTCGTACGCGGACGCCTCGCAGCGCTCGATCAGGTCCGGACGGTTCTGCGCGGTCCGGCGCAGCGCCTCGTCGCGGCGCCACCGGGCGATCTTCCCGTGGTGGCCGCTCAGGAGCACGTCCGGGATGCCGCGGCCGCGCCACTCGGGCGGCTTGGTGTAAACGGGCCCTTCCAGCAGGTTCTCCATCTCGCCGGGGGCGAAGGAGTCGTCGCGGTGGGATTCGGCGTTGCCGAGGACGCCGGGCAGCAGCCGGGCCACGGCCTCGGTGATCACGAGCACTGCGGCCTCGCCGCCCGCCAGGACGTAGTCGCCGATGGAGACCTCGTAGACCGGCATCCGCGTGGCGTACTCATCCATGACGCGGCGGTCGATGCCCTCGTAGCGGGCGGGGGTGAAGATCAGCCAGGGGCGCTCGGAGAGCTCGACGGCCAGTTCCTGGGTGAACGGGCGGCCGCTGGGCGTGGGCACGACCATGACGGGTCCATGGGCGCCGGCCTCGTACCCGTCGGCCAGGGCCTCGTCGAGGGCCTCGCCCCACGGCCCGGTCTTCATCACCATGCCGGGACCGCCGCCGTACGGGGTGTCGTCGACGGTGCTGTGCCGGTCGTAGGTCCAGTCGCGCAGGTCGTGGACGTGCACGTCGAGCTGCCCGCGGGCCCGCGCCTTGCCGACGAGGGAGACGTTCAGCGGCTCGAGGTACTCGGGGAAGATCGTGACGACGTCGAGCCGCATCAGGCCTCCTGCCCGTTGTCGCGCGAGGAGACGATCTCGGCGCGGTCGTCGATCAGCCCGGGCGGCGGGGTGATGACGCAGCGCTGCTCCTCCAGGTCGATCTCGGCCACGATCTCCTCGACGAAGGGGATCATCACCTCGGAGCCGTCCGGGCGCTCGACGATGAACAGGTCCTGCGAGGGCAGGTGGCTGATCTCGGTGATCCGCCCGACCTCGGTGCCGTCCTCCAGGACGACGTCCAGGTCGATCAGCTGGTGGTCGTAGTACTCGTCGGGCTCCTCGGGCAGCTCCGCCGGGTCCACCTCGGCGATCAGCAGGGTGTTGCGCAGCGCCTCGGCGGCGTTGCGGTCCCGGACGCCCTCGAAGCGCAGCAGGAGGCGCCCGCTGTGCACCCGGCCCGTCTCGATGGTCAGCGGACCCGTGGCGGCCGGCTCCGTCAGCAGTACGGCGCCGGGGGCGAGCCGCAGCTCCGGCTCGTCGGTCCGCACCTCGACGGTGACCTCACCCTTGATCCCGTGGGCGCGGCCGATCCGCGCGACTACCAGCTGCACTGTCTGTCTCTCCTGTCCAGACGACGACGGGCCGGGGCGGGCACGCATGCCCTCCCCGGCCCGTGCCGGTGATTCAACTGCTCAGCGGACGTGGTCCGCGTCGACGAGGTCGACGCGGATGCCGCGGCCGCCGATGGCGCCCACGACGGTGCGCAGGGCACGTGCGGTGCGGCCGTTGCGGCCGATCACCTTCCCGAGGTCGTCCGGGTGGACCCGGACCTCGAGCACCTGCCCGCGCCGCAGGTTGCGCGAGGCGACCTGCACGTCGTCGGGGTTGTCCACAATGCCCTTTACGAGGTGCTCAAGAGCCTCCTCGAGCATGCTCAGGCCTCGGTCGACTCGGCGGCGGCCTCAGCCTCGTCCGCCTTCTTGTCGGCCTTCTTCTTCTGCGTGATGGCCTCGCCCTTGGTCTCGCCGATGCCCTCGAGGGCCTTGGCGAACTCCTCGAAGGAGCGGCGCTTGTCCTCCTTGGTGGCCGGCTGCAGCAGCGGCGCCGGGGCCGGCAGGCCCTTGTGCTTCTGCCAGTCGCCGGTCAGCTTCAGGATGGCGAGGACGGCGTCGGTCGGCTGGGCGCCGACGGACAGCCAGTACTGGGCACGCTCGGCGTTGACCTCGATGCGCGAGGGGTTGTAGGTCGGCTGGTAGATGCCGATCTCCTCGATCGCGCGGCCGTCCCGGCGGGTGCGGGCGTCGGCGACGACGATGCGGTAGTGCGGAGAGCGAATCTTGCCGAGGCGCTTGAGCTTGATCTTGACTGCCACTGGAGTGGTGTCTCCTGAACTTGACGTGGTTGGGCACTTTGAGATGCCACGTGGGGATGCGGTACTCGGGTGCCCGATGGACGCGTCAGCCGGAGGAGAGAGGGGTCCTGTGCGACTGTCGAGTACAGCTTGTCATTGTGCCACATGCCGCCGGCGCCTCCTCCCCGGGGCCGGCGATCAGCGGCACGCCGCCCCGCGGCGCCATGCGCCGCCGGATCAGGACGCGGCGGCGGTGACGGCGACCTCGGGGATGCGGAACGGCTTCATGCAGCCGCCGCACACGATCGGCGCCTGGGCCAGCACGGAGGGGACCACCCGCACGTTGCGCCCGCACTCGCAGACCGCCTTGACGCGCACACCGCCGCCCGAGGAGCCGTGCCGTGCGGCCGGCCCGCGGAAGCTGCGCTTGGTGTCCGCGGCCGTCGCGGCCGTATGCGCCTTCAGTGCGCGCTGGAGCCGCTCGATCGTGGGGCGGTAGCGCTTCTTCGCCTCGGCGTTGAGCGTGACCAGCGAGAAGCCGCTGCTCGGGTGCGGCTCGTCGGAGTGGTCCAGCCCCATCTCCTCGGCGATCGCGAGGAATCTGCGGTTGTGGTAGCGGCCGGCCCGGGAGGTGTCGCGCACTCCGCGGGCGGCGGCAATGCCGTGGACTGCCTCGTGCAGCAGTCGCTCGAAGGAGAGCTCGGCGCCGCAGGCGGACGAGGACTCTCCGATCAGGGACTCGGGGGCGGCAAGATCGGGCAGCTCGGGGTGGTGCCGCTGAATGTCGGCCCACGCCTGCGCCAGCTCTGCGGCGAGAACAGGTGGTGTCGTGCTCACGTCGTGACAACGAGCCGAGGGGCCTCGGTGTTCCGATTCCGGGCCATTCCAAAATTTTTTGCACGTACCAGTCAGTTCAGCCTGATGCGTCCCGACGAGGACGGGTGCGCCGATCCCAGGAGGAGTCGGTACGTAACGCCGACCGACAGACATCGGCCCCGGGGGGGGGGGGGGGGGGGGGGGGGGGGGGGGAGAGAGGGGGGGGGGGGGGGGGAGGGGGGAAGGGGGGGGGGGGGGGAGGGGGGCGCCCAACGGACCGGAAGGGAGGGGGGGGGGGGGAGGGTTTTTGC
>NZ_JBWKDK010000030.1:0-83794 GCF_056436005.1 Streptomyces sp. NPDC043854
ACGAACGCCTCGGGGGTCGCCATCACCGCCACACCACCGGCCAGCGCCAGCGAGCACTCCCCCGACCGCAGCGCCTGCACCGCCAGGTGCAAGGCAACGAGCGAGGAGGAGCAGGCGGTGTCGATGGTGACGGCTGGTCCTTCGAAGCCGAAGACGTAGCTGACGCGGCCCGAGGCGATGGCGCCGGTGCCGCTGTTGGCGGCGTAGTCGTGGTACATCATGCCGGCGAACACGCCGGTCGAGCTGCCCTTGAGGGTCGCCGGGTCGATGCCGGCCCGCTCGATCGCCTCCCAGGACGTCTCCAACAGCAGACGCTGCTGCGGATCCATACCGAGGGCCTCGTTCGGGGAGATCCCGAAGAACGCCGGGTCGAAGTCGCCCGCATCGTGCAGGAACCCGCCGTGCTTGACGTAACTGGTACCCGGACGCTCAGAAGCCGGATCGAACAGCTCGTCGACGTTCCACCCGCGGTTGGACGGGAACTCGGAGATCGCATCCACACCGCCCGCAACGAGCCGCCACAGGTCCTCGGGGGTCTCCACCCCACCGGGATAGCGGCAGGCCATGCCCACGATCACGATCGGGTCGTCCTGGGCGGCGAGAGCACCGGTGGCCGTGGCGGCGGGCGCGTCGGTGTCTTGGCCGGAGACCTCGTCGAGCAGGTATGCGGCGAGTTCGGCGGGGGTGGGGTAGTCGAAGACCAGCGTGGCGGGCAGCCGCAGTCCGGTGGCCTCGTTGAGGCCGTTGCGGAGCTCGACGGCGGCCAGGGAGTCGACGCCGAGGTCGCGGAACGCCCGTTCGGGTTCGATGGCGCGGGCGTCGGCGAAGCCGAGGACGAGGGCGGCCCGGGACAGGACGAGGTCCAGGAGGGCGGCCTGGTGTTCTGCCTGCGGCAGGGAGGCCAGGTGGCGCTGGAGGGCGCCGGCCTCGGCCACGGGGGTCTGTGCGGAGCGGCGGCGCCGCGTGGCGGTGGGGATGAGGCGCCGGAAGAGGGGCGGGGCGCCGTCGCCCTGGGCACGCAGGGCAGCCAGGTCGAACTTGGCGGGGACGAGGGTGGCTTCGCCGCCGGCCAGGGCGGCGTCGAAGAGGACGGTGCCCTCCTCGGGGGTGAGGGGGAAGATGCCGCCCTGCGAGATGCGGGAGCGTTCGGCCTCGGCGAGGGTGCCGGCCATGCCGCCGGTCCACAGGCCCCAAGCCAGGGACAGGGCGGGCAGACCGACCGCCCTGCGGTGGGCGGCCAGGCCGTCGAGGAAGGTGTTGGCGGCCGCGTAGTTGCCCTGGCCGGGCGCGCCGAGCGTGCCGGAGCCCGAGGAGAACAGGACGAACGCGGACAGGTCGTGGCCGGCGGTCAGCTCGTGGAGGTTGAGTGCCGCGTCGACCTTCGGGCGCATGACGGTGTCGATGCGGTCGGGGGTGAGGGAGGCGATGACGCCGTCGTCGAGGACGCCGGCGACGTGGACCACCGCGGACAGTTCGATATCGGTGAGGAGGGCGGCGAGCGCGTCGCGGTCGGCGACGTCGCAGGCCGCGACCTTCACCTCCGCGCCGAGGGCCGCCAGGTCCGCTACCAGTTCCTGGGCGCCCGGTGCGTCCGCGCCGCGGCGGCTCGTCAGCAGCAGGCTGCGCACGCCGTGCTCGGCCACGAGGTGGCGGGCGAACAGGCCGCCCAGACTGCCCGAGGCACCGGTGAGCAGCACGGTCCCGCTACCGAACGCCGGGGCCGCCTCGCTAGCGGCGTCGGCCGCCGCCGGGACTTCGGTACGGACCAGGCGGGCGCCGTACGCGGTGGTCCCGCGGACGACGACCTGGGACTCTCCCGCCGCCAGCGCGAGGTCGACGGCGGCGGAGGGGTCCTCGGTGTCGGCGGGCACGTCGACGATCACGAAGCGGCCCGGGTCCTCGGACTGCGCGGAGCGGACCAGGCCCCAGACCGCAGCACCGGCCAGGTCGGTGACGTCCTCACCCGGCAGTGCGACCGCGCCGCGCGTGACGAACACGAGGGTGCCGGTGGCCGTGGCCGATTGGAGGCGCGCCAGGGCCGCGTGGGCGGCGGCGCGTACGGCCGTGGCGTCCGTGCCGGGGACGCTGTCGAAGACGGCGGTGTCCTGGGGGCGCGCTGCGGGGGTGGCCGGCAGCGGCGTCCAGTCCAGACGGAACAGCGACTCGTGGTGGCCGGCGCGGGCGGCCGCGAGCTGCTCTTCGCTGATGGGGCGGAGCATCAGGGATTCGACGGTCGCGACGGGCCGGCCGACGGCGTCGGCGAGCGCGAGGGAGACGCCCGCGCCGGTCGGCGTCAGGCGGACGCGGACGGAGGTGGCCCCGGCGGCGTGCAGGGTGACGCCTGACCAGGCGAACGGCAGGGCGGCCTGGTCGCCGGTGACCCCGGTGAAGCTGACCGCGTGCAGGGCGGCGTCGAGCAGGGCGGGGTGCAGGCCGAGCCGTTCGGCGTCCTTGTGGTCCTGCTCGGGCAGGGTGATGTCGGCGTAGACCGAGTCGCCGGCCCGCCAGGCGGCCTTGAGGCCCTGGAACACCGGGCCGTACTGGAGGCCCAGGCCGGCGAGGTCGGGGTACAGGGTGTCGACGTCGATCGGGGTGGCGCCGGCCGGCGGCCACTGGGAGAGGTCGGCGTTGCCCGCGTCGGCGCCGGAGGCAAGGACACCGGTGGCGTGCCGGGTCCACGGCTCGTGCGCGGAGGAGCGGGAGTGCACGGTCAGGGAGCGGGTGCCGGAGCCTTCGGCGGCGCCCACGGTGACCTGGACCTGTACGGCCCCGCGCGGGGGCAGGACCAGCGGGGCTTCGAGGGTGAGCTCCTCGAGGACGTCGCAGCCGACCTGGTCGCCGGCGCGTACGGCGAGCTCGACGAAGCCGGTGCCGGGGAAGAGGATGGTGCCGCCGACGACGTGGTCGGCGAGCCAGGGGTGGGTGGCCGCGGAGAGCCGGCCGGTGAGCACTGCGCCCTCGGAGTCGGCGAGCATGACGGCGGCGCCGAGCAGGGGGTGGTCGGCTGCGTCGAGGCCGGCGGAGGTGATGTCGGCGGCGCCGTTCTCCGGCGTGATCCAGTAGTGCCGGCGCTGGAAGGCGTAGGTGGGCAGGTCGACGCGCCGGGCGCCGGTGTCGGCGAAGACTGCTTCCCAGTCCACCGACACGCCGTGGACATGCAGCCGGGCGATGGTTGCGAGCAGGGCGGCGGCCTCAGGCCGGTCACGGCGCACCGCCGCAGCCAGCACAGCCGTCTCCGACTCGACCGACTGCTGGGCCATCGCCGTCAGCACGCCGTCCGGACCCAGCTCCACGAAACGGGAGACGCCCTCGGCCTCCAACGCCCGCACACCGTCGGCGAACCGGACGGCCACGCGGACGTGCCGGACCCAGTACTCCGGATCGGCCAGCTCACCGGCAGCCGCAACCGTGCCCGTCAGCGCGGACACCACCGGGATCGTCGGGGCGCTGTACGACAGCGACGCCGCCACCTGCCGGAACTCGTCCAGCATCGGGTCCATCAGCGACGAGTGGAACGCGTGCGACACCTTCAGACGGGTCGCCTTGCGGCCCTCCCCCTCGAAGTACGCCTTGACCTTCAGAACCTCGGCCTCGTCGCCCGAGACCACGACCGCGCTCGGACCGTTGACCGCGGCGATCGACACCGACTCCGACAGAAGCGGAAGCACCTCCGCCTCGCTCGCCTGGAGCGCGACCATCGCCCCACCCGCCGGCAGTGCCTGCATCAGACGGCCGCGGGCGACCACCAGCCGGGCCGCATCCGCCAGCGACAGCACACCCGCGACATGGGCGGCGGCGATCTCGCCGATCGAGTGGCCGGCCAGGAAGTCGGGCTTCACGCCCCACGACTCCACCAGCCGGAACAACGCCACCTCGACCGCGAACAGCGCAGGCTGAGCGAACTCCGTACGGTTCAGACGCTCCGCATCCTCACCCCACACGATCTGCGACAGCGGCAGGCCCAGCTCCGCCACCACCGCATCGAACGCGGACGCGAACACCGGGAACGCCTCGTACAGCCCACGGCCCATGCCGAGCCGCTGCGCACCCTGCCCCGTGAACAGGAACGCCGTCAGGCCGCTGCCGGCGAGGCCGCGCAGTACGTCGGCGCGTGCCTCGCCGTTCGCCAGTGCTCCGAGCGCGGCGAGGGCGGCCTCGCGGTCCTCGGCCAGGACCACGGCGCGGTGCTCCAGGCAGGCGCGGGTGGTCGCCAGGGAGTAGCTGAGGTCGAGTTCGCGCAGCTCGGGGTGGTCGGCCGTGTACGCCTGCACGCGGGCGGCCTGGGCCTCGAGGGCGTCGGCGCTGCGGGCGGATACCAGCCACGGCAGGGGGGTGGCGGCGGGGCGGGTCGCGGGGGCGGGGGCCGGCTCGGCGGGCTGCCCTTCGGCGGGCTCCGGTTCGGGGGCCTGCTCCAGGATGAGGTGGGCGTTGGTGCCGCTGACGCCGAAGGCGGAGACGGCGGCACGGCGCGGGTGGTCGGCGTGCGGCCAGGGGCGGGCCTCGGTGAGCAGTTCGACGTCGCCGGCGGACCAGTCGACGTGGGTGGTGGGCCGGTCGACGTGGAGGGTCCTGGGCATGGTTTCGTGGCGCATCGCCATGACCATCTTGATGACGCCGCCGACGCCGGCGGCGGCCTGGGCGTGCCCGATGTTCGACTTGAGCGAGCCCAGCCGCAGCGGCCGGTCCTTCGGGCGTCCCTGGCCGTACGTGGCGAGCAGGGCCTGGGCTTCGATGGGGTCGCCGAGCACCGTGCCGGTGCCGTGTCCTTCGACGAGGTCGACCTGGGCTGCGGGGATCCGGGCGGCGCTCAGTGCCTCGCGGATGACGCGCTGCTGGGAGGGGCCGTTGGGGGCGGTCAGGCCGTTGCTCGCGCCGTCCTGGTTGACGGCGGAGCCCTTGATGACGGCGAGGACGGGGTGGCCCTTGGCGCGGGCCTCGGAGAGGCGCTCCAGTACGAGCATGCCGGCGCCCTCGGCCCAGGCGGTGCCGTCGGCGGCCTCGGCGAAGGCCTTGATGCGGCCGTTGGCGGCGAGGCCGCCCTGGCGGGCCATGCCGATGAACGGGCCGGGGGTCGACATCACCATGACGCCGCCGGCGAGGGCCAGTGAGCATTCCCGGTCGCGCAGCGCCTGCGCGGCGAGGTGGATGGCGACGAGGGAGGACGAGCAGGCGGTGTCCACGGTCACCGCGGGGCCTTCGAGGCCGAGGGCGTAGGAGACCCGGCCGGCGATGACGGCGGCCACTGCGGCGGTGCCCATGAAGGGTCCGGCAGCCTCGGGGGCCGTGTTGAGGAGGTCGCCGTAGTCCTGGAATCCGGAGCCGGCGAACACGGCGACCTGTCCGCCGCGCACCTTGTCGGCGGGGATTCCGGCCCGCTCCAGCGCATCCCAGGAGACCTCCAGCATGAGGCGCTGCTGCGGGTCCATGGCGACGGCTTCCTTCGGCGAGATGCCGAAGAAGGCGGGGTCGAACTCGGCGGCGCCGGTCATGAAGCCGCCGACGCGGGCGAAGTCGCCGTCCTCGGTGTCGATCTGCCAGCCGCGGTCCTGGGGGAAGTCGGAGACGGCGTCGACCTCGTCGGCCACCAGCTGCCACAGGTCCTCGGGGGAGGTGACCCCGCCGGGGTAGCGGCAGGCCATGCCGACGATGGCGATCGGGTCGGCGTCCCTGGCCTCGTACTCCTGGAGCCGCTGACGTGTCTGGGCCAAATCGGCAGTGACCCGCTTGAGATAGTCAAGGAGCTTCTGATCGTCAGCCATTCCCCGCCTCGCAACGTCCTCTGGAATACGCATGGTTCTGGTGTGGTGAAACGGGCCCTGCGCGCGTCAGTCGGAGACTGCGCGCAGGGCCGGGGCCTTCAGGCGAGGCCGAGTTCCTTGTCGATGAACGCGAAGACGTCGTCCGCCGTCGCGTCCTCGGTGAGCTGGTCGGCCGCGGAGGCCGGTCCGCCGCCCAGGCGGGCCGTCAGGCTCTGCAGCCTCCCGGGGATCTTGTGCCGTTCGATGTCCTCGGGGTGGAGCGCCGTCAACGCTGCCTCAAGCCGGTCGAGTTCGGCCAGGACGGACATCGCGTCTGCGTCGATCGCGGCATCCGGGCACAGTTCGCCGTGCAGGTACGCGGCGAGTGCGGTAGGGGTCGCGTGGTCGAAGACCATCGTGGCGGGCAGGGTGCGGCCGGTGGCCGTGGAGAGCCGGGTGCGCAGGTCGGTGGCGGCCACCGAGTCGAAGCCGAGGTCGGTGAACGGCCGGCCGGGCTCGACCGTCTGTGGGTCGTCGTAGCCGAGGAGGGCGCCGACGTGGGTGCGTACGAGGTCGAGCAGGGCCCGGTGCTGCTGGGCCTGCGGGAGGCCGTGCAGCCGTTGGGTGAAGGCGTCCGCGCCGTCCGTCCCCGCGGTGTCGGGTACGGATTCCAGTGCGGCGCGGGCCTCGGGCACGGTGTCGATGAGCGGGCGGGGCCGGGCCAGCGTGTAGACGGGGGCGAACCGGGCCCAGTCGATGTCGGCGACGACCAGGTGGCTCTCGTCGTGGTCGAGGGTGCCGGCGAGGCCGGCGAGGGCGGGCCGGGCGTCCATGGGCAGGGTGCCGATCCGGGTGAGTGCGGCGCTGAGTTCGGCGTCGACCATGCCGCTGTCCCAGGGGCCCCAGGCCACCGAGGTGGCGGTGGCGCCGCGGGCCCGGCGGTGGGCGGCGAGCGCGTCGAGGTAGGAGTTGGCGCTGCCGTATGCGGCCTGGCCGGCGCTGCCCCATACGGCGGAGCCGGAGGAGAAGAGCACGAAGGCGTCCAGTGGCCGGTCGGCGAGCAGGTCGTCGAGGTGGCGGGCGCCGCTGACCTTGGCGTCGGCGACGGCGGCGAACTCCTCGAGGCTGAGGTCGGACAGGGGTGCGATGCGCTGCATGGCACCCGCGGCGTGCACGACGGCGGTGAGCGGCAGGTCCGCGGGAACGCTGTCGAGCAGGGCGGCGACGGCGTCACGGTCGGCGACGTCGCAGGCGGTGACGGTGACGCGGGTGCCGCGGGCCTCCAGTTCGCCGACCAGTTCCCGGGTTCCGGGCGCGGCGGGGCCGCGGCGGCTGGTGAGCAGCAGGTGCGGCGCGCCGCGGTCGGCGAGCAGCCGGGCCACGTGGGCGCCGAGCCCGCCGGTGCCGCCGGTGATCAGGGTGGTGCCGGAGGGCTGCCGGTCGCGGACGGCGGGCGCGTCGCCGAGGGGTACGCGTACCATGCGGCGGCCGAGCACGTGGCGGCCGCGGACGGCGAGCTGGTCCTCGCCGCCGGGTGCGGCGAGGACGGCGCACAGGGTCCGTACGGTCTCCTCGGTGACCTCGGCGGGCAGGTCGACGAGGCCGCCCCAGGTGTCGGGGAGGTCGAGGGCGAGTCCCGCGCCCAGGCCCCAGAGCGCGGCCTGGAGGGGTTCGGGGACGGTGTCGGCGGGGGTGGCGGCCACCGCCCGGGAGGTGACCGACCACAGGGGGGCGCCGATTCCGGCGTCGCCGAGCGCCTGCACGAGGGTGACGGTGGTGGCGGTGCCCCGGGAGAGGGCCGGGTGGTCCGGGTGGGGGCGGTCGTCGAGGGGGAGCAGGGAGAGCGCGCCGGCCAGGCCGGTGTGGGCGCGCAGTTCGTGGGCGAGCGCGGTCCTGGTCTGGTCGCCGATCACGACGCGTACGGTCCACACGCCGTGCGCGGCGAGGCCCTCGGCTAGGGCGGTCACCCGGGGGTCGCCGGAGAGGTCCGCGGGCACGGCCAGCAGCCAGGTCCCGTCGGGGGCGGCGGGTCCGGAGGCGGCGGGGGTGCGGGCGGGCAGCCACTGGACGCGGTAGCGCCAGGAGTCGGTACGGGCCTGCTCGCGCCGGCGGTGGCGCCAGTCCCGCAGGGCGGGCAGCACCTGGTCCAGGGTTTCGGCGGGTACGCCGGTGTGGTCGGCCAGGGCGGCGCTGTCGGCGCGCTCCAGGGCGTCGAGGACGGCGCTGTCTGCGGCGTCCGGGGTGGTGGGGCCGTTCGGGGCGGGCGCGGCGGCGTCGGGGTCGCGCCAGAACCAGCGGCGTTGGAAGGCGTAGGTGGGCAGGTCGACGCGCTTCGCGCCGTAGGGCGCGAAGTACGCCTGCCAGTCCACGGCCACTCCACGGCAGTGCGCCAGCGCCACCGCGGCCACCAGCTCGCCCTCCTCGCCGCGGCCCCGGCGCAGCAGCGGCACGAACGCGCCGTCACCGCCCGACAGGCAGGCCGGACCCGTCGCCGACAGCACCGCATCCGGGCCCACCTCGACGAACGTGGTGACGCCCTTGTCCTCCAGCACCCCGACCGCATCCGCAAACCGCACCGCGTCACGGACGTGCCGGACCCAGTACTCCGGATCGGTCAGCTCACCGGCAGCCGCAACCGTGCCCGTCAGCGCGGACACCACCGGGATCGTCGGGGCGCTGTACGACAGCGACTGCGCGACCTCGCGGAAGGCATCCAGCATCGGGTCCATCAGCGGCGAGTGGAAGGCGTGCGACACCTTCAGACGGGTCGCCTTGCGGCCCTCCCCCTCGAAGTACGCCTTGACCTTCAGGACCTCGGCCTCGTCGCCCGAGACGACGACCGCGTTCGGGCCGTTGACCGCGGCGATCGACACCGACTCCGACAGAAGCGGAAGAACCTCCGCCTCGCTCGCCTGGAGCGCGACCATCGCCCCACCCGCCGGCAGTGCCTGCATCAGACGGCCGCGGGCGACCACCAGCCGGGCCGCATCCGCCAGCGAGAGCACACCGGCCACGTGGGCGGCGGCGATCTCGCCGATCGAGTGGCCGGCCAGGAAGTCGGGCTTGACGCCCCACGACTCCACCAGCCGGAACAGCGCCACCTCGACCGCGAACAGGGCCGGCTGCGCGAACTCCGTACGGTTCAGACGCTCCGCGTCCTCACCCCACACGATCTCCATCAGCGGCAGGCCCAGCTCCGCCACCACCGCATCGAACGCGGACGCGAACACCGGGAACGCCTCGTACAGCCCACGGCCCATCCCGAGCCGCTGCGCACCCTGACCCGTGAACACGAACGCGGTCAGGTCCTCGGCCCGGCCGGCGCGTCCCTGCACGAGCCCGGCCGCGGGCTCGCCCGCGGCCAGCGCGCCGAGGCGGCGCAGCAGCTCCGCCCGGTCGGTGGCGACGATCGCGGCCCGGTCCTGGAGCGCGGCCCGGGTGCCGGCCAGGGACCAGCCGAGGTCGGCGAGGCGGGTCGTGGTGTCGGCTTCGAGGTGCGCGAGCATGCGCTGGGCCTGGGCGCGCAGCGCGGCCGTGCCCTTGCCGGAGAGCACCAGCGGGATCGCGGCATCGGCGCGGACGGCCGGGGCTGCTGCCGCCGGTGCGTCGGCCTTCGGTTCGGGAGTCGGCTCGGGCGCGGGTGCCTCTTCGAGGATCACGTGGCTGTTGGTGCCGCTGAAGCCGAAGGAGGAGACGGCGGCGCGGCGCGGGCGGCCGTTGTCCGGCCAGTCGCGGGCCTCGGTGAGCAGCTGGATGCGGCCTTCGGACCAGTCGACCTTGGGGCTGGGCCGGTCGACGTGCAGGGTCTTGGGGAGCCTGCCGTGGCGCATCGCCATGACCATCTTGATGATGCCGCCGACGCCGGCGGCGGCCTGGGCGTGCCCGATGTTCGACTTGAGCGAGCCCAGCCACAAGGGCTGGTCCTCGGGGCGGTCCTGGCCGTACGTGGCGAGGATCGCCTGGGCTTCGATGGGGTCGCCGAGTACCGTGCCGGTGCCGTGTGCCTCGACGGCGTCGACCTGTGCGGGGGTCAGTTGGGCGCCGGCGAGGGCCTGGCGGATGACGCGGCGCTGGGAGGGGCCGTTGGGGGCCGATATGCCGTTGCTGGCGCCGTCCTGGTTGACGGCGGAGCCGCGCACCACCGCGAGGACCGGGTGGCCGTTCTTGCGGGCGTCGGAGAGCCGCTCGACAAGGAGCATGCCGACGCCCTCGCCCCAGCCGGTGCCGTCGGCGGCTCCGGCGAAGGACTTGCAGCGGCCGTCGGGGGCGAGGCCGCGGTCCTGGCTGAATCCGACGAAGGAATGCGGGTGTGCCATGACGGTGGCGCCGCCGGCCAGGGCGAGGGTGCACTCGCCCGAGCGGAGCGACTGGATGGCCAGGTGGAGGGCGACGAGCGAGGAGGAGCAGGCCGTGTCCACCGTGACGGCGGGGCCTTCCAGGCCGAGGGTGTAGGCGATGCGGCCGGAGGCGACGCTGGCCAGGCTGCCGGTGCCGCCGCCCACGAGGTAGTCGTGGTAGACGACTCCGGCGAAGACACCGGTCTGGGTCTCCTTCAGCGTGGCGGGGACGATGCCGGCCCGTTCCAGCGCTTCCCAGGCGGTCTCCAGCAGGAGGCGCTGCTGGGGGTCGGTCTCCCGGGCGTCCTTGGGGCTGATCCGGAAGAAGTCGGCGTCGAACTCGCCGGCGTCGTGCAGGAAGCCGCCCTCGCGGGAGTACGTCTTGCCGGGTGTGGCGGGCTCGGGGTCGTAGAGGCCCTCGAGGTCCCAGCCGCGGTTCTCCGGGAACGTGCTGATGGCGTCCGTACCGGAGTCCACCAGCTGCCACAGTGCCTCGGGGGTGTCCACGCCGCCGGGGAACCGGCAGCTCATCGCCACGATGGCGATGGGCTCGTGGGCCCTGGCCTCGGCCTCCCGCAGGCGGCGCTTGGTCTGCTGGAGGTCGGCCGTGGCGCGCTTGAGATAGTCGCGGAGCTTGTCGTCGTTGCCCATGGTCAGGAACCAATCTCAAGGTTGTCCAGGGCCCGGAAGAGTTCGTCGTCCGTGGCCGATTCGAAGTCGTCGTGCGTGTCCTCGCCCGGCTCGCCGCCGTGCGTGTCCCGCCAGTTGCGCAGCAGTGCCTCGAGGCGCGCGGTGATGCGGGCGGCATCGGTGTCGAGGCCGGAGGTGTCGGCGAGGGCGGTCTCCAGCCGGTCGAGCTCCGTGAGCAGGTGCTCGGCGGGGTTCGGCTCCTCCGGCCGGTCGTGGGTGAGCAGGAGCTCGGTGACGGACTGCGCGTTGGGGTGGTCGAAGGCGAGGGTCTCGGGAAGCTTCAGGCCGGTGGTGGTGGTGAGGCGCCTGCGCAACTCGCTCGCGGCGACGGAGTCGAAGCCGAGTTCGGTGAAGGCCCGGTCGGGCTCCACGGCGTCGATCGATGTGTGTCCGAGCACCGCGGCGACGTGGCGGCGGACCAGGGCGAGCGCCTCGCGGCGGCGCTGGCCGTCGGGCAGCGCCATCAGCTCGTGCCAGCGTGCGGTCTCGGCGTCGAGGCCGGCCGCCGGCTCCGGGGCGCCGGTGCCGCCGATGGCCACGGTGTGGCCGGTGGTCTCGGCGAGCCAGTACGGGCGGCGTTGGAAGGCGTAGGTGGGCAGGTCGACGCGCTGGGCGCCGTAGGGCGCGAAGTACGCCTGCCAGTCCACGGCCACTCCACGGCAGTGCGCCAGCGCCACCGCGGCCACCAGCTCGCCCTCCTCGCCGCGGCCCCGGCGCAGCAGCGGCACGAACGCGCCGTCACCGCCCGACAGGCAGGCCGGACCCGTCGCCGACAGCACCGCATCCGGGCCCACCTCGACGAACGTGGTGACGCCCTTGTCCTCCAGCACCCCGACCGCATCCGCGAACCGCACCGCATCACGGACGTGCCGGACCCAGTACCCCGGATCGGTCAGCTCACCGGCAGCCACAACCGTGCCCGTCAGCGCGGACACCACCGGGATCGTCGGGGCGCTGTACGACAGCGACTGCGCGACCTCGCGGAAGGCATCCAGCATCGGGTCCATCAGCGGCGAGTGGAAGGCGTGCGACACCTTCAGACGGGTCGCCTTGCGGCCCTCCCCCTCGAAGTACGCCTTGACCTTCAGGACCTCGGCCTCGTCGCCCGAGACCACGACCGCGCTCGGGCCGTTGACCGCGGCGATCGACACCGACTCCGACAGAAGCGGAAGAACCTCCGCCTCGCTCGCCTGGAGCGCGACCATCGCCCCACCCGCCGGCAGTGCCTGCATCAGGCAGCCGCGGGCCACCACCAGCCGGGCCGCATCCGCCAGCGACAGCACACCGGCCACGTGGGCGGCGGCGATCTCACCGATCGAGTGGCCGGCCAGGAAGTCGGGCTTCACGCCCCACGACTCCACCAGCCGGAACAACGCCACCTCGACCGCGAACAGCGCAGGCTGCGCGAACTCCGTACGGTTCAGACGCTCCGCATCCTCACCCCACACGATCTCCATCAGCGGCAGGCCCAGCTCCGCCACCACCGCATCGAACGCGGACGCGAACACCGGGAACGCCTCGTACAGCCCACGGCCCATCCCGAGCCGCTGCGCACCCTGACCCGTGAACACGAACGCCGTGGTGCCAGCGCCCGTGCGGGCGTTGCCGGTGACCACGCGGCCCGACGCGTCGCCGGCGGCGAGGGCGGCCAGGGAGTGTACGGCCTGGTCGCGGTCCGGGGTGAGGACCGCGGCGCGGTGCTCGTGGGCGGTCCGGGCGTTCGCCAGGGTCCAGGAGATGTCGGCCAGGCGGAGGTCGTCGCGGGTGCGCAGGTGCTCGGCGAGCCGAGCGGCCTGGTCGCGCAGTGCCTGCGGGGTGCGGGCGGAGACGAGCAGCGGCAGGGCTGCGGGGGTGGCGGGGGCAGGGGCCTGGCCGGCGGTGTCCGCGGGCTGCGGGTCGGTGTGCTGCGGGGCCTGCTCGACGATGACGTGGGCGTTGGTGCCGCTGATGCCGAAGGAGGAGACGCCGGCCCGGCGCGGGCGGCCGGTCTCCGGCCAGTCGCGGGCTTCGGTGAGCAGTTCCACCGCGCCGGAGTCCCAGTCCACCTCGGGGGACGGGTGCTCGGCGTGCAGGGTCCTGGGGAGTGCTCCGCGGCGGATCGCCTCGACCATCTTGATGACGCCGGCGACGCCGGCCGCGGCCTGCGCGTGCCCGATGTTCGACTTGATCGAGCCCAGCCACAGGGGTTGGTCCTCGGGGCGGTCCTGGCCGTACGTGGCGAGGATCGCCTGGGCTTCGATGGGGTCGCCGAGCTTGGTTCCGGTGCCGTGTGCCTCGACCGCGTCGACGTCGGCGGCGGCGAGACCGGCATTGGCCAGGGCCTGGCGGATGACGCGCTGCTGGGAGGGGCCGTTGGGTGCGGAGAAGCCGTTGCTGGCGCCGTCCTGGTTGACGGCGGAGCCGCGCACCACCGCGAGGACCGGGTGGCCGTTCTTGCGGGCGTCGGAGAGCCGCTCGACGAGGAGCATGCCGACGCCCTCGGAGAAGCCGGTGCCGTCCGCGCCGGAGGAGAAGGAGCGGCAGCGGCCGTCGGCGGACAGGCCCTGCTGGAGGCCGAACTCGATGAGCACCTCGGGGGTGGCCATGACGGTGACGCCGCCGGCGACGGCGAGGGCGGACTCGCCCGAGCGCAGGGACTGGATGGCCAGGTGCAGGGCGACCAGTGAGGAGGAGCAGGCCGTGTCCACCGTGACGGCCGGGCCCTCGAGGCCGTACGTGTACGAGAGCCGGCCGGAGGCGATGGAGCCGGTGGCCCGGGAGCGGGCGTAGTCGTGGTACATGGCGCCGGTGAAGACACCGGTCTGGGTGCCCTTGAGGGTGGCGGGATCGATGCCGGCGCGTTCGAACAGCTCCCAGGAGGTCTCCAGGAGCAGGCGCTGCTGGGGGTCCATGCCGAGGGCGTCATTCGGGGAGATGCCGAAGAAGCCGGCGTCGAACTCGGCGGCGTCGTGGAGGAAGCCGCCGGAGCGCGTGTAGGTGCGGTCGGGGGTGCCGGGTTCGGGGTCGTAGATGCCCTCCAGGTCCCAGCCGCGGTCGGTGGGGAACTCCGAGATCGTTTCAGTGCCTTCGGCCACCAGCCGCCACAGGTCCTCGGGGGTCTCGACGCCGCCGGGGAAGCGGCAGGCCATGGCCACGATGGCGATGGGCTCGTCGTCGGCCGGGGCGGTGGCCGCGGTGGCGGCCGGGGCGGCGGCGGCGCCGCGCGCGGTGTCCTTGAGGTACTGGGCGGCGGAGCGGGCGGTCGGGTAGTCGAAGACGAGGGTGGCGGAGAGCTTCAGGCCGGTGCCGGCCGACAGCCGGTTGCGCAGTTCGACGGCGGTGAGGGAGTCGAAGCCGAGCTCCTTGAAGGCGCGGTCGGGCTGGACGGCGTCGGCGGAGTCGTGGCCGAGGACGTCGGCGGCGTGGCTGCGTACCAGGTCGAGCAGGAGGCTGTCGCATTCGGCCTCGGGGAGCCGGGCGAGCCGGTCGGCCAGCTCGGAGCCGCCGGCGGCCGTGCGGGAGGCGGCGGCCGCGGCCTTGCGGGCGGGTACGCGGACCAGTTCGCGCAGGACGGCGGGGACGTGTCCGTGGCCGGCCTGGGTGCGCAGTGCGCCCAGGTCGAGCTTGACCAGCAGCTGGAGCGGGTCGTCGGCCCCGAGTGCCTGGTCGAACAGGGCCAGTCCCTCGGCGGTCGCCATGGCGGGGAAGCCCTGGCGGCGCAGCCTCTGGATGTCGGCGGCGTCCAGGGTGCCGGTCATGCCGGTGCCTTCGGCCCACAGGCCCCAGGCCATGGAGGTGCCGGTGAGTCCGGCGGCGCGGCGGTGGGCGGCGAGGGCGTCGAGGAAGACGTTGGCGGTGGCGTAGTTGGCCTGGCCGGCGGCCCCGAGGGTGCCGGCGGCGGAGGAGAACAGGGCGAACAGGGCGAGGTCCCGGCCGGCGGTGAGCTCGTGCAGGTGCCAGGCTGCGTCCGCTTTGGGCGCGAGGACGGTGTCCATGCGCTCGGGGGTCAGGGAGGCGATGACGCCGTCGTCGAGGACGCCCGCGGAGTGGACCACGCCGGTGAGGGGGTGCTCGGCGGGGATGGCGGCGAGGAGGGCGGCGAGCGCGTCGCGGTCGGAGACGTCGCAGGCGGCGAGGGTGACCTCGGCGCCGTGGGCGGCGAGGTCGTCGCGCAGGGCGGCCGCGCCGGGGGCGTCGGCGCCGCGGCGGCTGGTGAGGACGAGGTGGCGGACGCCGTGCTCGGTGACGAGGTGGCGGGCGACGAGGGCGCCGATGCCGCCGGTGCCGCCGGTGACCAGGACGGTGCCCTGCCCGTCGAGGGGGCGGGCGGCGGTGGCGGTGGTGGTGGTGTTCTGGGGTTCGGTGCGGACGATGCGGGGGGCGTGGGCGGTGCCGGTGCGCAGGGCCAGCTCGGGTTCGCCGGTGGCGAGGGCGGCGGGCAGGGCGCGCCGGGACGCGTCGGTGCCGTCGAGGTCGATGAGGGTGAACAGGCCGGGGTTCTCGGCCTGGGCGGCGCGGACCAGGCCCCAGACCGGGGCGGTGGCCAGGTCGGGGACGGTGCCGGCGGCGGGTACGGCGCCCTGGGTGACGAGGACCAGGCGGGAGGCGGCGAGCCGTTCGTCGGCGGCCCAGGTCTGCAGGATCGCCAGGGTCTCGTGGGCGGTGGCGCGCACGGCGTGCGGGACGTCGCCGGCGGGGGCCGTGCGGGTGAGGAGTACGGTCGCGGGGGCGGCGGCGCCCGCGTCGAGCGCGGTGCGCAGCGCGTCGAGGTCCGGGTGGGCGGTGGGGTCGGCGAGGTCGGTGAGGTCGGCGAGGCCGAGGGTGTCGGTTCCGATGAGGGTGACCGGGTGGGCGGCGCTGCGGTCGGTGGCAGGCAGCGGTGCGGGCAGCGGGCTCCAGGTGAGGCGGTAGGGCTGTTCGCCGCGCCCGGTGGCGGCGCCGAGCTGTTCGGTGGAGACGGGCTTGGCGACGATGGAGCCGACGGTGAGGACGGGGCTGCCGCTGTGGTCCGCGGCCTGGAGCAGGGTGCTGCCCTTGGTGTCGGTGACCAGCCGCACCCGCAGGGCGGTGGCGCCGACGGCGTGCACCGAGACGCCGGTCCAGGCGAACGGGAGGAGGGTGTCGGCGCTGGTGTCGCCGAGCAGGTCGGCGTGCAGGGCGGCGTCGAGGAGGGCGGGGTGCACGACGAAGCGGGCGGCGTCCGGGTGCGCCTGCTCGGGGAGGGTGACCTCGGCGAAGGTCTCGTTTCCGCGGCGCCACAGGGCGGTCAGGCCCTGGAAGACGGGCCCGTAGGCGTAGCCGCGGCCGAAGAGGCGCTCGTAGGCGCCTTCGAGGCTCTGGGGCTCGGCGCCGGGCGGGGGCCACTGGGTGAGGTCGAAGGCGGCGGCGGGTGCGCCGGTGGTGAGGGTGCCCTCGGCGTGGCGGATCCAGTCCTGGCCGTCGCCGTCGGCGCGGGAGTGGATGGTCACGGTACGGGTGCCGGAGTCGTCGGCGGGGCCGAGGAGGACCTGGAGGTCGACGCCGCCGTGCTCGGGCAGGATCAGGGGGGCTTGGAGGGTGAGTTCGTCCAGGACGTCGCAGCCGGCCTGGTCGCCCGCGCGGACGGCGAGGTCGACGAAGGCGGTGCCGGGCAGGAGTACGGCGCCGAGGGCCTCGTGGTCGGCGAGCCAGGGCTGCTTCTGCAGGGAGAGGCGGCCGGTGAACAGGTGGCCGCCGGTGGCGGGTTCGGTGGCGGCCCGCAGCAGCGGGTGGTCGACGGGGGTCTGGCCGAGGACGGCGGGGCCTGCGTCGAGGGCGGGCACGTCCATCCAGTACCGCTTGCGCTGGAACGCGTACGTGGGCAGGTCGGTCAGCCGGGCGCCGGTACCGGCGAAGAAGCCGGCCCAGTCGACGGGGACTCCGCGCACCCAGGTTTCGGCGAGGGAGCGGGTGAAGCGGGCGAGTCCGCCTTCGCCGCGGCGCAGGGAGCCGACGGTGGCCGCGTCCTTGCCGGCGGCGTCGGCGGTCTCCTGGATGCCGTTCTTGAGGACGTGGTGGGGGGTGGGCTCGACGAAGAGGGTGAAGCCGTCGTTGAGGAGGGCGGTGGTGGCCTCTTCGAAGCGGACGGTCTGGCGCAGGTTGGTGTACCAGTACTCGGCGTCGAGGCCGGCGGTGTCGAGGGGGGCGCCGGTGACGGTGGAGTAGAACGGCAGGCGTACCGAGCGGGGGGTGACGGGGGCCAGGGCGGCGATCACCTCGTCGCGGATCTCCTCCACGTAGTGCGAGTGGGAGGCGTAGTCCACGGGGATCATGCGGGCCCGGACGCCTTCGGCTGTCAGCTCGGTGAACAGCTCCTGGAGGGCGGCGGTCTCACCGCAGGCGACGGCGATGCCGGGACCGTTGACGGCGGCGAGCTGGAGGCGGCCCCGGCGGTGCTCGAGCCGGGCGCCGATCTCCGCGGCCGGGAGGGGGACGGACATCATGCCGCCCTTGCCGGCGAGGCTGTCGCGGATGATCCGGCTGCGCAGGGCGACGACGCGGGCGCCGTCCTCGATCGAGAGGGCCTCGGCGACGGTCGCGGCGGCGATCTCGCCCTGGGAGTGGCCGACGACGGCGGCCGGCTCGACCCCGTGGCTGCGCCACAGGGCGGCGAGCGAGACCATGACGGCCCACAGGACGGGCTGGACGACGTCGACCCGGTCGAGGGTGGGCTGGTCCTCGTGGCGGCGCAGTACGCCGACGAGGTCCCAGTCGGTGAACGGGGCCAGTGCGGCGGCGCACTCGGCCATGCGCTGGGCGAACACCGGTGACTGGTCGAGGAGTTCGACCGCCATGCCCTCCCACTGGGAGCCCTGTCCGGGGAAGACGAAGACGGTGCGGGGAGTCCCGGAGACCGAGCCGGGGACGACGGCCGGGGCGGTGGCGTCCCCGGCGAGGCCGGCGAGTCCGTCGAGGAGGCTCTCGGTGCCGTCCCCGAGGACGACCGCCCTGTGAGGGAGCGCGGCCCGGGTGGTGGCGAGCGACAGGCCGATGTCGGCCGGGCGTTCGCCGGGGCGGTCCGCGAGGTACCGGCGCAGTTTCTCGGCCTGCGCCCGCAGGCCCGCCGCATTCTTGGCCGAGATGGGCCACGGAATTACCGCAGGAATGTTCTCACTAGCCACCCAGGCCACCCCATTTTGAGTCGGATCTGAAATCGGATTTCGCCGTTTTCACAGGCGATATGACGCTACTGAGGCAGGTGCGGACGGCCAACCCCAGAGAAACGGGAAAAGGGTCCCCCCTACCGGTTTCAAGGGACTATGCGGCTTCGGCCCGCGGGGTCGCGGTGAGAATGCCGCCGATTTCCGGGTACTGGGCGATGGCCTGGTCCCTCGTCAGCGGGGCCCGGCGCGGGCCGCGGGCCACGGTCAGCAGGGCCGGCAGCGTCATCATGCTGCTCGGCGGGGCCTGGAGCGCGGCCACGTCGAACGAGGCCTTGGACAGTGCGGCGTTCTCGGTGGTGAGTCGGGCGAACCGGGAGGTGAAGCGGCGCAGCAGGTCCGGGGCGCGCTTGATGTTCATCTCGACGTCGGGGAACCACTGGTCGGTGCCGGTGGCCATCTGCCAGGGGCCCTCGGAGGACTTGGCTATGGCGGTCTGCGCCCTGTTGCCGAGGCCGGGCGTGATGCCGTGGCGGGCGGCTTCGTTGCGCAGGGCGAGGGCGCCGAGCGCGGCCAGCGACATGCCGGTGGCGTAGTTGGCGTTGAGGGTGGTGGCGGCGTCGCCGACGACGACCAGGCCGTCGGGCAGCGGCAGCTTCTCGTAGCAGCGGCGCCAGTTGGGCAGGCCCCGGTAGGCGCGGATGGGGCCCGCCGGGGTGGCGGTGGCGATGAGGTCGGCGACGATGGGGTCCCGCAGCCGCCGGGCGAAGGCGTTGAAGCCCTCCTCGTCGGTCGGCGGCTGGCCGCCGCGGGTGCCGATCAGGGCGACGATCCAGCGGTTGCCCTCGTTGGGGAGGAGGGCGGCACCGCTGCCGGGGAGCCCGGTGCCGGCCTGGGCTTGGATGAGGACGCCGGGGAAATCGGCGGTGGCGCCGGCCGGGGCCTCGTAGAGCCGGCTGGAGTAGGCGAAGCCGGCGTCGACCTTGAGCTCCTGCGGGGCGGGCAGCCCCAGCTCGGCGAGCCAGTGGGGGGTGCGGGAGCGGCGGCCGGTGGCGTCGACGACGAGGTCGGCGGGGACGGTCTCCTCGTCGGCGCCGGCGCGCTCGATGCGCACGCCGGTGACCTTGGTGCGGTCGCCGGCGAGTCCGGTCGCCTTGGCTGCCTCGATGACGGTGATCCGGTCGTCGGCGAGCGTCTGCCGGCGGACCACGTGGTCGATGAGGTCGCGGCTGCAGCAGACCACGTAGGCGTCGCTGTCGTGGTTGCGGTACCAGCCCTCGGCGGACAGGGTCAGCAGGTCGGTGGGCATCCGGCGGCGCTTGGCCCCGGCGGCGTACAGCCGGTCAGTGGTGCCCGGGAGCAGGGCGTCGAGGGCGTCGGCCCCGCCGCTCATGAGCATGTGGTTGTGATGGCCCTGGGGCAGCCCCTTGCGGGGCGCGGGCTGGTCCGGGAACCGGTCGCCCTCGATGACGGTGACGCGTTCGGCCGTGCCGGCCAGGGCGGCCGCCGCGAGCATGCCGGCCATGCCGCCGCCGAGCACCACTGCACTGGTCATTGTGTGAATTCCTCCTGGTCTGGCGGGTACGGGGTCGGCGAGGTCACTGCTCGATGCCGTTGATGCTGAGGAACTGGCGGACGCGGTGCGCGGCGAGCTCCGGGTCGGGGAAGAGGCCGAGTTCGTCGGCGAGCCGGTAGGCGCGGGCCAGGTGCGGCACCGAACGGGCGCCCTGCTCGGCCCAGACCATGCGGAAGTGGTCGGCGTGGCCGGACAGCCAGGCGGTGAAGGACAGGCCGGTCTTGAAGAACAGGGTGCTGCGGCCGGGCCCCTCGAAGACGTGGCGGGCCAGGGCGAGCGTGGGGTCGAGGGTGGTGCGGAAGCCCGCCGTGTCGCCCTGGTCCAGGGCGCGGAAGGCTTCGGCGGCCGCGGGGGCGATGAGGGCGAACACCGGGGACAGGGCGTGGCTGTGGCCCTGTTCGTCGCCGGCGATGAGGTCGGTGTACGTGTCGTGGTCGCCGGTGTAGAAGCGGATGCCCTCGGGCAGGCGGCGGCGCAGCGCGACCTCGGCCGCGGGGGTGAGCGGGGCGACCTTGACGCCGTCGATGCGGTCCCGGTGGGCGGTGACGAAGTCGATGAACGCCTGGGTGGCGTCCTCCTGGTCGGCGTGGCCCCAGTAGCCGGTGTGGCCGGGCACCCATTCCGGCAGCAGCCAGTGCAGGATGGCGGGCCGGCTGGTCTGCTCCAGCAGCCGCGCGTACACGGCCGTGTACTCCTCGGGGGTGCGGACGGCCTGCGCGAGGGCGGTGCTGGCCTGGATGATCGCGACGGCCCCGGCCTCCTCGGCGGCGGCGAGCTGCTCCTCGTACGCCGCGATGACGTCGTCGACGGTGTGCGGGGAGAACGGGTCGAGCTGGTCGGTCCAGACGCCGACGGCGAGTCGGCCGCCGACGGCGCGGGCCTCGGCTCCGCTGCGGCGGATCAGCTCGGCGGCGGTCGGCCAGTCCAGGCCGGCGCCGCGGTGGGCGGTGTCCAGGGCCTCGGCGACGGTGAAGCCGTGCGCCCACAGGTGGCGGCGGAAGGCGAGCGTGGCGTCCCAGTCGAGGGACTGTGCCGGGGGCGGGCCGAGCGGCGGGCCGAACGGCTCGTTCGGGGCGTAGGGGTCGCCCAGGACGTGCGCGGCGGCCAGGACGGAGCGGCGGGCGAAGGGGCGGGGGTCGGGCGTGAAGGTGCGGGCGGCGGCGGTGGGCTGATAGGTCGTCAGCGTGCCGTCGGGCGCGGGAATGCGGATCACTCGGGCGCTCCTCGGAGGGGTGTGCGAACGCGGTGGTCGCCGAAAGGCGAAATGGAGAGGGGGAACAGGCGGCCGAGTGGGTGCGGAACAGACCTCGGCGCAGGGTTTTCGCATCGGGTGCGGGAACAGCGGACAGCGGATTTCGAGAAGGTGCGGGAAGGAAATTGCCGCTGCCGCCTGATGGCTGCTCGTCCCGGTCGTCGAATTCCAGCCTAGGCCGGTCCTGCCACCCGGGCTGCCCCTAGGCAACCCCTACGCCCTGTGAAGGGGCCGCCGACGACTCGACGCCCGCCCCCCGGGGGTGTGGGGGCGGGCGTCGAGGGACAGGGCGGGCCGGGGGTGCCGACCCGGGCCGTCAGGCGGCCAGCGCGGCTTCGATGGGCCGCTCCTTGAGGGCCTGTCGGGCCGGGAGGAGCGTGGCGCCCATCGTCAGGAGGGCGGCGAAGCCCACCACGGCGAAGTACATCCACGCCGGGCCGGCGGGGATGAGCCGGTCCGCCCGGGCGATGCAGAAGGGGATCAGCGTCATCGGGGCCACGAGCGTGCCCAGTGCGATGCCGATCACGGCGGTCACGCCGCCCTCGACGGCCATCATCCGCAGGACCTGGGCCTTGGTGGCCCCGGTGAGGCGCTGGAGCGCGAACTCGCGGGCGCGGCCGCGGACGGCCAGCCAGAGGCTGTTCATCACGGAGATGGTGATGAAGCCGAGGAGGGTGCCGACCATCAGGTAGCTGACCAGCGCCTGGGCGCCGAGGTGGTGGGCGAAGGCGTCGGTGAGCCGGTCGCGGTCGACGACCTCGGCGCCGGCCAGGCCATTGGCGACGGTGCCGAGGGCAGCTGCCATCTGCCGGTCGTCGACGCCCGGCTTGGGCGCCACGACGATGTGGCTGGGCAGGCCCGCGGTGGTGTGGCGGGCCAGGGTGCGGGCCGACACCATCACCGACTCGAAGCTCTGCTTGGTGTCGGTGAGCGCCACGACCTTCAGCGTCTCCTGGGAGCCGTCGCCGAAGCCGACGGTGACGGAATCGCCGATGCCGGCCTTGAGCTCCTTGGAGAACTTCGCGTCGAGGACGACGGACTTGTCGTCGAGGTCGGCGAGGCGGCCCTCGGCCTGCTTGGCGGCGCCCACCGCGGCGGCGGCGTCGGGGGTGTACCCGAGCAGCTGCCAGCCCTCGAGGTCCTTGTTGCCCCACGGGTCCTTCGGGCTCTTGATGAAGCCGACGCTGGCGGAGAACTCGGAGGCTGCGGCGACCTCGGGAAGGGCGCGGACCTTGTCGAGCACGTCCGGGCCCAGGCCGCCGGGGCCGCCGCGCAGGACGGCGTCGCTGGCCAGGGTCTCGGTGTACACGGACTTGACGCTGCTCTCGGTGGAGACCAGGTACAGGTTGGCGGTGGCGATGCCGGTGAGCAGCATGATCGGTGTGATGACGGAGGCCAGGCGGACCGCCCGCATCTGGGTGTTGAGCCCGGCGAGGTAGCCGGAGAGGCCGGAGAAGCGGCGCAGCACCGGGGCGATGGCCTTGGTGAGGCCCTTGGCGATGCTCGGTCCGAGCAGGGACAGGCCGACGGCGAAGAAGATCGACGCGAAGGTCGAGGGGCTGGCGATGAGCGGGCCGGTGACCAGGTTCAGTGCGACGAACCACAGGTTCGCGGTCAGCAGCAGGCAGATGACCGCGAAGGTCGGGCGGATCTTGCCGAGGCGGTACTTCTCGGTGGCCTCGGCGGCGAGCGCCTCGGCCGGCTTGGTCAGGGTCGCCCGGCGGCCGGCGAGGACGGCGGCGATGCCGGAGGCCAGGAGCGCGACGGCGCCGGCGATGGTGGTCGGCAGCCAGCCCCGGTAGAAGATGAAGCCCTCGGGGGCGATGCCGGTGTCGGTCAGCCGGTCGAAGAGCCATTTGCCGACCAGGAGCCCGGGCACGGCGCTGAGCAGGGTGGCGATCAGCGCGATGCTGAGCGTCTCGCCGACGATCATGCGGCGCAGCTGCTTCGGGGTGGTGCCGACGGCGCGCAGCAGCGCCATCTCCTTGTGCCGCTGCTGGAAGGAGAGCGACAGGGTCGAGGCGACGCCGAGGATGCCGACCATCAGGGCGAGGGCGGCGAGGAGGCCGGCGATGACCAGAAGGTCGGTCATGTCGATCTCCGCGTACTCGGCCTTGCCCCGCTCGTCGCCGGTCAGGGCGATGGCGTTGGTGCCGGCGAGGACCTTCTCGACCTCGGCGACCAGCCGGGGGATGTCGGTGCCCGGTGCGGTCAGCAGGCCGATGTCGTCCGCCTTGTCCGGGGTGCGGGAGAGGCTGCGGATGTCGGCGGCGGAGAAGAACAGGCTGGTCTCCACCGCGTCGGCGGTCGGCCGGGCGATACCGGTGACGGTGAACTGGCGGACCTGGCCGTTGGCGGCGATGTCGACCCGGGAGCCGACGGAGGCGCCGGCCTCGGCCGCGACGGCGGTGTCGAGGACGACCTCGCCGCTCGCCGAGGGCTCCCGGCCGTCGGTGAGCCGGTAGGGCATCAGGGCTGCGGACTGCCAGCCGTGGCCGAAGGACTTGTCCTCCTTGCCGAGGGGCTTGGCGTCCCGGACGACGGTGGCGGCGAACGAGTGGTCGACGACGGCCTGCTCGACGCCGGGCAGCGACCGGAGCCGGTCGGCGAGTCCGACGTCGATGCGGACCCGCTCGTTGTACTGGGCGACCGGGCTGCCGGCCTCCTCGTACGTGCCGTTGCCGGCGACGACGACGGCGGCGGCGTCCAGCCGCTGGGCCGGCAGCACCGCACGCGCGCCGGTCTCCATGAGGGCACCGCCGGCCGTCATGATCGTTCCGGCGAGGAGCATCACGAAGAACGTGGCCGCGAGGCTGCGCCAGCGGAAGCGCACCATGCGCAGGGACAGCTGGAACATCACACGCTCCCGAGGGAGGCGAGCGGGCGGCCGGCGGCGACCGCGTCGCCGAGCAGGGTCATCTGCTCGGCGACGGCGGCGGCCGTCGGGCCGTACATCTCGGATGCGATGCGGCCGTCCGCCAGGAAGACGACGCGGTCGGCGTAGGAGGCGGCGACCGGGTCGTGGGTGACCATGACGATGGTCTGCCCGCCCTGGTGCACGGTGTCCGCGAGGAGGGTGAGCACTTCGCGTGCGGTGCGGGTGTCCAGGGCGCCGGTCGGCTCGTCCGCGAAGATCACCGCGGGCTGGCTGACCAGGGCCCGGGCGATGGCCACGCGCTGCTGCTGGCCGCCGGAGAGCTCCGCCGGGCGGTGGTGGGCGCGTTCGCCGAGGCCGACGCTGTCGATCACCTGCTGGACGAAGGTCTTGTTGATCCGGCGGCCCGAGAGCTGCAGCGGCAGGACGACGTTCTGCGTCACCGTGAGTGCCGGAAGCAGGTTGAACGCCTGGAAGATGAAGCCGATCTTGTCCCTGCGCAGGAGGGTCAGTTCTGTCTCGTTCTTGCCGGCCAGGTCGACACCGTCGATGGTGACCGTTCCGGCGGTCGGCGTGTCCAGCCCGGCCGCGCAGTGCAGCAGGGTGCTCTTGCCCGAACCGGAGGGCCCCATCACCGCGGTGAAGGTGCCCTTCTGGAATCCGATGGACACTCCTGCCAGTGCGGCCACCGAGGTGCTGCCCCGGGTGTAGACCTTCTCCACAGCGCTCAGGCTGACCGTCGCGCGGCCCGTGTCCGTCCCGTTGGTACCCAACACATTCTCCTCGTAGCTCTGTGACGTCATGGTGTTTCCGGGCTTCACCGGCCGGCGGCCGCCGGGGCGGCCTGGGCCTGCTGGTGCTGGGGTGCGCCCGCGGTCTCGGGGGCGCCTTGCGGCTGGATGCTGCGTACGTGCCGCAGGCGCCAGACGACGAACGCTGCGGTGGCGAACGCGACCACGGAGCCGAAGACGGCGGCCGTGTTCAGGGCCTCGGCGAAGGAGTGCTCCGCTGCGGCGAGAAGGGCCTTGGCCGGTTCGCCGCCCAGTCGCGAGGCGGCGTCGGCGGCACCGCCGAGGGTCTGGCGGGCGGCGGCGACGGCGTCGGCGGGGACTCCGGGCAGCGCGCTGTCGTCCATGGCGCTGTGGTAGACGGCGGTGCCGATGCTGCCGAAGACGGCGATGCCGAGGGCGCCGCCGAGTTCCTGGAAGGTCTGGGTCAGCGCGGAGACCGAGCCGGCGCGCTCGGGCGGGGCGGCCGCGACGACCAGGTCGGTGACGAGGGTGAGGACGATGGCGGCGCCGACGCCGATGGCGGTGGCTCCGCCGATGACCAGCGGCAGGTTCTGCTCGACGCCGACCTGTGTCATGGCGGTGAAGCCGGCCGCCACGAGGACGAAGGCGCCGCTGATGACGTAGGCGGGCGGGATCCGGCCGGCCAGGACCACCGCGAACGGTGCGACCAGCATCGTGATCGCCGGCGGCGGCATCGTCCACAGGGCGGCCTTCAGCGGGCCGAAGTCGAGGACGTCCATGAGGTACTGCGTGGTGAAGACGCTGAAGCCGATCAGGCAGAAGAAGGCGATCAGGCTGAGGCTGATGGACGGGCTGAAGCCGCGGCGGCGGAACAGCGCGGGCTCGATCATCGGGTGGCTCAGCCGGGTCTGGCGGCGCAGGAACACGCCGAGCAGGACGGCGCCGGCGCCCATGGCGGCCACGCGGTCCCACTCCAGTCCGTGCGTGGCGACCTCCTTGAGGCCCCAGATCACGGACAGCACACCGGCGAGCGAGAGCAGGGAGCTGAGCAGGTCGAAGCGGCCGGCCTCGGAGCGGGGCCGGCGGAACTCCGGCACCAGCAGCGGCACGACGACGAGGAGCACGGCGAGGACCGGGATGTTGATGAGGAAGATCGAGCCCCACCAGAAGGAGTTCAGCAGCGAGCCGCTGATGACCGGGCCGATCGCGGCGCCGGCGGACAGGCCGATGGCCCAGATGGAGATGGCCGTACGCCGCTGCTGGTCGTTGCGGAACATGTTGCTGACCAGCGACAGCGTGGACGGCATGAGGGTGGCTCCGCCGAGCCCCTGGAGGGCACGGGCGAGGACGAGGAGCTCGGCGCTGCCGGCGAAGGCGGCCAGCAGAGACGCCGCGCCGAAGAGGGTCGAACCGATGAGCAGCAGGCGGCGGCGGCCGATGAGGTCGCCGACGTTGCCCATCGTGATGAGCATGCCGGCCAGCACGAAGGCGTAGATGTCGATCATCCACAGCAGCTGGGTGCTGGAGGGCTGGAGTTCGGCGGCGATGGACGGCACTGCGAAGTAGAGCACCGTCACGTCCATCGACGTCAGCAGCAGCGGCAGGACGAGGACGGCGAGCGCGATCCACTCCTTGCGCCCGGCGCGCGGTCCGTCGGTCAGGGCCGCCGGCCCTTCGATGGTGGCTGTCATACGGTGGCCCCCCAAGTGCGGGTCATGTGGTGGCGGATGGTCCCCAGGACCTCGGCCGCCCGGGTGTTGAGGAAGAAGTGGCCGCCGGAGAAGACCTGGAGGTCGAAGGCGCCTTCGGTGTGGGCGCTCCAGGCCCGGGCCTCGTCGAGGGTGACCTGGGGGTCCGCGTCTCCGGTGAGGGCGACGACGGGGCAGGAGAGCTTCGGTCCGCCCTGGAAGCGGTAGGTCTCCGCGGCCTTGTAGTCGCTGCGTACGGAGGGGAGGACCAGGCGCAGGATCTCGGGGTCGTCGAGCACCTGGCTGTCCGTTCCGCTGAGGCGCTCGATGTCGGCGATGAGCTGGTCGTCCGTCAGCTGGTGCACGCGCTCGTCGCGGAAGGCGGAGGGGGCGCGGCGGCCGGAGGCGAAGAATCCGAGCACGGTGGCGCCGTGCTGCTCCAGTTTCCGGGCCACTTCGAAGCCCACCGAGGCGCCCATGCTGTGTCCGAAGAGGGCCAGCGGGCGGTCGGCCCACGGCAGGAGTTCGGGCAGCAGGGCGTCGGCGAGGCGGTGGATGTCGTCGATGCACGCCTCGTGGCGGCGGTCCTGGCGGCCGGGGTACTGGACGGCGACGACGTCGATGTCGGGCGCCAGTGCCCGGGAGCACGCGAAGTAGTACGAGGCCGACCCGCCGGCGTGGGGCAGGCAGACGAGTCTCGTCGCCGCTTCGGGGGCGGGATGGAACCGCCGAATCCAGGCGCTGGTGCCCGGTGTTGCTACGGCCATGTCCCTCAATATCCCTTCCCTAGAGAATTGGCTTTCCTGCCATGGAGGATGCGGCGATCTCCGTCCCGGATGCCGGAAATGAATCGGCGAGGGTGAATGAAGCGCCGTCCGGTCCGCGTTTGGTCGCCCGTATCATTTAAGGGGTGGCGGGGCTCCGTTTTCCACTCCGCGGACCCCTAAGAGGACCCTTCCCCCACCCCTAACGCGGCGCCGTCGGAAACCCGACGGAAGCCGGACGGAAGACGGCCGGCAGGGGAATTCCGTCGGCTTTGCCGGCCGGTGCGGGAAAACGCCGGCGGCCGGCACCCTGCGTCGTTGCGGGGTGCCGGCCGTCGGGGGGCGTACGGGTCGGGGGCGTCAGCCGGCCAGCTCGGGCGCGATGACGTAGTCCGACACGTCGGCGTCGTGGACCTTGACGCGGGTGAGGGCCTCCTTGACGGCGACCTCCAGGCGGGCCTGCTTCGCGGCGTCGGCCTCTTCGCGGCGCTCGGCGAACTCGGGCAGCACCTCGGAGGCGAACAGCTTGAGCGACTCGACGATGTGCTCGTGCCGGTTCTTGCCGATCTGCACCGAGAAGATGATCTGGTCGACGCCGGCCTCCTCGTAGCGGCGCACCAGGTCGCGGATCTGCTCCGGGGTGCCGATGCCGCGGCGCAGCGAGGTGATCTGCGCCAGCATGCCCTTGACCTCGGGGGTCAGCTCGACGCCGTCGTCGACCGGCGGCGGGTTGCGGACGAGGCCGACGGCCTCGCGGTTGTTCTGGAACTCCTGCCACACGTCGGTGGTTCCCGGCTTGTGCTGGCCGGTGATGTAGTAGTGCATCAGCGAGTACGAGAAGAAGTGGGCGCCGTCAAGGCCGCGGTCCAGGGCGGTGTCCTCGTCCTCGTGGCACATGAACGGCAGGACCACCGAGAAGTTGGGGTTGACGGTCCGGCCGATCGGCGTGCACTCGTCGGACTCGATGATCCGGTAGTAGGTGTCGACCCATTCCTTGGCTTCCTCGGGGGAGACGAAGGAGAAGGACAGGGCGCCGATGCCGTGGCGGGCCGCGGTCTCGATGGTGGTGCGGGCGCTGCACGCCATCCACAGCGGCGGGTGGGCCTTCTGCTTCGGCTTGGGCAGCAGGTTGCGCGGGGGCACGCTGACGTACTTGCCCTCGTGGCCGGTGAACGGCGTCTCCGACAGCAGGCGGGTGACGACCTCCAGGGACTCCTCCCACTGCTCCTTCTTGGTGTCGCGGTCGACTCCGAAGGCCTCCAGTTCCAGCTGCGAGCTGCCGGCGCCGGAGCCGAAGTCCACGCGGCCGCCGGAGACCAGGTCGAGGGTGGCCAGGCGCTCGGCGACGCGCACCGGGTGGTTGACGTCCGAGGGCAGCGAGACGATGCCGTGCGCGAGGCGGATGTTCTTGGTGCGCGCGGCGGCGGCGGCCAGGAACACCTCGGGGGCGGAGGAGTGCGAGTACTCCTCCAGGAAGTGGTGCTCGGTCGCCCAGGCGTAGTCGAAGCCCAGCTCGTCGGCGAGCTCGATCTGCTCCAGGGACTCGTTGAAGAGCCGCTCCTCGCTGTCCTCGGCCCACGGGCGCGGCAGCTGGTGGTGGTAGATGAGGCCGAATCGCATGTCTTTCCTCCGGTTGGTGGTTCGCGTACGTGGGGTGAAGGGCCCGGTTCAGGGCGAGAGCCGGCGGAAGGCCGCGCGGTAGAACAGCAGGGGGCCGGGGCCGGCGCCGTCGTCGGCGGTGCGCAGGGCGCGCACCCGGCCGACGACGATCACGTGGTCGCCTCCGGGGTGGACCGCCTCGATGTCGCAGTCGATGGTGGCGAGGGCGCCGTCGAGGGCCGGCGAGCCGGTGGCCGCGGCGGGGGTCCAGTCCACCCCGGCGAACTTGTCCGCGCCGCTGACGGCGAAGTCCCGGCAGATCTTCTCCTGGGCGGCGGAGAGGACGTTGACGCAGAAGGAGCCCGATGCCTCGATCCGGGGCCACGAGGTGGACGTGCGTGCCACCGAGAACGTCACCAGCGGCGGATCGACGGACAGCGAGGAAAACGACTGGCAGGCAAATCCGACGGGGTCGCCCGCGTGCATCCCCGATATTACCGTCACACCGCTGCCGAAATGACCGAGGACATGGCGGAATTCCTCGGAGGATATCCGCTCGGCGAGCGCGGGGGAATGAATGGTGGAGGTCATGGGCCACTCGTCTCTCATTCAGGCCGCTGCGCCCTCGGGGGCGGGCGGAGCCTCTTCGATGATCATGTGGGCGTTGGTGCCGCTGATTCCGAAGGACGAGACTCCGGCGCGCCGGGGGCGGCCGACCTCGGGCCAGGGCCGCTCCTCGGTCAGCAGCCGGACCTCCCCGGCCTCCCAGTCGACCCGGGGTGTCGGCTCGTCCACGTGGAGCGTGCGCGGCAGGACCCCGTGGCGGATGGACTGCACCATCTTGATGACGGAGGCCACGCCTGCGGCCGCCTGGGTGTGCCCCAGGTTGGATTTGACGGAGCCGAGCCACAGCGGCCGGTCCTCGCTCCGGTTCTGACCGTACGTCGCGAGCAGCGCCTGCGCCTCGATCGGGTCGCCGAGCCGGGTGGCCGTGCCGTGGGCGTCGACGACGTCCACGTCGCCGGTGCCCAGTCCGCCGGAGGCCAGGGCCTGCCGGATGACCCGTCGCTGGGCGGGGCCGTTGGGTACGGTCAGGCCGCTGGAGGCGCCGTCCTGGTTGAGGGCGGAGCCCCGGACGACGGCGAGCACGCGGTGTCCCTCGCGCTGCGCCTGTGACAGCGGTTCGAGCAGCAGGAGCCCGGAGCCCTCGCCCCAGCCGGTGCCGTCCGCGGACGCGGCGAAGGAGCGGCACCGGCCGTCGGGCGAGAGGCCCTTCTGCTTGGTGAAGTACTGGAACGTCTCGGGCGAGGCCATCACGGTGACGCCGCCGGCCAGGGCGAGGGAGCACTCGCCCCGGCGCAGCGCCTGCATGGCCAGGTGGATGGCCACCAGCGACGAGGAGCAGGCGGTGTCCACGGTCACGGCCGGGCCCTCAAGGCCCAGGGTGAACGCGATGCGGCCGCTGACGAGGCTGCCGCCGGTGCTCGCGCCCTCGTACTCGTGGTACATCAGGCCGGTGAACACCCCGGTCTTCGTCCCCTTGAGCGACGTGGGGTCGATCCGGGCGTTCTCGATGGCCTCCCAGGCGGTTTCCAGCAGCAGGCGCTGCTGCGGGTCGACCTCCAGGGCCTCGCGCGGCGAGATGCCGAACAGGTCGGCGTCGAAGTCCGCGACGTCGTGGATGAACGCCCCCTCCCGGGTGATGCTCTTGCCCGGGGCGCCGTGCTCGGGGTCGTAGAGCCCCTCGGTGTCCCAGCCCCGGTCCACCGGGAACTGCGTGACGCAGTCCCGGCCGTCGAGCACCAGCTGCCAGAGGTCGTCGGGGCTGTCGACCCCGTTGCCGAACCGGCAGGCCATGCCGACGATGGCGATCGGTTCCGTCGCCGCGCCGCTGAGGCGGGCGTTTTCCTTCTTCAGACGCTCGTTCTCCGTCATCGACGCCCGGAGCGCCTCGACGATCCGCTCAATCTCCATGCGCACAGCCTCCGGTCACTTGGTCGGGCCCGACTGGAGGGCCGCCCGCACCAGGTCGTCGAGGTCCATCTCCTTGAAGGTGCTCGAGCTTTCCTCGGCCGCCGGCTGCGGGGCGTCGGGCACCTGGGCGGCTTCGGGGACGAGCTCCTCCAGCAGGTACTCCGCCAGCCGGCCGGGGCTCGGGTAGTCGAACATCATCGTTGCCGGCAGCCGCAGACCCGTTGCCTGGCCGAGCAGGTTGCGCAGCTCGATCGCGGCCAGCGAGTCCAGGCCGAGCTCGGTGAACCCGCGCTCGGTGTCGATGGCCGCCGGGTCGTCGTGCCGTACGGCCGCCACCTGGTCGCGGACGAGTTCCAGCAGGAGCCGCAGCCGCTCCTCGTGGGGCAGCCGCGCCAGGGTGTCCTCCAGCGGCTCCGGCTGGGCCGGGGCCGCCTCGGCGGCCGCCGCGGCCCGCGCCCGGTGCGGGCGGCCCGCGGGAAGCGCGGTGGCCGGGCTCGGCGCGACCAGTGCGCTCAGGACGGCCGGCACGGTGGCGTGCGCGGCGGCCGCGGCCGCCGCGTCCAGGCGCAGCGGCACCACCAGTGCCTCGCCCGTGGCGAGCGCGGCGTCGAACAGGGCGAGCCCGTCGGCCGGTTCGAGGGCGGGCGTGCCCAGCCGCTGCTGGCGCTCGAAGACGGCGGCGTCCAGCTGCGCTCCCATGCCGCCGCCGGCCCACAGGTGCCAGGCCAGGGACACGGCCGGCAGGCCGAGGGTGCGGCGGTGCAGGGCGAGGGCGTCGAGGAAGACGTTGCCGGCCGCGTAGTTGGCCTGGCCGGGGTTGTCGAGGAAGCCCGTGGTGGAGGAGAACAGGACGAACGCGGTCAGGTCGAGGCCGGCGGTCAGCTCGTGCAGGTGGTGGGCGGCGTCCGCCTTGGGCCGGAGCACGGCGTCGAGCCGGGCCCGGTCCAGGGAGGCGATCAGCCCGTCGTCGACGATGCCGGCCGCGTGGACCACACCGCGCAGCGGGTGCTCGGCGGGGATGCCGGCCACGACGGCGGCCAGGGCGGTGCGGTCGGCGGCGTCGCAGGCGGCGACGGTCGCCTCGGCGCCGTACCCGGCGAGCTCCGCGACCAAGTCGGCGGCGCCCGGTGCGTCGGTGCCGCGCCGGCTGGTCAGCACCAGGTGCCTGATCCCGTGTTCGGCGACCAGGTGGCGGGCCACCAGCGCACCCAGTCCGCCGGTACCGCCGGTGATCAGGACGGTGCCGTCGGGGTCCCAGTGCGCGGCGCCGGCCGTGTCGCCCGCGGAGAGGGCGGCCAGACGCGGTACGAGGGCCCGGCCGCCGCGCAGGGCGAGTTCGGCCTCGCCGGTTCCGGCGGCCGCGGACAGCAGCGCCTCGGACTCCGGCGTGCCGTCGAGGTCCACCAGGACGAACCGGCCGGGGTGCTCGGCCTGGGCGGCCCGTACCAGGCCCCAGACCGGGGCCTGGGTCAGGTCGTATCCGGGCAGGCCGGGGGTGGTGGCGGCGTCGCGGGTGGCGACGACGAGCGGGACGTCGGCCGTGTCCGGGCGGGCCAGCCAGGCTTGCAGGGTCTCCAGGACGGAGGCGGCCACGGCCCGGACGGCGTCGGCGCCCTCTCCCCCGGCCGGGGCGACCCTGAGCAGGGCCGGGCGGCTCTGCGGGGTGTCGTCGGCCAGGGCCTCGGCGACCGGCACCAGCCGGTCGGGTACGGCGGTCAGTTCGGGGCCGGCGACCCAGTCGAGGCGGTGGAGGCCGTCGACCGGCTCGGCGGCGACGGGGCGCGCGACGAGGGCCTCGACGGTCGCCACCGGCGTTCCGCTCGCGTCGGCGACGTGCAGCTCGGTGGTGTCCGTGTCGCCGAGGCGGCGCAGGCGGACCCGCAGGGAGGAGGCGCCGGCGGCGTGCAGGGTGACTCCGGACCAGACGAACGGCAGGACGGTGTTCTGCCCGCCGTCGAGCAGGTCGACGTGGCTGGCGGCGTCGAGGAGCGCCGGGTGGAGTCCGAACCGGGCGGCGTCGAAATGGGCGTGCTCCGGCAGCTCGACCTCGGCGTACACGTCGTCGCCGTCGCGCCAGGCGGCCTTGAGGCCCTGGAACACCGGGCCGTAGCCGTAGCCCCGGCCGATCAGCCTCTCGTACGCGCCCTCGACGGGCAGCGGGGTCGCACCGGCCGGCGGCCACTGCCGGAGGTCGAAGCCGGGCTCGGGGCTCTGGTCGGTGAGGAGGCCGGTCGCGTGCCGCGTCCACTGCCCGTCGCCGTCCGCGGGCCGGGTGTGGATGCCGATCGGGCGGGCGCCCGTGGCGTCGACGGCGCCGACGACGACCTGGAGGGCGAGCGCCTCGTGTTCCGGGACGACCAGGGGGGCCTCCAGGGTGAGCTCTTCGAGCCGGCCGGAGCCGACCTCGTCGCCCGCCCGGATCGCCAGGTCCACCAGTCCCGTGCCGGGCAGCAGGATCCGCCCGCGGACGCGGTGGTCTGCCAGCCACGACTGCGCGGCGGTCGACAGCCGGCCGGTGAGGACGGCGCCCGCGCCGTCGGGCAGCGCGATGGCGGCGCTGAGCAGCGGGTGCCCGGCGTCGTGCTGGCCGTGTCCGGTGGCGCCGCCCGCGGCGGCCGGGGACGGGGCCGCCAGCCAGAAGCTGCGCTTCTCGAAGGCGTACGTCGGCAGGTCCACGCGTCGGGCTCCGGTGCCCTCGTGGAACGCGGCCCAGTCGATGCCGATGCCTGCGATGTGCAGTCGGGCGACGGCGGTGACCAGCTCGCGCTCGGCGTCGTGGTCGCGGCGCTGGGCGGGGATGAAGGCGCCGTCGGCGCTGTCCTGGCCCATGGCGGTCAGGACCGCGTCCGGGCCGAGCTCGAGGAACGTGCCCACTCCGGCGGCGGCCAGGGCGCGGATGCCGTCGGCGAACCGGACGGCCTCGCGGACGTGCCGGACCCAGTACTCCGGATCGGTCAGCTCACCGGCACCCGCAACCGCACCCGTGACGTTCGAAACCACCGGAATCCGCGGGGCGCTGTACGACAGCGACGCCGCCACCTGCCGGAACTCGTCCAGCATCGGGTCCATCAACGGCGAGTGGAACGCGTGCGACACCTTCAGACGGGTCGCCTTGCGGCCCTCCCCCTCGAAGTACGCCTTGGTTGCGAGTACTGCGGCCTCGTCGCCCGAGACCACGACCGCGTTCGGGCCGTTGACCGCGGCGATCGACACCGACTCCGACAGAAGCGGAAGAACCTCCGCCTCGCTCGCCTGGAGCGCGACCATCGCCCCACCCGCCGGCAGTGCCTGCATCAAGCGGCCGCGGGCGACCACCAGCCTGGCCGCATCCGCCAGCGACAGCACACCCGCCACATGGGCAGCGGCGATCTCGCCGATCGAGTGGCCCGCCAGGAAGTCGGGCTTCACGCCCCACGACTCCACCAGCCGGAACAACGCCACCTCGACCGCGAACAGCGCAGGCTGAGCGAACTCCGTACGGTTCAGACGCTCCGCATCCTCACCCCACACGATCTCCATCAGCGGCAGGCCCAGTTCTGCCACCACCGCATCGAACGCCGCCGCGAACACCGGGAACGCCTCGTACAGCCCACGGCCCATGCCGAGCCGCTGCGCACCCTGACCCGTGAACAGGAACGCCGTCAGGCCGTCGGAGCGGTCCTTGCCGGTCAGCGCCTCTGCAGAGGCCTTGCCCTCGGCCAGCGCGGTCAGCCCGCGCAGGGCCTCGGCCCGGTCGGCCGCGATCACGGCGGCCCGGGTGTCCAGCGCCGCGCGCGAGGTGGCCAGCGAGTGGCCCAGGTCGAACAGGCCGATCTCGAGGCTCGACTCCAGCAGGTCCTTCAGTCGGGCCGCCTGCGCCGGCAGGGTCTGCGCGGTGCGGGCCGAGAGGACCAGCGCGGCGCTGTGCCGGGTGTCGCCACCGGGCTGCTCGGCCGGCTCCGGACGGGCGGCCTCGGCCGCCTCGTCCGCCTGCTCCAGGATGATGTGGGCGTTGGTGCCGCTCAGTCCGAAGGAGGAGACTCCGGCCCGGCGCGGGCGGCCGGTCTCCGGCCACTCTCGGGCCTCGGTCAGCAGCTTGACGCTGCCCGCCGACCAGTCCACGTTCGGCGATGGCTCGTCCACGTGGAGGGTCCGGGGCATGACCCCCTCGCGGATGGCCATGACCGCCTTGATGACGCCGCTGACGCCGGACGCCGCCTGGGCGTGGCCGATGTTGGACTTGATGGAGCCCAGCCACAGCGGCCGGTCCTCGGGGCGGTCCTGGCCGTAGGTGGCCAGCAGGGCCTGCGCCTCGATCGGGTCGCCCAGCGTCGTGCCCGTGCCATGGCCCTCGATCATGTCGACGTCCGCGGCGGCCAGGGCGGCCTGAGCGAGGGCGCGCTGGATGACGCGCTGCTGGGACGGCCCGTTGGGGGCGGTCAGACCGTTGCTCGCACCGTCCTGGTTGATGGCGCTGGAGCGGATGACGGCGAGGACGGGGTGACCGTTCCTGCGGGCGTCGGAGAGCCGCTCGACGAGGAGCAGGCCGATGCCCTCTGACCAGCCGGTGCCGTCGGCGGCGCCGGCGAACGCCTTGCAGCGGCCGTCGGCGGCGAGGCCGCGCTGCTGGCTGAAGTCGACGAAGATCTCCGGGGTGGGCATCACGGTCACACCGCCGGCGAGCGCCATCGAGACTTCGCCCTGGCGCAGCGCCTGGCAGGCCATGTGCAGGGACACCAGGGACGAGGAGCAGGCGGTGTCGACGGTGACGGCCGGGCCCTCGAGGCCCAGCGTGTACGCGACGCGGCCGGAGGCGATGCTGCCGGCGCTGCCGTTGCCCAGGTAAGGCGACAGCTCGTCGGGGGCGGTGCCGGGGGCGCGGGTGCCGTAGTCGTGGTACATCACGCCGACGTACACGCCGGTCTGGCTGCCGCGCAGCGACGCCGGGTCGATGCCGGCCCGCTCGATGGCCTCCCAGGAGCCCTGGAGCAGCAGGCGCTGCTGCGGGTCCATGGCCACCGCTTCGCGGGGCATGATGCCGAAGAACTCGGGGTCGAACTCGTCGGCGTCGTGCAGGAAGCCGCCATGGACGGTGTACGTCTTGCCGGGGGTGCCCGGCGTCGGGTCGTACACGGCACGCGGGTCCCAGCCGCGGTTGACGGGGAACTCGGTGACGGCGTCCCGGCCCTCGGCCACGAGCTGCCACAGCTCCTCGGCGGACCGGACGCCTCCGGGGAAGCGGCAGCTGATGCCGATGATGGCGATGGCGTCGTCGCCGGCGGCGGTGCGCGGCGCGGGCAGGGCGGTGGCGGGAGCCGCGGCCGTCGTGCCTTCCGCCTTCTCGGTGATGAGGGCGGCCACGGCGCGGGAGTTCGGGTAGTCGAAGACGAGCGTGGCGGGCAGCTTCAGGCCGGTGGCTGCGTTGAGCGCGTTGCGCAGCTCGACGGCGGCCAGTGAGTCGAAGCCCAGTTCCTTGAACGCCTTGTCGGGGCCGACCGCTTCGAGGCCGGTGTGGCCGAGGACGGCGGCCACTTCGCGGCGTACGAGGTCCAGCAGGGTGCGGTCGCGTTCGGCCTTGCTGAGGCCGGCCAGCAGTTCCTGCAGGCGGCTCGCCGCCGCGGCCGGCTCGGCGGTGCGGGCGGCACGGCGGGCGGGCCCCCCGGCCAGCCCGCGCAGCAGGGCGGGCGCCTCGTCGCCGCGGGTGCGCAGGACGGACCGGTCGATCCGGACGGGGGCGGCCTGGTGGGCTCCGGTGGCGAGGGCGGCGTCGAAGAGCGCGAGGCCCTCGTCCGCGGTCAGTGCCGGCATGCCGAGCCGCTTCATGCGGTCGAGGTCGGAGTCGGTGATGTCGCCGAGCCCGGTGTCGACGGCCCACATGCCGAAGGCGAGGGCGGTGGCGGCCTGGCCGGCGGCCGCACGGTGGTGCGCGAGGGCGTCGAGGAAGACGTTGGCGGCCGCGTAGTTGGCCTGGCCCGCCGCCAGCACCATGCCGCCGGCGGACGAGAACAGTACGAAGGCCTTGAGGTCCGTGCCGAGCTCGGTGGTGATCTCGTGCAGGTGCCAGGCGCCGTCCGCCTTCGGGCGCAGGACCTTGGCGAAACGCTCGGGGGTGAGCGTGCCGACCAGTCCGCTGTCGATGACGGCGGCCGCGTGGACGATGCCGGTCAGCGGCGGTGTGTCGGTGCCGATCCCGGCGAGCAGCGCGGCGACCGCCTCGCGGTCGGAGACGTCGCAGGCCACGATCTTCGCCTGGGCTCCGAGAGCGGCCAGGTCGGCCGCCAGCTCCTGCGCACCGGGCGCGTCCGCGCCCCGGCGGCTGGTCAGCAGCAGGTGGCGCACGCCGTGTTCCGCGGCCAGGTGACGGGCCACCAGTGCACCGAGACCGCTGGTGCCACCGGTGATCAGTACGGTGCCGGCGCCCTCCCACGGCGAGGCCGGGGCCTCCGCCGGGGCGGGGACGCGGGTGAAGCGCGGCACCGCGAGGTGTCCGTCGTGGACGGCGGCCTCGGGCTCGCCGGCGGCGGCGACGGCGGGCAGGACGGCGAGGGAGGCCTCGGCCGCGTCGGTGTCGAGGAGGGCGAAGCGGCCCGGGTTCTCGGCCTCCGCGGCGCGCACCAGACCCCAGACGGGGGCTTGGGAGAGGTCGAGGGTGTCCGACAGGCGGGCGGCGACGGCGTACTGCGTGACCACGACCAGGCGGGAGTCGGTGAACCGCTCGTCGGCGAGCCAGGTCCGTACGGTGTCCAGGACGGCGAGCGACACCTCGTGCGCGGCGTCCGGCACGCTGCCGCCGGTGGCCGGGGCGACCGGGCAGAGCACGGTCCGCGGGGCCGGCTGCCCTGTGTCGACCGCCGCGGCGAGCTCGGCGAGGCCGACGAACTCCGGTACGTCCGAGCCCAGGCCGGGCAGTCCGGCGAGGCGGGCGACGGTACCGGTGACGGCCTCGGGCACCGGCCGGGCGGTCCAGCCGATCCGGAAGACGGAGTCGTCCTGGTCTCCGCGGGCCTGCCGGAGCTGCTCGGCGGCGACCGGGCGGGACACCAGCTGGTCGACGGTGGCGACCGGGCGGCCGGTGGCGTCGGCGATCCACAGGGCGGACAGCTCGTCGCCGCGCAGCCGGCGCAGCAGGACCCGCAGGGAGGTGGCGCCGGCGGCGTGCAGGGTGACGCCGCTCCACGAGAACGGCAGCAGGGTGTCGCCGCCGGCTTCGCCGTTGGCGTCGACGAGGTCGCCGTGCATGGCGGCGTCGAGGAGCGCCGGGTGGAGTCCGAACCGGGCGGCGTCGGCGTGGGCCTGCTCCGGCAGCTCGACCTCGGCGTAGACGTCCTCGCCGTCGCGCCAGGCGGCCTTGAGGCCCTGGAACACCGGCCCGTAGCCGTAGCCCCGGCCGGTCAGCCTCTCGTAGAGGCCGTCCACCGGAACCGGCCGGGCGCCGGCCGGCGGCCACTGCGTCAGGTCGAAGGCGGGGGCGGCGGGCGTGGCGGTCAGGGAGCCGGCCGCGTGGCGGGTCCATGCGCCGTCGGAGCCCTCGGGCCGGGAGTGGATGCTCACCGGGCGGCTGCCGGAGGCGTCGGCCTCGCCGACGACGACCTGGAGGGCGAGGGCGCCGCGCTCGGGAAGGACCATCGGTGCCTGGAGCGTGAGCTCTTCCAGGCGGCCGCAGCCGACCTCATCGCCGGCCCGCACGGCCAGTTCGACCAGGCCGGTGCCGGGCAGCAGGATCGTGCCGAGCACGTCGTGGTCGGCCGTCCACGGCTGGCCGGCGGTGGAGAGCCGTCCGGTCACGACGATGCCGTCCGAGTCGGGCGAGGCCACGACCGCGCTGAGGACCGGGTGGTCGACCGCGGTCAGGCCGGCGGAACCGACGTCTCCGGCGGTGTTCTCCACCGGGTTCAGCCAGTAGTGCGTGCGCTGGAAGGCGTACGTCGGCAGGTCGAGGTGGGAGGTGGGCCGGTCGTCGAAGTGGCGGCTCCAGTCGAGGCCGGCGCCGCGGCTGAACGCCTGGCCGAGCGCAGCCAGCAGCTCACGGGCACCGGGGCGGTCGCGGCGCTGGGCGGGGATGAAGGCGCCGTCGGCGCTGTCCTGGCCCATGGCGGTCAGGACCGCGTCCGGGCCGAGCTCGAGGAACGTGCCCACTCCGGCGGCGGCCAGGGCGCGGATGCCGTCGGCGAACCGGACGGCCTCGCGGACGTGCCCGACCCAGTACTCCGGATCGGTCAGCTCACCGGCACCCGCAACCGCACCCGTGACGTTCGAAACCACCGGGATCGTCGGGGCGCTGTACGACAGCGACGCCGCCACCTGCCGGAACTCGTCCAGCATCGGGTCCATCAGCGGCGAGTGGAACGCGTGCGACACCTTCAGACGGGTCGCCTTGCGGCCCTCCCCCTCGAAGTGCGCCTTGATGGCGAGTACTGCGGCCTCGTCGCCCGAGACCACGACCGCATTCGGACCGTTGACCGCGGCGATAGACACCGACTCCGACAGAAGCGGAAGAACCTCCGCCTCGCTCGCCTGGAGCGCGACCATCGCCCCACCCGCCGGCAGTGCCTGCATCAGGCGGCCGCGGGCGACCACCAGCCTGGCCGCGTCCGCCAGCGACAGCACACCGGCCACGTGGGCGGCGGCGATCTCGCCGATCGAGTGGCCAGCCAGGAAGTCGGGCTTCACGCCCCACGACTCCACCAGCCGGAACAACGCCACCTCGACCGCGAACAGCGCCGGCTGCGCGAACTCCGTACGGTTCAGACGCTCCGCATCCTCACCCCACACGATCTCCATCAGCGGCAGGCCCAGTTCTGCCACCACCGCATCGAACGCGGACGCGAACACCGGGAACGCCTCGTACAGCCCACGACCCATCCCGAGCCGCTGCGCACCCTGGCCCGTGAACAGGAAGGCGAGCTTGCCGGTCGCGGCCTCCGCCACTGCGTTGCCGCGGGCGATCGCCTCGAGGGCCGCCGCCAGTTCCGCGCGGTCGGCGCCGACGGCCACGGCACGGTGCTCGAGCGCCGCACGGGAGAGCGCCAGCGCCTTGCCCGCGGCGGTCAGTTCACCGTCCGGCAGGGTGTCCAGGTAGGTCCGCAGGCGCTCGGCCTGGGCTCGTACGGCCTGCTCGGTCTTGCCGGTGACGACCCAGGGGACGACCGGGGCCTCAGCGGCGGCGGGCAGGGCCGCCGGCTGGTCGGGGGCCTGCTCGATGATGACGTGGGCGTTGGTGCCGCTGATGCCGAAGGAGGAGACGCCGGCCCGGCGCGGGCGGCCGGTGTCCGGCCAGTCGCGGGCCTCGGTGAGCAGCTCCACCGCACCGGAGTCCCAGTCCACCTGTGGCGAGGGCTCGTCGACGTGGAGGGTCCTGGGCAGCACGCCGTGGTGCATCGCCTCGACCATCTTGATGATGCCGGCGACGCCCGCGGCGGCCTGGGTGTGGCCGATGTTGGACTTGATGGAGCCCAGCCACAGCGGCCGGTCCTCGGGACGGTCCTGGCCGTAGGTGGCCAGCAGGGCCTGCGCCTCGATCGGGTCGCCCAGCGTCGTGCCCGTGCCGTGCGCCTCCACCGCGTCCACGTCCGCGGCGGTCAGGCCCGCTCCGGCGAGGGCGCGTTCGATGACGCGTCGCTGGGCGGGGCCGTTGGGGGCGGTCAGGCCGTTGCTCGCGCCGTCCTGGTTGATGGCGGAGCCCTTGACGACGGCGAGGATGCGGCGGCCCTTGGCCTGGGCGTCGGACAGGCGTTCCAGGACGAGCATGCCGGCGCCCTCGCCCCAGCCGGTGCCGTCGGCGGCGGCCGAGAAGGACTTGCAGCGGCCGTCGGAGGACAGGCCGCGCTGGCGGTTCATGTCGATGAAGGTGTCCGGGGTGGACATGACGGTGACACCGCCGGCGAGGGCCAGCGAGCACTCGCCCGAGCGCAGTGCCTGGATCGCCCAGTGCAGGGCCACCAGGGACGAGGAGCAGGCGGTGTCGACGGTGACGGCCGGGCCCTCCAGGCCCAGCGTGTAGGCGACGCGGCCGGAGACGACGCTGGCGAGGCTGCCGTTGCCGACGTAGCCGGCGTACTCCTCGGCGATCCGGCCGCCCAGGCGGGTGCCCCAGTCGTGGTACATGACGCCCGCGAAGACGCCGGTGTCGGTGCCGCGGGCGGCCAGCGGGTCGATGCCGGCCCGCTCGAACGCCTCCCAGGAGGTTTCCAGGAGCAGGCGCTGCTGCGGGTCCATCGCCTGCGCCTCGCGCGGGCTGATGCCGAAGAACTCGGGGTCGAACTCGCCGGCGTCGTAGAGGAATCCGCCCTCGCGGGTGGAGCTCTTGCCGGAAACACCGGGCTCCGGGTCGTAGAGGGCCTCCACGTCCCAGCCGCGGTCGGCGGGGAAGAGGGAGACGCCGTCGCGGCCCTCGGCCACCAGGTTCCACAGCTCCTCGGGCGAGGTGACTCCGCCCGGGTAGCGGCAGGCCATGCCGACGATCGCGATGGGTTCGTCGGCGGCCTGGCGGGCCGCGGGTGCCGGCGCGGCCGGTGCGGCGGCTGCGGCTGCTGCGCCGTCGGCGGGCGCGAGTTTGCTCGCGAGGTGCTCGGCGAGGGCGCGGGGGGTCGGGTAGTCGAAGACGAGGGTCGCCGTGAGGCGCAGGCCGGTGGCCGCGTTGAGCCCGTTGCGGAGCTCGACGGCGGCGAGCGAGTCGAAGCCGCTCTCGCTGAAGGCCCGGTTCGGCTCGACGGCGTCGGCGCCGTCGTGGCCGAGGACCGAGGCGACCTGGGCGCGGACGAGGTCGAGGAGGGCCTCGTCGCGGTCTGCCGCGGAGAGGGGGGCCAGCCGGTCCGCGAGGGTGTCGGCGACCGAGACGGCGCCGTTGTCCGCTGCGGAGGCGGTGGCGCGCTTGGGGGCGCGGGCGGGCACCAGGTCGCGCAGGACGGCGGGTACTCCGTCGGCCCGTTCGCGCAGTGCGTGGGCGTCGACGCGGACGGGGACGGCGTTGGCCGCGCCGGTTTCCAGGGCCCGGTCGAGGAAGGCGAGGTTCTCGTCCGCGGACAGGGGTTCGAGGCCGAGCTTGGCGATGCGCTGGAGCGCGGCGGCGTCGAGGGCGGCGCCCATGCCGGCGTCGCCGGTCCACAGGCCCCAGGCGAGGGCGGTGGCGGCCTGGCCGGCGGCCGCGCGGTGGTGCGCGAGGGCGTCCAGGAAGATGTTGGCCGCAGCGTAGTTGGCCTGGCCCGCGCCGTCGAGGAAGCCGGCGGTGGAGGAGAACAGGACGAAGGCCTTGAGGTCGATGCCCAGCTCGGTGGTCAGCTCGTGCAGGTGCCAGGCGGCGTCGGCCTTGGGCCGAAGGACCGCGTCGAGGCGCTCGGGCGTCATGGCACCCGTCAGGCCGTCGTCGACGATGCCGGCGGCGTGGACGATGCCGGTGAGCGGCGGTGTGTCGGTGCCGATCCCGGCGAGCAGCGCGGCGACCGCCTCGCGGTCGGAGACGTCACAGGCCGCGATCGTGGCCTCGGCACCGGCCTCGGCCAGCTCCGCCCGCAGCTCGGCCGCGCCCGGGGCGTCGATTCCCCGGCGGCTCGTCAGCAGCAGGTGGCGCACTCCGTGTTCGGCGACCAGGTGACGGGCCACCAGCGCGCCCAGGCCGCCGGTGCCACCGGTGATCAGCACCGTGCCCGCCCCCTGCCACGGCGAGGCCGCGGGCTCCGTCGGGACGCTGCCGGCGACCAGGCGGGGCACGTGGACGGTGCCGTCGCGCAGGGCGGTTTCCGGCTCCCCGGTGGCCAGGGCCGCGCCGAGCAGTGCGTCGGCGGTGTCGCTGTCGGTGTCGACGAGGGCGATGCGGCCGGGGTTCTCGGCCTGGGCGGCGCGGACCAGGCCCCAGACGGGGGCCAGGGAGAGGTCCGGGGTGTCGTCCGCGGTGGCGGCGACGGCTCCCCGGGTGACGAGGGCGAGCTTCGGGTTCTCGGCGGACTCGTCGGCGAGCCAGGTCTGCAGGATCTCCAGGGCCCGGCCGGTGGCGGTGCGGACGGCGTCGAGCGTGTCGCCGCCGTCCGCGTCCAGGCGGACCACGGTCCAGCCGTCGGTGCCGGCGGCCGCGGGGGCCGGCACCGGCTTCCACTCGATGCGCATCGGGGCGGCGCCGGCCCGGCCGGCCGAGCGCAGGGTCTCGGTGTCGACCGGGCGCAGGACGAAGGAGTCGATCCGGGCGACGGGCCGGCCGGCCGGGTCGGCGATGGCGAGGGAGACCGCGTCCGGCCCGGTGGCGGCGATCCGTACGCGGATCGAGGAGGCGCCCGTGGAGTACAGCGCGACGCCCGTCCAGGCGAACGGCAGCCGCGTCTCGTCGGACACCGGCTGCGGGGAGGCGAAGTCGGTGGCGTGCAGGGCGGCGTCGAGGAGCGCCGGGTGCAGGCCGAAGGCGGCCGCCTGGCCGGCGGTGTCGGAGCCGAGGGCGACCTCGGCGAAGACCTCGCCGGAGCGGCGCCACACGGCGCGCAGGCCGTGGAAGGCGGGCCCGTAGCCGTAGCCGTTCTCGGCCATGTCGGGGTAGAGCGTGGAGATGTCGACCGGTTCCGCACCGGCCGGCGGCCACACGGTCATGCCGAGGGTTTCGGCGGTGGCGGCCGGTTCCGGGTCCTGGGCGGTGGCCAGGACGCCGGTGGCGTGCCGGGTCCAGGCGGAGTCGTCGAGGCTGTCCTCGGCGCGGGAGAAGAAGCCGATGTCGCGGCGGCCGGTGGCGTCGGCCGCGCCGACGACGACCTGCACGGCGACGCCGCCGGTGGCGGGCAGCGCGAGGGGCGCCTGGAGGGTGAGCTCTTCGAGGAGGTCGGCGCCGACCTCGTCGCCGGCGCGCAGGGCGAGTTCGACGAAGGCGGTGCCGGGCAGCAGCGGGACGCCGGCGATGGCGTGGTCGGCGAGCCAGGGGTGGGTGCGCAGCGAGACGCGTCCGGTCAGGACGACGGTGTCCTCGCCGTCTCCGGCCAGGCGCAGCACCGAGCCGAGCAGCGGGTGGCCGGCCGCGATCTGGCCGAGGCCGGCCGGGTCGCCGTCGTGGCGCGGCTCCTGGAGCCAGTAGTGGCGGCGCTGGAAGGGGTAGGTGGGCAGTTGGACGCGGCGTGCGCCGAGGCCCGCGTAGCAGGCCTCCCAGGCGACGTCGGTGCCGCCGGTGTGCAGCAGGGCGAGGGCGGACAGGAGCTCGCGCTCCTCGGGCCGGTCGCGGCGCAGGGCGGGGGTGAAGGTGGCACCGCGGTCGCCGCTGACGCAGTCCTGGCCCATGGCCGAGAGCACGGCGTCGGGGCCGAGTTCGAGGTACGCGGTGACGCCGGCGGCCTCCAGGAAGCGGATGCCGTCGGCGAAGCGCACGGCGTCGCGGACGTGCTGGACCCAGTACTCGGGGGAGCACAGCTGCTCGGTGGTGGCGAGGGTGCCGGTGATGTTGGAGACGACGGGGATCTGCGGGGCCCGGTACGCCATGATCTGGGCGACGCGGCGGAACTCCGCGAGCATCGGCTCCATCAGCGGCGAGTGGAAGGCGTGGCTGACCCGCAGCCGCTTGGTCTTGCGGCCCTGCTCGGCGAGGCGGGCGGCGACGGCGAGGGCGGTCTCCTCGTCGCCGGAGACGACCACGGACGTGGGGCCGTTGATCGCCGCGATGGTCACCTTGTCCTCGTGGCCGGCGAGCAGCGGGAGGACCTCGGCCTCCGAGGCCTGGACGGCGATCATGGCGCCGCCGGCGGGGAGTTCCTGCATGAGGCGGCCGCGGGCGGCGACGAGGGTGGCGGCGTCCTCCAGGCCGAGGACGCCGGCGGCGTGCGCGGCGGCTATCTCGCCGATGGAGTGGCCGGCGAGGTAGTCCGGCTTGACGCCCCAGGCCTCGACCAGGCGGAAGAGGGCCACCTCGACGGCGAAGAGGGCGCACTGTGCGTACCGGGTCTGGTGCAGGAGTTCGGCCTCGGCCGTGCCGTCCTCGGCGAAGAGCACGTCCCACAGGGAGTGCTCCAGCTGGAGGTCGAGGTAGCCGATGGCGTCCTCGAGGGCCTTGGCGAAGACGGGCTGGGCGGCGTACAGCTCGCGGCCCATGGCGAGCCGCTGGCTGCCCTGGCCGGTGAAGAGGAAGGCGAGGCGGCCGGAGCCGTCGGCGCCCTCGGGGTTGAGGAACAGCCCGGGGGCGGAGTGCCCGGCCGTGATGGCGCGCAGGGACCGCTCCAGGCCCGGCCGGTCCTCGGCGAGGACGACGGCGCGGTGGGAGAGGGCGGCGCGGGTGGCGGCCAGGGTGTGGCCGGTGTCGGTGACGGTGGCCGCGGGGTGGGCGTCGAGTTGGTCGAGCAGCCGCTCGGCCTGGGCGCGCAGGGCGGTGGCGTTGCGGGCGGAGAGGACCACGGGCAGCAGCCGGCCGTCCTGCGGGGCGGCCTGTGCTGCGGCCTCCCGGGCGGCTTCGTCCTCGGCGGGCGGCTCTTCCAGGATGACGTGTGCGTTGGTGCCGCTGATGCCGAAGGCCGAGACGCCGGCGCGGCGCGGCCGCCCGGTGCGCTCCCAGGGGCGGGCCTCGGTGAGGAGGCGGACGTTGCCGGCCTCCCAGCGGATGTTGGTGGACGGGGCGTCCACGTTCAGGGTCTTGGGCAGGGTGCGGTGGCGCATCGCCATGATCATCTTGATCATGCTGGCGACGCCGCCCGCGGCCTGGGTGTGGCCGAGGTTGGTCTTGACGGAGCCGAGCCACAGCGGCTGGTCCTCGGGGCGGTCCTGGCCGTAGGTCGCGATGATCGCCTGGGCCTCGATGGGGTCGCCGAGCCGGGTGCCGGTGCCGTGCGCGTCGACGGCGTCGACGTCGGCGGAGGTCAGGCGGGCGTTGGCGAGGGCCTGGCGGATCAGGCGCTGCTGGGATACGCCGCTGGGGGCGGTGAGGCCGTTGCTGGCGCCGTCCTGGTTGACGGAGGTGCCGCGGACGACGGCGTGCACGGTGTGGCCGAGCCGGCGGGCGTCGGAGAGGCGTTCGACGACGAGGAGGCCGACGCCTTCGGAGAAGCCGGTGCCGTCGGCGGCGTCGGCGAACGCCTTGACCCGGCCGTCGGCGGCCAGGCCCTGCTGGCGGCTGAAGGAGGTGAAGATGCCGGGGCTGCCCATGACGGTGACACCGCCGATGAGGGCCAGGGAGCATTCACCGCTGCGCAGCGACTGGGCGGCCAGGTGGAGCGAGACGACGGCGCCCGAGCAGGCGGTGTCGAGGGTCATGGCCGGGCCTTCGAGGCCAAGGGTGTAGGACACGCGGCCGGTCGCGACGCTGGGCGCGTTGCCGATCATGAGGTAGCCGTCGAGGCCCTCGGGGGCGTCGACGGTCTTGACGCCGTACTCGTGGACCTCGGCGCCGATGAAGACGCCGGTGCGGCTGCCGCGCAGCGACGTCGGGTCGATGCCGGTGTTCTCCAGCGCCTCCCAGGCGGTCTCCAGCATGAGGCGCTGCTGCGGGTCCATGGCCTGGGCCTCGCGGGGGCTGATGCCGAAGAAGTCCGCGTCGAAGAGGGCGGCGGTGTCCAGGAAGCCGCCCTTGTCGACGTAGCTCTTGCCGGAGGCGGTCCGGTCGGCGTCGAAGAGGTTGTCCAGGTCCCAGCCTCGGTCGGTGGGGAAGTCGGAGAGCACGTCGCGGCCCTCGGCGACCAGGCGCCACAGGTCGTCCGGACCGGCGACGCCGCCGGGGAAGCGGCAGGCCATGCCGACCACGACGATCGGGTCGCTGTCGTCGACGGCCGCGGCGGTGACCGGGCGGCGCGTGTCGATCGCGATGCCGTCGCCGAGGAGTTCGGCCCGCAGGAACGCGGCCAGCGCGGCCGGGGTGGGGTGGTCGAAGGCGACCGTGGGCGGCAGGCTCAGCCCCGTGGCCGCGTTCACCCGGGCCTGCAGGGTGATCAGGCCGAGGGAGTCCAGGCCCTGCTCCTTGAACGGCTGCTCCGGCAGGACCTGGGCCGGGGGCTCCTCGCGGACGGTGCGCAGGAGCTCCAGCACCTCCGACCGTACGAGGTCGAGCAAGACGCGCACCTGCTCGGCGGCCGGCAGCGGCTCCAGCCGGCTCAGCAGGGCGGACCGTGCGCCGGGCGCGTTGTCCGCTCCGCGCTGGTCGGAAACGAAGCTTTCGGACCCGCTCATCTGCACACTCCACACCTAAATTGCTGTTGCCAGATCAAGAATTGGAGAAAACCCCGGGAGATCACCGGAGTTCCACTATGGCCGGTACCCGTGAATGCCCACACCCCTAAGCCACCCCGGACGGATAACCCCGAATGAGGTCCGCGGCGGCCCGTCCGCCGAGTTCACGGTCCGGCTCGTCGAACTTCCTGCGCACATAGTGGAGGTCGTTCATCAGGTCGTAGGAGGTGATTTTCCTGGGGGCGGTCCGCTCGGCCACACCGGCCAGCGGAAGGTTGCCGGTGTTCGCCCACCTCAGGCGTCCGTCGGAATCGATGTGGCTGCGCACCCGCCCGGCGTTGTCGGGGTGGACGCAGTAGGGCACGTCGAGGTATCCGATGCGGAACGCGTCCAGCAGCGCGGCCCCGATGTCGTCGTCGAGGTCGAGGACGGCGTCCACGATGGACCGGGCCTCCGCATAGGTCTGGCTGTCGCCGGACGGCTCGCCGTGGAAGGGGGTGCGCTCGGCGGTCCGGGCCGCGTACTCCAGTGCCTGGACGTTCTCGCCGACGGTGGGGATGCGGCGGGCCTCGGCGGCCGTCTTGACGATGATGCGCTCGGCACCGGTGGTGACGGCGAGCTCGGCGGCGCTGCCCAGCAGTCCGTACGCGCCCCGGGTGGTCTCCGGGTAGACGCCCATGTACGTGTAGATGACGACGTGCCAGTTGTCGGTGGGCAGCAGCTCCCGGCACAGCCGGCGCAGCGCGGCGACGGCCTCCTTGTCCTGGCCCATGTGCGTCTGCTGCGCGTAGCTCAGCGAGACGGAGCGGATGCCGTGCCGGGTGAAGAACATCGCCTCCAGGAAGCTGATCGCGACCAGCATGCTCGGCGGGCAGAGCTGGCCCATCATGCATCCGCCGAAGGTCTCCAGGTGCGGCTCGACGCCGACTTCGCGCAGGCGCGCGTACAGCCGGCAGCAGTCTTCCCAGTTCCTGACCGCCTCGGCGAGCGGGGTGCGCCCGTAGGGCAGGCAGTACGAGGCGGGGCCGCCCTCGGTGGCGTTCAGGCGCAGGCGCATCATCGCCCAGAAGATGTCGGCGGGGGTGGCCGATCCGTGCCGCACCTGCACGGGGAAGGTGCGGTCCCACAGTCCGTCGAGGACGGCGGCCGTGGTGGCCGGGGGGTGGCTGACGATGGGGTAGCCGTTGAGGTCGATGCCCTCGCGCAGGGCGCTCTCGACGGCGTCCAGGTTGCCCACGCGGGTGTAGCTGTCGAGGGTGAGGGTGCCGACGGTGGTGGCCCGGGCGCCCCGGGTGGCGGCGAGGCCCTCGCGCATCCTCAGCGGGCCGCCGAAGCCCATGCGGGGCTGGACGACGAGCCGGCCGTTGCCGCCCTCGCGGCGCACGAACTCCCCGAAGTCGACCGGGGCCGGGCGCTGCGGGGCCCCTTCGACGGGCGTGTCGAGGCTGGTCATGCGGCGATCCGGGACCGGTCGGCGAGGGCCTTGGGCTCGGCCTCGGGCAGCGCCGCCAGGAACGAGTGGAAGGCTGCGATCGGGTCCTTGCCGTCCTCGAAGACGGCGTCGTATCCGGCGGCCATGAGCTCCCCGGTGCGGTCCGCGCCCTGCCCGCCGTCGGTGCCGAGCTTGCCGCCGATGACGATCGGTGTGGCGGCCAGCCCGTCGCAGGCCCGCAGCAGCGGGATGACGCGCATCCCGTCCTGGTAGCCGTGGCCGTTGACGCTGCTGACGACGATCATCTCCGGCTGCCGGCCCGCGCACTCGGCGACGAGCACGTCGTCGGGCACGCACGGGCCGAGGTTGACCACGTCGTAGCCGCACTCCTCGATCAGCAGCTGCAGGAAAACCAGGTTCCAGGTGTGGGAGTCCGAGGCCAGGGTCGTGACGACCACCGTGCCCTTGGACTGCGCGGCGGGCTCCCCCGGCGGGAGCGGGGCCGGCTGCGCGTCACTCATCGCCGCTCCCCCGGTCGAGCCGGGTGCGGACGTGCTCGATCCGGGTGACGGAGACGATCTCCCCGCCCTCGACCGCGATCTCGGTGGGCGCCGGGCGCCCCAGGAACATCAGCAGGCTCGACGTGGGGCCGTACGCGCCCGCGTTGGGGATGGTCACGAGATCGCCGGGGGCCAGGACCGGTACGTCGATCTGGCGGCCCAGGACGTCGCCGGGCGTGCACAGCGGGCCGACGAGGCTCGCCTTCTCCGTCTCGCCGCCGGCCTCGACGTACACCGACACCGGCAGCAGCCGGCCGAGGCCGGACATCCCGCCGAAGGTGTTGATGCCCGCGTCGGCGATGACGAACTTCTTGCCGCGGCTGACCTTGACGTTGGTGACCTGGGTGACCAGGGTGCCGCTGTCGCCGGACAGGTAGCGGCCGGACTCGACGGCCAGCCGCGGCGTGCCCTCGCGCCAGGCGGGGAAGTGCACGTCGAGGGCGGCCTCCAGCTCCCCCTTGAGCTTGGGGTAGCGGGCCCGCTCGCCGTGCTGGGCGTACGGCACGGAGAAGCCGCCGCCGATGTCCAGCAGCCGCAGCGGGACCCCGAGGTCCTCCTGCATGGCCGCGGCCACCGCGATGGTGTGCGTCAGCTCGCCGATCAGTGCCTCCTCGTCCCGCGCGTTGGACTGCGAGAACAGGTGCAGGCCTGCGATCCGGGTGCCGGGGACGGCGCGCAGCTCGGCCGCGATGCCGACGACGGTCTCGCTGTCGATGCCGAACTGGGTGGGCGCGCCCGTCATCCGGATGCTGGTGGTGGCGCTGGCCTGGGCGCTGTTGATGCGCAGCAGGCAGTCGGCGACGGTGCCGTGCTCCAGGGCGGTCTCGCCGATGTGCGTCAGGTCCGTCAGGGACTCGGCGGAGAACGTGCGCACGCCGGCGGCGATGGCCTCGCGCAGTTCGCCGTACGTCTTGCCGGGGCCGGTGTAGAGGATGTCGGCGGGGTCGTAGCCGCCGGCGAGGGCGGCCGCCAGCTCGCCGGTGGAGCTGATCTCGGCCTTGCAGGCGGGGCCGTCGCCGTCGCGCAGGGCGCGGACGAGGTCGGTGTGCGGGTTGGCCTTGAAGGCGTAGAAGACCTCGAAGCCGTCGGGCAGGGAGGCGAACAGGTCGCGCCGGGCGGCCCGGACCCGGTCCAGGTCGTAGACGTACAGGGGGGTGCCGTACGTGCGCGCCAGCTCGGCCGGGTCGGTGGGACGGGGGGTGGCGGTGGTCATTTCCCACTCCTGTCGAGCAGCGCGGCCAGCTCCTGGCGGGCGTTCTTTCCGTGGCGGGTGAGCGGGAGCTCGGTCAGGCAGCGGCAGATCGCCGGGACCTTGGCGGGCTCCAGGCGCTCGGCCAGGCCCTTGAGCACGGCGGCCGGTGCCAGGTCGCTCTCGACGAACAGGGCCAGGTCGTGCCCGTCGCCGGGGGGCAGTGCGGCGGCGGCGCGGACGCCCGGGATGTCCATGGCGGCGCTCTCGATCTCGAGCGTGCTCATGCGGAAGCCCTTGCGCTTGAACATGTCGTCGCGCCGGCCCTCGAAGTACAGGTAGCCGTCGGCGTCCAGGCTGCCGTAGTCGCCAGTGTGCAGGCAGGGCTCCCCGGTGTCGGGGGCCGTGCGGAAGGCCTTGGTGCAGGCCTCGGGGTTGTCCCAGTAGCCGGGCATGACGTGCGGGCCGACGGCGACGATCTCGCCGGTCCGGCCGGCGGGCAGCTCGCGGCCCTCGTCGTCGAGGATGAGCACGCGGGTGCCGGGCAGCGGCAGGCCGCAGGAGCCGGGGCGCTCCAGGTCCTCCTCGGGCGGCATGACGGTGATGCGCTTGGCCTCGGTCTGGCCGTACTGGCGGACCACGCGCACGCCCGGGAACAGCTCGCGCAGGCTGTCGATCGTGGCCTGCGGCAGGGCGGCGCCGGTGTTGGTGAACATCCGCACCGGCGGCAGGTCGCGGCCGTCGCGCCGGGCCAGGCTGACGATCATGGAGGCGAAGGAGGGGACGAGGGGCACGACGGTGGTACCGGTCTCGCGCATGCGGCGCAGCAGCGTCAGGTCCGAGTCGCCGTCGGCGAGCACGATCTCGCTGCCGGCGATGCAGGTCATCAGCACCTTGTAGAGGCCGTAGTCCCAGGACATCGGGAAACGGCAGAAGACCACGTCGTCGGGGCGGTAGCCGAGGGCCTCGGTCAGCGCCCGGGAGGCGAAGGCGACCTGGGAGTGCGGGCAGATGACCGCCTTGGGCGCTGCGGTGGACCCGGAGGTGTAGATGAGGGTGGCGATGTCGTCGGGGCGCACCGGCTCGGCCTCGAAGGGGGCGTCCTCGGCGCGCAGCGCCTCGACCTCGTCCCACAGGGCGTCCGCGTGGTGGACGGTGGCGGCCGCCTCCTGGAGCCGGCCGGCCGTGGCCGCGTCGCCGATGAGGAGCTTGGGGTCGGCGTTGGCGATGACCTGGCGCAGCTGGAAGGGCTTCATCGCCGGGTTGAGCGGTACGAAGACCACTCCGCAGCGGGCCGCGCCGTAGAACATCGCCGCGAGCCTGCGGTTGGTCGGCAGCTGGAGCACGACCCTGTCGCCGCGGCCGGCGCCGCGGGCGCGCAGCCAGTGGGCGAACGCCCGGCTGTAGGCGTCGAGTTCCCGGTAGGTCCACGCGCCGGTGGCGTCGCGGACCGCGGGGGCGTCCGGCGTCCCCGCGACGGCGGCTTCCAGCAGGCCGTGGACGAGTTCGCCCTGTGCGGGATTCCCGCCGGAAATTCCGGTCTCCCCGTGTATCCCATTCGCGTGGCTGACCAACACCGCACTCCCGCCTCGTCGAGTTAAGCCTCGGTTCGTCGAATTCATGGCTTAATTACCTCGACGCCACGGTAGGGGCGGCCGGGCGGCGGCCAAACCCCTACCTCCCCCCTTAGAGGGAGGCCCGTTCCCGTATGGGAAACGGTGTGGCATCGGGCGTGCCGGCCTGTTCGCACACCGGCCTGGAAAACAGGTGGAGCGGTGCCGGAACGCGCGGGTGTTTCCGTACGGGGATCCCTCCTTTCCGCGTGGTGTACGGAAAGGAGGGATCCCGCCTTTCGCGGTCACGCCGCCGCGGCGGTGGTGCGCGGGGCGGCCGGGCGGGCGCCGGCGAGGAGGGCGGGGTAGTCCTTCAGCTTGATGTTCTCGGCGGACTTCAGGCTCAGCCGGGCGAAGACCGCGGACATCACCTTGGTGGTGAGCATGCGGTAGGAGAGGTTGCGGCTGCGGATCTTCTTCTCGGTGGCGGGGGCGAGGAAGCGGCCGGCGCCCTCCGCGGTCTTCTGGCAGCCCTTGACGTACGCGCGGATCGCGGCCTCGTAGCCGGCGAACGCGGCCCGGTGGTCGCTCTGGGTGGCCAGCTCGCCGGCGAGGACATAGGCGCAGACCACGGCCAGGCCCGTGCCCATACCGCCCATGGTGGCGCCGTATCCGGCGTCGCCGAGCAGGACGACGCGGCCCTTGGACCAGCGGTCCATGCGGACCTGGGCGATGGCGTCGAAGTACAGGTCCCCGGCCTGTTCCAGGCCTTCGAGGATGCGGGGCACCTCCCAGCCGAGCCCGGCGTACCGCTCGGCGAGGATCTGCTTGTGCCGGGCGGTGTCGCGCCGGTCGCAGGCCAGTTCGGGGGACTCGAAGACCATGGTGACGCCCGCCTTGTGCGGGTCGCCGTCGTAGTTGTTGACGCTGACGGCCCGGCCGGGGGCGTTGAGCCAGCGGGCGGTGCGGTCCAGGCCCAGGTGGTTGGGGACCTCGAAGCCGGCCACGTAGTAGCCGAGGTGGTGCAGGAAGAGCGACTCGTCGCCGAAGGCGAGCCGGCGCACGTTGGAGTGCAGTCCGTCGGCGCCGACCACCAGGTCGTAGGTGCGGGGGGCGGTGCGCTCGAAGGTGACGCGGACCTCGTCCGCGGTCTCCTCCAGGGCGGTGATGGAGTCGCCGAAGATGTACTCGACGCTGTTGCGGGTCCGCTCGTGGAGGATCCGCGACAGGTCGCCGCGGAAGACCTCCACATCGCCGCTCATCACCGAGGCGGGCACGGTGACCTGCTCGGCGCCGCTCTCGTCGACGAAGGTCTGCGTGCCCATGTGGGTCTGGTGGCGGTGCAGGTCCTCCCAGATGCCCATGCGCTCCAGCACCGTGCGGTGCGCGTCCCCGCGGAAGTCCACCGCGAAGCCGCCCTCGCGCAGCGCCGGGGCCTTCTCGACGACGGTCACCGCGTAGCCGTAGCGGCTGAGCCAGTGGGCCAGGGCGGGTCCGGCGACGGATGCGCCGGAGATCAGGACCGTCCTGGCGGTCCTGGCGGTCTCGGCGGTCCCGGCGGTCTTGGCGTACTGGGTGCGAAGGTTCGCGGTCATGGTCGGCTCCTCTGCCTGGGGTGTCTCCCGCTTGCAGAATCAGCTTCCCGGGGGCCGCTTACCGGTCAGGTACCGTCCGCTGACCGCCCCTGACCGAGGACGGTCAGCGCCTGGTCCTGGCTCAGTGCCCTGCCCCGGGCGTACGCCTCCTCGTAGGCGTCGGCGCCGGTCAGCGCCCTGGCGGCGGCCTCGATACGGGCGGCGTCCGGGTCCCCGGCCACTGCCGTGCCGCGCAGTGCGGCCGCGGCGCCGAGGAGCAGGGCGGCCCGTTCGCCGTCCCCTTCGAGGGCGGCCAGCCCGGCCAGTCCGTCGGCGGCGTGCGCGAGCTCGGCGGGGGTGCGCCGCTCCAGGGCGATGGCGAGGGCCTTCTCGTGCCAGGTGCGCGCCTCCTCGGGGCGCCGCTCCGCCTCGGCGGTGCGGCCCAGGCCCGTGAACAGGTGCTGTATCTCGGCGACGCTGTACCAGTTGTCGGCGACCGTGGCCAGCGCCCGCTCGTAGTGGCCCCGGGCGTCCGCGAGCCGGCCGGTCAGCCTGGCCACGTCACCCAGGCCCCGCCGGGCGGCGGCGGCCTTGTCCGGGATGCCGAGCCGGGCGGCGAGTTCGGCGGCCCGCCGGTAGTGGGTGCGGGCCTGCTCCAGGTCGCCGCCGTGCACCAGGGTGTCGGCGCGGCGGCGCAGCAGGTCCGCGGTCTCCTCGGGGGCGTCGAGCTGTCCGACGAGGGTCAGCGCCTCGTCCAGGCGGGCCAGCGCCAGGTCCCGTTCGCCCCGCCAGCCGGCGAACATGGCCAGGGGGTCGAGCGAGTTGGCCATGCCCCAGCGGTCACCGGTCTCGCGGAACTCGGCGAGGGCGGCGGCGAACCAGGCCTCCGCCTCGTCCGGGCGGCCCTCGAACCAGGGCTGGAAGCCGCTGCCCATGCGGATGACGGCCCGGGCCCACGGGTCGGTGCCGATCTGTTTGCGCCGGGTGATGTCGTTGGCCCGGTCGGGGCCGCTGAGGGTGGCCCACAGCACGGTCACGATGGGGCGGCGCAGCGGCCGGTCGATGCCGAGCAGCACCGACTCGGCCCGGTCCAGGCGGGATTCGGCGTCCGCCGAGTCATCCTGCGCCAGGTGGGCGTTGAGCACGCACAGGATGTACTCCTCGTCCAGACCCGGGGGCGCCTCGCCGCCGATCGCGGTGAGCAGCCGGGCCGCCAGCGGCGCGGTCTCGCCGTGCAGGCCGCGCAGCCACCAGTACCAGGTGAGCCCGGCGAGCAGGCGCAGGGCGAGGGCGACGTCGGCGTCCGCGGACCAGCGCAGGGCGGCCTGGAAGTTGTCCTGTTCGGCGGCGAGCCGGGCCAGCCACTCGACCTGCTCGGTGCGGCGCAGGTACGGTTCCGCGGTCTCCGCCAGGGTGAGGAAGTGCAGGGCGTGGGCCCGGCGGAACTCCTGCTCCTCCCCCGACTCCGTCAGCCGCTCCGCGCAGAACGCCCGTACGGTCTCGAACATGCGCAGCCGTCCGCCGCGCGCCTCCACCAGCGACTTGGCGACCAGCGAGTCCAGCAGCTCCTCGGCGTCGGGCAGCCCGCACACGGCCTCGGCCGCGCCGAGGGTGGCGCCGCCGGCGAACACGGTCAGCCGCCGGGCCAGCGCCCGTTCGTCGTCGTCGAGCAGGTCCCAGCTCCACTCCACCACGGCCCGCAGGGTCTGGTGCCGGGGGGCGGCGGTGCGGTCCCCGCGGGAGAGGAGTTTGAAGCGGTCGTCCAGGCGGGCGGCGACGTCCTCGACGGACAGGGTCCGCAGCCGGGCGGCAGCCAGCTCAAGGGCGAGCGGCAGGCCGTCCAGGGCGGCGCAGATGCGCTCGACGATCGCGGCCCGCGCGCCTTCGGGGGCGAAGCCCGGCGATACTGCGGCCGCCCGGTCGGTGAACAGCTGGGCGGCCGGCCCGGGTTCCAGCGGCGCCAGCGGGCACAGCGCCTCACCGGTCAGGCCGAGCGCCTCCCGCCCGGTGGCGAGCACGCGTACGTCCGGGCAGGCGCCCAGCAGCCGCCGGACGAGGCGGGCGGTGTCCTCCACGACGTGTTCGCAGTTGTCCAGTACGAGCATCAGCCGGCGCTCGGCGAGTGCGGTCACCAGCCGCTCCTCGGGCCCGGGCCCGCCGCCGGAGGAGGGCCGCAGGCCGAGGGCGCCGAGCACGGCGGCGGGGATCTGCGCGCCGTCGGCGAGCGGGGCCAGCTCGACGAAGCACACCTCGCCGGTCTCCCGGGCCGCGGCCTCGACGGCCAGCCGGGTCTTGCCCACTCCGCCGGGGCCGATCAGGGTCACCAGTCGGGCGGCGGCCAGCAGGCCCCGGATGCGGGACAGTTCGCTGTCGCGGCCGACGAAGCTGGTGAAGGCGGCGGGCACGCCGCGGGGCGCCGCCTCGGACACGGGGCGGTCGGCGCGCAGCAGTTCCAGGTGGATACGGGCCAGTTCGGGCGAGGGGTCGGCCCCCAGCTCGTCGGCGAGCGTGGCGCGGGTGCGGTCGTAGACGGTCAGGGCCTCGGCCTGGCGTCCGCTGTCGTGCAGGGCCCGCATCAGCTGGCCGCACAGCCGCTCCCGCAGCGGGTGGGCGGTGAGCAGCTGCCGGAGCTCCGGGACGAGCGAACCGTTCTCGCCGAGTGCCAGTTCGGCCTCGAAGCGGTCCTCGGCTGCGGCCAGGCGCAGCTCCTCCAGGCGCTCCTGTCCTGCCCCGGCGGGGCCGCGCCACAGCCCGAGGGCTTCGCGCAGCACGGAGGCGGCCCGGGGGTGGTCGCCGAGGGTCAGCGCCTGCCGGCCTTGTCGCGCGAGGCGTTCGAACCGGTGTGCGTCGACGTCGTCGGGGTCGACGTCGAGGCGGTATCCGGAGGGCAGCGACTCGATGGTGACGCCGAGCCGGCGGCGCAGCCGCGATATCTGCGACTGCAGGGCGTTGGCGGCGCCGGCCGGGGGCTCCTCGCCGTAGACCTCGTCGATGAGGCGGTCGGTGGTGACCACCCGGCCGGGGTCGGCGAGGAGCAGCGACAGGACCGCGCGCGGGCGCGGCCCGCCGAGTTCGAGGCGCTCGCCGTCGGCGCTCCGCACTTCCATCGGGCCGAGAATCATGAACTGCACGCGGTGATTGTCTCGCATCAAGTAGCGCCCGCTCAGGGGGGTCCGGGGGCGGACCGGGGGGCCGGGGCGGGGGCGGGGGCGGGCCGCCAGCCCTCGGACGCGGCGATCAGGGCGGCCGCCCAGCGCTCCAGCACCCGCTCCCCCGCCGCCGCGTCGGCGCCGGTGGGGTCGCCGAGGACGCCGGTGGCGGTGACGGCCCGCAGGCCGCCGCTGCGCAGGGCGGGCAGGATCTGCGGCAGCGGGCGCAATTCCCCCGGTACGGCGGCGCCGGGCCGCACGGCCGTCGGCCGCAGGGCGAGCATGGCGGAGGTCTCGGTGTGGCCGGCGTGCGAGTCGGCGGGGTCGCCGCCGGGTTCCCAGAAGTGGACCCGGCGGCCCTCGCCGCGCAGGGTCCTGACGGCCCGTCGCAGCGGCTGGGCGTTCCCGCCGTGCGCGGAGACGAGGAGGACTGCGGCGAAGGCGTCCGCGGAGCGCACGAGTTCGGTCAGCAGCAGCTCGACGGCCTCCTGGCCGATGGAGAGGGTGCCGGGGAACCCGGCGTGCTCGCCGGAGGATCCGTAGTGCACCGGCGGGGCGAGCACGATCCAGTCGCGGGCGCGGGCGAGACGTTCGGCCAGCGCGCACGCGATGTCGGTGTCGACGGTGAACGGCAGGTGGGGGCCGTGCTGTTCGGTCGAGCCGACGGGTACGGCGAGCACGCTGGCGGCCGCGGTCCGGGCCAGCTCGGGCCACGCGAGGTCCGCCAGACGGCGCGGGCCCCCGCTCACGTCCCCTCCGCCCCGGCCGGACCACACGCCACCGCACCCCCGGCGCACGACCCCGCGGCCCCGGCGTGCGCGGCCGCCGCCCCGGTGGGCGGCACCGCTGCCTCCGCGCACGCGGCCGCGGTCTTGGCGCACGACACCGCAGCCCCGGTGGACGACCCCGCAGCCCCGGCGGACAGCACCGCGACCTCGGCGGACGGCACCGCTGTCTCCGCGTACGGGACCACGGCCCCGGCGTGCGGCGGCGCGGCCTTCGTGTACGGCTGTGCGGCCCCGGCCTGCGGGACTGCAGCCTCGGCGTGCGGCGGCAGTGCGGCCTTCGCGTACGGGACCGTGGCGCCGGTGTGCGGGGCGGCGGCCTCGGCGTGCGGCGTTGGGGCCTTCGTGTGCGGCAGTGCGGGCCGGGATTTCGGCGGCGCGGGCGGGCTGGGGGGCGGGGCGGGGCGGGGGGTGGTGCGCGCGGCGGCGGGGCGCAGGGGGGCGGTGGTGCGGTGGCGCAGGGCGCCCCACCAGACGCCCGCGCCGTAGGCGAGGTCGTCCGCGACCCGTGCGGCCAGCCAGTGCGGCAGGCCGCAGTCGGGGCGCTCCCGCGCCCAGTCGACGGCGTGCCGGGCCAGGGCGGCGCCCAGCAGGAGCCGGCCGCGGGGGGTGGCGGCCAGGGCAGGCGCGACGGCGGGCCACCAGGTCCGGGTGGCGGCGTCGGCCAGCTGCCGGCCGGCGGCCCAGTGGCCGAGTGCGGCGAGCCGGAGGCTCTCGGCGGCCGGTACGCCGGCCCGGGAGAGCCGGCCGGGCAGCAGCGCGGCGGTGGCCAGTGCCGCGGCGGCCGCGGTCGCCGGGCGGCCGGCCGCCAGCGCGGTCCAGGCGGCCAGGCTCCAGGCGGAGGCCCGCACGGGGGCGACGGCCGCGCCGTGCCGCAGGGCGAGCGGGGCGGCCGAGGTGCCGTACGCGAACCTCTGGCGTGCCCAGGCCCGCCAAGTGGCGCGCGGGGTGTGCAGTACCCGGGCGGCCGGCTCGTAGCGCACCCCGGCGCCGGTCGCGGCCAGCCGCCACACCAGGTCGACGTCCTCGCCGTAGCGCAGCGACTCGTCGAATCCGTCGAGCCGTTCGAGGGCGTCGCGGCGGACGACGAGCGCGGCCGTGGGTACGTAGGCCACGCGGCTGCCGGGCCGGACTGCGGCGGGCCGCGGGCCCAGGTCGAGCGGCGAGCGGTGGCGTTCGTAGCGGTCGAGCGCGCTGTCGCCGGGGCGGCTGCACACCCGGGGCGCGACGGCGGCCACGTCCGGGTCCTCGAAGTGGGGGAGCAGGGCGTCGAGCCAGCCGGGTTCGGGTACGACGTCGGCGTCCAGGAAGGCGACGAGCGGGGTGCGGGCCTGCCGCCAGCCGGTGTTGCGGGCCGCGGCGGGGCCGCGCGGGACGGGGTGGCGTGCGGCGGCGCCGGGCAGCGGCACGGCGGAGCCGTCGTCGACGAGGAGGGCGGCCGCGCAGTCGGGGAGCAGCCCGGGCAGGGCGGCGGCCGCCGGGTGGTCGCGTACGGGTACGACGGCGGTGACGTCGGCGGGGGTGAGCGAGGCGCGGGTGTGCCGGGGGTGGGCCAGGCCGCCGCGGACGAGGCGGCCCGCCAGCTGCCGGGGGGCCGGCGTGCCCTCCACCGGGGCACCGCGGAACCAGCCGTCGACCAGTCGGGCGCCGGCGTCGCTCAGTCGCAGCACGCGCAGCGGGGTGCCGCCGACCAGGAGCCGCCCGCCGGACAGCCGGCGCAGGCCCGGGTCGCGGGTGAGGTGCAGGGTCATGCGCCGTGTCCCGCGGCCGTGGCGGCCGTGGCGGCCGTGGCGGCGGAAGGGGGGCCGGCCGCCGTGCTCGCCGCGTCGCTCTGCGCGGCTCCCGACAGCCCGCGCAGGTGCTCCAGGAGCAGGTCGGCGGCCTCGGCCGCGGAGGCGGGGGTGAGCACCCGTGGCGGGGTGCGGGGAGGGGTGTGTGCGCCGGTCAGGGCCAGCAGCCGGGTGCGGGGATCGTCGCCCGCGGGGGCCGGCAGGACCCGGGGGCGGGGCCGGTAGGCCCGTACCGGCCCGGTGCGGACCGGGGGGGCCGCTCCGGGGGCGGCCGCCACCACGGGGATGGCGGCGGTGCGGGCGGACAGGGTGCCGGGCAGGGAGGCCCGGCGCAGGCCCGCCGTCCCCGGCTCGACGGAGCACACGGCCGGCAGGGGCACGGCGAGGACCTCGGTGCGGCCGCCGTCGAGCCGGCGCACCGCGCGCAGCCTCGCCCCGGCCGTCCCGGCGGCTTCGCCGACCGTGCCGGTGCCCGCGGCGGCCGGTTCGGCCGGTTCCGTCAGTGCCGTCAGTGCCGTCAGTGCCGTCAGTTCGGTCAGTCCCAGGGCCTGGGCGGCGCCCAGCAGCCCGGCCAGCAGGGCGGGGGTCGCCCCGGTGGCCCGGTCGGCGGAGCGGTCGCCGCAGACGACCAGGTCCGGCCGGACGCCGTGGGCGCGCAGCCCGGCGTGCAGCAGGTGGGCGGTGGCCGTGCCGGCGGTGTCGGCGGTGTGGGCGGCATCGGGTGCCTCGATGCGCAGTGCCTCGTCCGCGCCGCAGGCCAGGGCCTCGCGCAGGACCTCCTCGGCCTCGGGCGGGCCGGCCGTGACGGCCAGGCAGCGGGCGGAGAGTGCCTCGGCCAGCCGCAGGGCGTGTTCCAGCGCGCTGCGGTCGGCGGGGCTCGCCCCGCCTGCGTACGGGTCGGTGCGTACGGTGCCGGTGAGCGGGTGGACGGTGGCCCGCGGGTCGCTCCAGCGCAGGGCGGCGACGATCAGCACGCGGCTCACCCCCGCCGGAAGGCGACGCCGTGGCCGCCCTCGGGGTAGGACCAGCTGATGGCGCCCTCGGTGTCGCACACCTGGTAGCAGGTGCCGCACTCGAAGCACTGCTCGTAGTTGAACAGGATGCCGCCGTCGCTCGTGGGCACGAACAGCCGGGCGGGGCAGGAGTGGACGCAGACCTGCGCGGCGCAGCCGCGGCAGACGTCGCTGTCGACGCTGATGTGCGCCCGGCCGGAGACCCGGAAGTCCACGCCGGACATCCGGTCCTCGAAGGAGATCGGGCCGGCGGGGCCCGCGGGGCCCCCGGATCCGGGAGGACCGGGAGGACTGGGCGGGGTCATGCGAAGGACCTCCATCCGGTGAGGGCGTCGGAGAGCAGGTGGCGCAGTTTCAGGCCGCGGGCGCGGGCCCGGGAGGTCACCGTGCGCCGCAGGCCCGGCTTGGGGCGCGGGTTGTCGACGGTGAAGAAGTCCTGGGCGAGGTCGCACAGCAGGCCCGGGTAGGTCCGCTGGACCCGCTCGGAGAAGACCAGTTCGGGGACGCGGCGCAGCTTGCGCAGGTCGGCCAGGACGAAGGAGTCCTCCAGGGAGCGCCGGTAGCCGGCCAGTCCGGTCCGGGAGGTGTCCCCGGCGGTGACCGCGGCCGCGGCGGCGCGGCCGGCGTACATGCCGGCGCCGAGGGCGTAGTTGACCCCTTCGAGCCAGACGCCGGCGGCCAGGCACATGGCGGCGGCGTCCCCGGCGACGAGGAGTCCGTCGGCGGCGAGTTCGGGCATGGTGTCGTGGCCGCCCTCCGGGATGAGGTGGGCGGAGTACTCCTTGACCTCGGCGCCGCGCAGCAGGGGCGCGACCGCCGGGTGGGCCTTGAGCCGGTCGAGGACCTCCTCGGGCCGGGTGCCGGAGGCGGCCAGGCCCGTCAGGGAGAGCACGACGCCGACGCTGACGGTGTCCAGGCCCGTGTAGAGGAACCCGCCGCCCGGGATGTCGCCGGTGCAGCCGAGTATTTCGATGTCCTGGCCGTGCCGGCCGGTGAGGCCGAATCGCTCCTCGATGGCCTGCCTCGGCAGGGCGAGGACCTCTTTGACCCCGAGCGAGGTGTGCTGGGCCTGGCTGCCGGGCACGCGGTCGAACAGGCCGGCCTCCTTGGCGAGGAAGGAGTTGACGCCGTCGCAGGCGATGACGACGCCGGCGCGGAGGTCGCCGCCCGGCCGGTCGGTGCGCACCCCCGTGACGGCTCCGCCGGGGCCGCGCAGCAGACCGGTGGCGGTGGTGGCGGGGACCAGTACGGCGCCCGCTTCCTGGGCGAGGCCGGCGAGCCAGCCGTCGAGGTCGGCGCGGTGGGCGGTGGCGCCGTTGTAGGGGGGCCGGCCCCAGTCCTCGGTGCGGAAGTCGACGGTGAGGGCCTGGGTTTCGGTGAGCACCATGGTGGACCGGCGGGTCACCCAGCGCTGTACGGGCATCTGCTCCCACCAGCGCGGTACGAGCTCGTCGAGGATCCGCCCGTAGACGACCCCGCCGTAGACGTTCTTGGCCCCCGGGTACGGGCCGCGCTCTAGCAGGGCCACCCGCTTGCCGGCCCGGGCGGCCTCCAGGGCGGCGGCGCTGCCCGCGGGTCCGGCCCCGACGACCACGATGTCGAAGGAGGCGTCAGGCGTGGTCGGCATCGGGTGTCTCCAGCCGCTGGGCGAGTTCGGTCAGGACGGCGGCGGCGTCGGCCACGACGCCGAGGTCGGCCATGGCCGTCATGGGGCAGTGCGGGTCGGTGTTGACGCTGATCACGTGGCGCGGTGTGCCGAGGCCGCCGGTGTGGTGCGGGGCGCCGGACACGCCGAAGGCGATGTACAGGTCGGGGTCGACGAGGACGCCGGTGGTGCCGATCTGGCGGTCGTGGCCGAGCCAGCCGGCGTCGGTGACCACGCGGGTGGCCCCGACGGCGGCGTCCAGGGCGTCGGCGACCCGGCCGAGCAGGGCGACCTCCTCGGGGCCGCCGAGGCCGCCGCCGGCGCCGAGGATGCGCCGGGCCCGGGCCAGCGAGGTGGCGTCGGCGTCGGCTTCCCGTACGGCGAGGGTCCGCGCGTCGGCCGTGGGCGGTGGTGCGGGCAGTGTGACGGCGACGGGTTCGGGCGGGTTCCCGGGGAGCGGTTCGACGCCCCGCAGCCCGGGTTCGAGGGTGGCCAGGAACGGGCCTTCGACGCCGAGTTCGACCAGCGCCTGGCCGCCCCAGCGCAGTACGTCGGCCCCGTGCGGCAGCACCTCGACGGCTCCGGCGAGCAGCGGGCGGCCCATCGCGGCGGCGAGCCGGGGCGCGAGGTCGCGGCCGTCCGGGGACGCGGGCAGCACGAGGGTGTGGACGGGGGCCAGCAGCGGGGCCAGCGCGGCCGCGAGGGCGCCGGGCGCGGTGCCGGCGGTGGCGGTCCACACGCGGCGGGCGGCGGTGAGCTGCCGGGCGGCGTCCGCGGTGCCGGTGCCGGCGAGCAGGGCGGCGCCGCCGGCCTCGGCGACCGCCTCGTCGGCACCTGCGGGCAGGACCCCGGCCCGTACGACGACCAGGGCGAGCCGGTCGGGCAGCCCGGGGACATCGGCCGCCGTTCCCGGCGCGGGGCGGCGGGCGGAGACGGGGTCGGGGGCGGGGAGGCCGGTCATGCCGCCACCCCCGCCTGGTGTCCCTCGACGACCGCGGCGTGGGCGCGGCGCGGCGTGAGGCAGTCGCCGGCCCGGTGCACGGTGAACGGGGCGTCCTTGAGGGCGTGCCAGAGCGCGTCCTGCGGCTCCTGCTGGACGGCGCAGACGACCCAGTCGTACTCCTCCTGCGCCATGGCGCCGGTGGTGTGGGTGAGCAGTTCCACGCGTACCCCTCCCGCGTCCTGCGGGTGTGCCCCCATGACGACCTGGTCGGTGGCGTGTTCGATGCCCTTGGCGTGGGCGCGGACCGTGTAGGTCTCCAGATCGAGGGTGATGCCGAGGTCCTGGCCGACCACCATGCCCGGGGTGCTGATGCGCACCGAGCAGCCCCGGTCGGCGAGCAGTTCGGCCACGGAGGTGGCCTGGTGGAAGCCCAGTTCGTCGACGACGAGCACCCGGTCGCCCGCCGCGGGCGCGGCCCGGCCTTCGAGGACGTCGCGTACGTCGACCACCCGGTCGAGGCCGCCGGCCCAGTACGGGCGCCCGGGCCGGGCGCCGGTGGCCAGCACCACCGTGTCGGGGCGGGCCGCCCGTACGGTCTCGGGGGTGGCCTCGGTGCCGGTGCGGATGTCGACGCCGGCGCGGTGGCATTCGGCGAGCAGGTTGCGTACGACGTCGAGGAACTCGGCGCGGCCGGGGGCGGTGGCGGCCGTGGCGACCTGGCCGCCGGTGGCCGGGGACCGTTCGAGGAGGGTGACCTGGTGGCCGCGGCCCGCGGCGGTGGCCGCGGCCTGGAGTCCGGCGGGTCCGCCGCCGACGACCAGCACCCGTCGGGGGCGGCTGCCGGGCACGGGCAGCGGCAGCGGTACGGCCTCCCTTCCGGCGCGCGGGTTCTCGATGCAGCCGAGCCACCGGTTGAGGCCCATCCGCCCGACGCACTCCTGGTTGCAGGACAGGCAGGTGCGGATGGCCGGGGTCCGGCCGGTGCGGGCCTTGGCGGCGAAGTCGGGGTCGGCGATCTGGCCGCGGACCACGCCGACCAGGTCGCAGTGGCCCTCCGCCAGGGCGCGTTCGGCCTGGAGCGGGTCCTTGATGCGTCCGACGCCGACGACCGGGAGGCGGACGGCGCGCCGGATGGCGTTGGAGATGAACAGGGCGTAGCCCGGGGGCACGGCCATGGACGCCTCGATCATGTAGAGGGTCGAGGTGGCCACGCCGATGGAGGTGTTGATGTAGTCGACCTTGCCGGTGGCCTCCACCGCGCGGGCGATCTCGACGGCTTCCCCGATGGTGGTGCCGCCCTCGATGAGCTCGTCGCCGCACAGCCGTACGCCCAGCGCCCGGCCGGGTCCGATGGCCTCCCGTACGGCGTCGATGATCTGGAGCAGGATGCGGGTGCGGTTCTCCAGGGAACCCCCGTAGGCGTCCGTGCGGTGGTTGGTCGCCGGCGAGAGGAAGCCGCGCACGATCGAGGAGTGCGAGCACTGGAGTTCGACGCCGTCGAAGCCGCCGTCGGCGCAGTGGCCGGCGACCGTGCCGTAGCCGGCGACGATCTCGGCGATCTCGGCGCGGGTGACGGCCTTGGGGACCTCCCGGAACAGCGGGTCGGGCACCGGGGAGGGAGCCCATACCGGGAGCCGGGAGTACATCGAGGAGGCCTGGCCGCCGTTGTGGTTGAGCTGCGCGAGGATCGGGGTGCCGTGCGCGTGCACGGCCTCGGTGATCCGGCGGTAGCCGGCCACGGCTGCGGGCAGGTAGCCGTGGATGAGCTTCTCGTACGGCCAGTCCGTGGGGTGGGTGGAGTGCTCCTCGGTGATGATCAGGCCTGCGCCGCCGGCGGCGCGGGCCGCGTAGTAGGCCGCGTGCTGCTCGCTGGGCAGGCCGTCCTGGGCGTAGTTGGTCAGGTGTGCCGAGAACACGATCCGGTTGGCGACCGTGAGGGGTCCCAGCCGCAGCGGGGAGAAGAGGTGGCGGTAGCCGGTCACCGGGTCACGGCTCCTTCGCTGCGCTCCTCCAGGGCCAGGGCGGCGCGCCGGCCCTCCAGGAGGGCTTCGTACACGGTGCGCGGGGCGACGCAGTCGCCGGCGGCGAACGGCCCGGTCAGGGTCTGGTCGGGCAGCCGGTGGCCGCAGTGCACCACGGCCGCGCAGGCGATCTTGTGCTGGACGCCGGTGAGGACGTCCTCCACGAGTACGCCGTCGCCGGACACGGCGCGCAGAACGGCCCGCTTGACCAGGCGCACCCCCGCCCGCTGGAGGCGGGCGTTGGCGTCGGCGAGGTCGCCGGTCAGCGCCAGCTGCGTGCCGACGACCTGGTCCTGGGTGACGATGGCGACCTCGCGGCCCTCGGCCGCCAGCCGTTCGGCGACCGCCGTCCCGGTGGCGTCGCCGAGCGGGTCGTGCACCACCACGGGCCCGGGCGGCAGCTCGGCCCGGCCGGCCAGCAGGTCGGCGGCCTCGACGACCTCGCCGCCCTCGTCGGCGTAGGGGCGGGGGGCCGGCAGGGAGCCGGTGGCCAGCAGCACGCGGCGGCCGACCAGGTCGTCCTGGGCCGCCTCGCGGCCGGTGCGGACGACCACCCCGAGGCGGCGGGCCTCGGCCTCCAGCCAGTCGGCGAACGGGTGCCAGCGGTCGCCCGCCGCGCGGAGCATGCCGCCGGTCCGTTCGGCGCGCTCGGCGAGCTCGACCCGGTGGCCGCGGCCGGCCAACACCCGGGCGGCCTCCAGGCCGGCCGGGCCGGCGCCGACCACGAGCACGTCGAGGGTGCCGGTGCCGGGGTGGGCGCCCTGCGGGCCGGGGTCGGGGTCGCGGGTCTCGTACCCGCTGCGGGGTTCGACCGCGCAGGACACGACGGGGTTGCGGTTGTCGCGCACCTGGCACTTCTGGTTGCACAGCACGCAGGGCCGGGCCCGCTCGGGTGTTCCGGCGCGCACCAGGGCGACCAGGGAGGGTTCGGCGATCTGCGCCCGGGTCATCTCGACCAGGTCGCACACGCCGTCGGCGAGCGCCCGCCCGGCCTGGCCGGGATCGGTGACCGAGCCCTGGAGCACGACGGGCAGCCCGCCCGCGACGGCCGTGCGCACGGTGCGGCACAGCTCGGTGTTGAAGCCGGGCGGCGTGTGGAAGTCGGGGCGGGTCGCGGAGGTGCCCATGGCGGAGCCGCGCACCACGACGAGGTAGTCGGCCAGGGGCGCCAGTTCGCGTACGTGCGCCGCGGCCTGCTCGGGGGTGATGCCCGCCCAGGGGGCCAGTTCGTCGCAGGACAGCCGCAGGCCGAGCACCCCGTCCGGGCCGAGCCCGGTGCGGACGGCGGCCAGCACCTCGCGCAGCAGCCGCAGCCGGTCGGTGCCGTAGGCGTCGGCCCGCTGGTTGGTCAGGCCGGAGGCGAACTGGCGCAGCAGGCTGTGCTGGCCCGCCTCGATCTCCACGCCGTGGAGGCCGGAGCGGACGGCGAGGGCGGCGGCGGCGGCGAACCCGGCGACCAGCTCGTCGATCTCGGTCTGCTCCATCTCCATGGGCAGTTCCCGGCTGGCGACGTCCGCCACTCGCGAGGGCGCCCACAGGGCGCTCTGGCTGTGTGCGGAGGAGCCCTGCGACCCGCTGTGGCCCAGGGAGGCGAGGACGAGGGTGCCGTACGGGGCGCAGGCGCGGGCGACGGCGTCCCAGCCGGGGCCGCAGTCGGCGGCCAGCGGGGCCCGTTCGTACGGCCAGTCCGACGGGTGCACGCTCGCGGTCTCGGTGACCACGACGCCGGCGCCGCCCTCGGCGCGCGCCCGGTAGTAGGCGGCGTGCCGGGGGGAGATGGCCCGGTGGTCGGCCAGGTTGGTGGCGTGGGGGCCGAACATCACACGGCTGGGGGCGGTGCGTCCGCGCAGGGTCACGGGTGCGGTGAGGTTCATGACGCCGCGGCCGTCCGGGGTTCGGGGCTGAATCCGGCCAGCGGGCTGGTCTCGCACGGACGGGCGGAAAACGCGCTGGCCGGCTCGGGCGGGCGGCGGCCGATGGTGACGGGAACGGGGCGGGACCGGGCCCGGCGGGCCGCCGGAGCGGTCCGGTGGGAGTGGTCGCCGCTGGGGCGGGGCGCGCTGCCGGGGCCGACCGCGGCCAGCGCGGGTTCGGCGTTGCCCTTGACGCACTCGGGGTCCGGCCCGTCCAGCGGCAGGCCGGTGAAGAACTTGGCGGCCATGCAGCCGCCGCGGCACACGTCGTACGCGGAGCACGATGCGCAGCCGCCGCCGGTCTGCGGGGCGCGGAGGGCGGCGAACAGTTCCGACTCGCGCCAGACGCGGGCGAACCCGCCGGTGTCGCGGACGTTTCCGGCGAGGAACTCGTCGTGGATGGCGAACGGGCAGGCGTACACGTCGCCGACCGGGTCGATCAGGCACACGACGCGGCCGGCGCCGCACAGGTTGAGGCCGGGCAGGGAGGCCGTCCCCAGCGCGTTGAGGTGGAAGAAGGAGTCGCCGGTCAGCACGGAGTGGCTGTGTTCGAGCAGCCACCGGTACAGCTCGCGCTGCTGGGCGGCGGTGGGGTGCAGTTCGTCCCACACGTCCGCGCCCCGCCCGGCGGGGCGCAGCCGGGTGAGCCGCAGTTGGGCGCCGTGGGCGTCGGCGATCGCCTTGAAGTCGTCGAGCTGGCCGGCGTTCTGCCGGGTGACGACCACGCTGAGCTTGAAGTCGCGCATGCCTGCGTCGGCGAGGTTGCGCATCGCGGTGAGGGCCGTGTCGTACGAGCCGGTTCCGCGGACGGCGTCGTTGACCTCGGCGGTGGCGCCGTCGAGCGATATCTGCACGTCCACGTAGTCGCTGGCGGCCAGCGTCCGGGCCCGCTCGGGGGTCAGCCGGATCCCGTTCGTGGAGAACTTCACGCCCACCCGGTGGGCGGTGGCGTAGTCGAGCAGTTCCCAGAAGTCGGGCCGGACGGTGGGCTCGCCGCCGCCGATGTTGACGTAGAACACCTGCATGCGCTCCAGCTCGTCGATGACGGCCTTGCACTCCTCGGTGGTCAGCTCCCGGGGGTCGCGCCGGCCCGACGACGACAGGCAGTGGACGCACGACAGGTTGCAGGCGTAGGTGAGCTCCCACGTCAGGCAGATGGGGGCGTCCAGCCCGCTCTCAAAGTGTTCGACCAGCCTCACGCTGCCTCCTCTTCCGGGACGGGCCGGGGTTCGATCAGGCCCGTGCCCGCGAGGCCCGCCAGCGCCCGCAGGTACGCCGGGTGTTCCGCGGACGGGACCGCCGCGCCGGCGAGCGCGGTGTGGACGTCGGGGTGGTCCCCCAGGATGCGGACGGCCTCGGCCAGGGCGGGGGTCTTGAGGAAGCTCAGCCGCCGGGTGGCGAAGTCGTACGCGAGCGCCCCGAAGGGCTCGGGGCGCAGCGCCACGGTGGGGGCGCACCGATAGGGGCGCTCGGGGTTGAACATCGTCGGCTCCGGTCTAGTAGACGCCGCACATGCCGTCGATCGACACGTCCTCGACGAGCAGTTCCTCGGCCGCTACGGCCGCCTCCGCGGCCGCCGCGCCCGCCGCGGACTCCGCCGCCGGCGCGGTGTGCTCCCCGGCCTCCTGTCCGGCCATGGCTGCGCCCCCTTCCTGAAGGTGTCGGATGGTTTCCTCAGTGATCGTGCGCAACCGGGACGGGCCTGGCCACCCCTAGAAATTAGGGGCGGGCCGCAGCTCGAGCGGGACACGAGGAGACGTCGAGCCCGCCGCCGGCCCGGACGGTACGGGCGGCGGTGGCCGGGGCCGGTGCCGCCGGGGCCGCCGGTGCCGGTTGAGCGGCTCTCCAGCCCCTGCTGCGAGCGTGGCACGTCATCCTTGTCCACGACGTCCCCTGGGAGGCAGGCCATGTCCGCGCCCGTATCAGAGCGTCCCGCGGCGGTGCCGGCTGCGGCACCGCCGTCCGCGCCGGCACCGCCGTCCGCGTCCTCCGGCGCGGCCGCACCGGCCAGGGTCCGGCCCGGGCCGGCTCTCGCCGTCATCGCAGGCTGCAACGCGATGATCCAGCTCGACGACCCCCTCATGAACATCGCCCTGCCCGGGATCCGGGCCGACCTGGGCCTGTCGGCCGTGGCGGCCTCCTGGGTCATCGGCGCCTACCTGCTGGCCTTCGGCGGACTGCTGCTGCTCGGCGGCCGCGCCGGCGACATCCTGGGCCGGCGCAGGGTGTTCGTGGCCGGCGTGGCGGTGTTCACGGCGGCCGCGGCGCTGCGCAGCCTCGCGCCGGGCGGCGGGCTGCTGATCGCCGTCCGGGCCGTGGAGGGGGCGGGAGCGGCCTTCGCGGCGGCCAACGGCTTCGTCCTGATGCTCGCCACCTTCGCCGAGGGTCCGGCCCGCAAGCGGGCGATCGCGGTGTGCACCGCCGTCGGCGCCGCATCGACGGCCGGCGGGCTGCTGCTGGCCGGGGCGCTGACCGCGGCCGGCTCTTGGCGCTGGGTGCTGCTGCTCAACGTGCCGATGGGGCTGGCGATCGCGCTGCTGGCGCCCCGGGTGCTGGCGGAATGCCCGCGCCGGCCGGGCCGCTTCGACCTGGCCGGCTCCGTGGTGTCCGCGTTGGGCGCCGCCGCGCTGGTGTACGGCCTGTCGCAGGCCGCGGAACGGCCGTGGGCGGACCCGCTGGTGGCCGGCCCGCTGGTGGCCGGGGCGGTCCTGGTGGCCGTGTTCGTCGGGGTGCAGCGGCGTACGGCCCAGCCGATCGTGCCGCTCGGGCTGTTCCGGGACCGGGACCGGGCTCCGGCCTTCGCGAGCATGCTGGTGCTGCCCGGCGCGCTGGTCGGCGCGTACTTCTTCCTCAGCCAGTTCTTCCAGGCGGACCGCGGCTGGTCGCCGCTGGCCGCCGCCTTCGGGCTGCTGCCGATCCCGGTGGCCATGGCCGGGGCCGCCGGGCTGGCGGTGCGGGTGGAGCGGGCGATCGGCGCGAAGCGGGTCATGGCGCTGGGCGCGGCGGCGCTGGCGCTGGAGAACCTGTGGCTGTCGTTCCTGCGGCCGGGCGACGCGTACGCCACCGCCGTGCTGCCCTCGCTGGTGCTGCTGGGCGCGGGCATGGCGTTCTGCGCCGTCCCGGCGACCGTGCTGGCCACTTCGGGGCTGCGGCCCGGGGAACTCGGGGCGGCCGGCAGCGTCCTCAACGCCCTCCAGGCCGTGGGCGGTTCGCTGTGCATCGCCCTGCTGGTGACGGCGTCGTCGGGGTACGCGCGGTTCCCGGACGCGATGTCCGCGGGCTTCACGGCGGGCGTCGGCTTCTCGGCGGCGGGCCTGCTGCTGGCGCTGTCGTGCCGCTCCCGGCAGCGGCCGTGACGGTGCTCTCCCGCCCGGCCCTCGGGCCGGGCGGGAGAGCAGGGCAGGCTCAGATCCTGCGCACGGCCGACTCGGCGCGGCGCCGGGCGGCTTCGAGGGTGGCACGGCTGGTGGCGCCCAGCGTGTCGCGGACGTACGCACGGGCGTGCGCGAGGTCGGCGCCGGGTCCCAGGACCTGCGCCACGGTCTCCTCGTGCAGCAGCACCCGGTGCTGCGCGACCACGGTGACGCCCGTGGTGTCGGGGACCACCGACCACTCCCCCGCGTGGGCGCTCAGCAGCGCCGGCAGGGAGGTGTGCTTGAAGACGATCCGGCTCGCGTGCGGGAAGCACACCCGCACCGCCTCGGTGGCGTACGTCGTGCCGTCGGGGGCGACGGTGTCCGCGGACACGCTCTGCACTCCCGGTTCGGCCTCGGTGACATCGAGGCGGGAGACGTGCGCGAGGTGTTCGGGCCAGGCCGCCGCGTCGTGGAGGAACCCGTAGACCAGCTCGGCGGGACCGTCGACGCGCACCGCGTCCTCGAAGGACAGCAGCAGGCCGTCCAGCCGGCTCCAGCGCTCCGCGGTGGCCTTGAGCTGCGCGAGCTCCGCACGGCTGTTGGTGTCGGTGGCCCGGGCCAGCCAGGCGGCGTCCGCGGCGCGGTTGCCGGCCACGGTGAAGTCGTGCTGCAGGCTGAGCCGGCAGGCGGCCGCTCCTCGGGGCTCGACGGTCCAGGTGCCGCCCATGGAGGTGGCCGGGGCGGCCGGCACCTCCTGGCGGAAGTCGATGCGCAGCCGGTCGGCGTCCAGGGTGCGGCGCGACAGCCACGACCTCACGGAGCCGTTGGCGGTCACCCACATGTGGAACCGGTCCTGGCGGCCGTCGAAGTCGAGCCGCTCCACGTGGATGGTCGCGGGGACGAACAGCGGCCACTGGGTGGTGTCCGCAATCAGCGAGTAGACCACCCCGCTGGGTGCGGCCACGTCCACCGCGTACGAGGTGCGGTGCACCCGCTCAACCGGCATCGCCCATCCCCTCTCGTCGCTGTGCAGAGGCTGTCCGCCCCGCCTCGAGGCACGCCGGAGGACCGCTCGCGGCGCGCCCCCGGCCCGGGCCCGGGCCCCGGGCGCCCCGGAACCGGGGACCGGTGCCGGGGCCGGGGCCGGGGGCGCGGGCTTCGGCCGGGCGGCGCCGTCAGGCCGCGTACAGGTCGAACGTGGAGGTGCGGCGCGGGGAGGCGGCCGCGTCGAGGGCCGGGTCGACCGACAGCATCGCGTGGTGCAGCCGCTGGAGCTGCGGCGAGGGCTCCACGCCCAGCTCGTCGATCAGCCAGGTGCGCAGCCTGCGGTAGACGTCGAGGGCGGTGGCCTGCCGGCCGGAGCGGTAGAGGGCCACCATCGCCTGCGAGTGCAGGCCCTCGTGCTGCGGATGGCGGGCGATCAGCTCCGTCAGCTCGGCGATCAGCTCGCTGTGGCGGCCGAGCCGGAGTTCGGCGTCGATGCGCCGCTCCACGGCCACCAGACGGCTCTCCTCCAACCGCATCACCTCGATGGACAGGACCGGCCCGACGCGTACGTCCACCAGGGCGGGCCCGTCCCACATGTCCAGCGCCTGGCGCAGGGCGGCGGCCGACGCCTCGTCGTTGCCCTGTTCGAAGGCCGCCTGGCCGCGGGCGACCAGGGCCTCGTAGGCGTGCGCGTCCACGCACTCCGGCTCGACCTGGAGCAGGTAGCCGCCGTGCCGGGTGGCCAGGACGTCCTTCGCGCCGCCGGGCGCGCCGGGGCCCATCGCCGTGCCGAGCCTGCGGCGCAGCTGCAGGATGTACGTCTGCAGCGTCGTCGACGCGCTCTGGGGCAGCTCGGTGCCCCATATCTCCTCCATCAGCGTCTGCACCGGCAGCACCCGCCCCGGATACAGCGCCAGCAGCGCCAGGATCTGGCGGGGCTTGCCCGCCGTGGGCACGATCGAGCCCCCGTTGACCTCGGCACTCAACGGACCCAGAACCTGAATCTTCACGTTCTCCCCCGTCCCTCTCGTCGAGTTCCCATCGAATTTCGGACTTCGGTTCCGGAACGGTATCGGGGCACGGTGCGATGTCCCCGGATTCTTGACCAGCCGTCAAGCGGCCCTCCGACGGGTGCGATTGACGGACACATTCAAGCTGCTACCTTCCACTCAGGGAGAGGACTTCCGGGACAATTACCGGGCGCAACGGGCGTCTTTCCGTACGGGCGAAGAGCGGGGGGATTCCGGCCGTGAACGATTCCGGCAGCGGTGCCGCGATGGACTTCCGCGTCCTCGGCCCGGTGGAAGTCCTCGACCTGCGCACCGGCGCGCGGATCGTTCCGCCGGGCCGCAAGCAGCGCACCCTGCTCGCGGCCCTCGTGGCGCGTGCCGGAGAGGTGCTCTCCGCGGACCGGCTCATCGACGAGCTGTGGGGCGACCTGCCGCCGGTGAGCGCGGCCAACGCGCTCCAGGCCCATGTGGCGCGGCTGCGCAGGCTGCTGGGCGACGGCGGCGGCCGGGAGTGGATCAGCACCCGCCCCGAGGGCTACCTGCTGCACCCGGACGGGGGCAGCTTCGACACGCGCCGCTTCCATGACCTGTCCGCGCGGGGCCGGGCCGCGGCCGCCGACGACCCGGTGCGGGCGGCCGGCCTGCTGCGCGAGGCCCTCCAGCTGTGGCGGGGACCTGCGCTGCAGGACGCCGTCGGCGGGCCGATCTGCGCCGTGGAGGCCGACTGGCTGGAAGAGCTGCGGCTGACGACCCTGGAGGCGCTCCACGAGAGCGGGCTGCGCGGGGCGCCCGTACCGGGGGCGGTGGCCGAGCTGGAACGGCTGGCCGAGAGCCATCCGGTGCGGGAGCGCTTCTACGAGCTGCTGATGGCCGCCCTGTACCGGGACGGGCGGCGGCAGGAGGCGCTGGGCGTGTACGACCGGGCCCGCCACCGGCTGCGCCGGGAGCTGGGCGTGGGGCCGGGCCCGGCGCTTCGCGGGCTGCTGGCAGAGGTCGCCCGGGGCCGGGGTCCGCGGTCGGCGGAGGGCGCGGAGCCCGGGCCGGCCTCCGGTGCGGCGCTGCTCGATCTGGGCGCGGAGGTGGTCCGGCTGCGGGAGCGGATAGAGGTGCTCACCCGGCAGCAGGAGGAACTCGTACGCCGTGTGGACCGGCTCACCGCCGGGGTACGGCACCCCTGAATCCGGGGCGGGCTCCAGCGGAATCCAGCCCGTTCTCGAGTTCTGCGGTGGCGTGCAGTTGCGAGGCGACCATGGAGACGAATCCGTCGTCGAGCATGGTGGCGACGTCCGTGTCGCGGGACGGGTCGAGTCCGGCGTCATGGGAGGCGATGCTGATCAGGTAGCGGCCGAGAACCTGATACGTGCCGAAAGCCCATTCGCCGTGTGCGGCGGGTGTTCCGTCCGGGGCCAGCAGGCCGGTTTCCCCGGAATTCAGGGTGGCGAAGCCGAACTCGGAGAAGTTCATGCGCAGCCCCTGGCCCAGCGCCTTGGTGTAGGCCTCCTTCAGCGTCCACAGCCGCAGGATGCCCGCGGACTGCTCCTCGGGGGGCAGTTCGGCGAGCTCGGCCCGCTCGGCTTCGGTGCAGACGCTGTCCTGCAGGAGCTGGAAGGCCAGCCGGCGGCCGGCCGGCTCGGTGTCGACGCCGATCCGCCCGGTGCGGCTGATCGCCACCGCGATCAGGTCGTCGGTGTGCGTCAGGCTGAGGTCGATCTGGTCGAACCCGCGCAGGTACGGGCGGCCGCCCGGCTTGTACGACAGGTCGAGCTGGGCGGGCTTGACGCCCAGGGCCGTGGCCGCGGTGTAGCGGACCGCGAGCCGCGAGGCGACGAACCGGTAGCGGGTGGTGGGGTCGCTGGTCTGCCGGTAGCGGGTCCAGTCACGGCCCAGCACGTCGCGCAGGGACGGCTCCGACACGGCCGAGGTCAGCCATTCGCCCCAGGTGGTGTACACCGAGGCGTTGCCGTGCCGGGCCATGCCGTCGCGCACCGCGTCCGCCCACGGGCCGTCGGGTCCCGTGACGTGCACGGGCGGGGTGAGCCGGGGCGAGTCGTCCCTCATCGCTCTCCCTGCTGCGCCAGCTCGGTGGCATCGAGGTCGTAGCTGCGGTCGGTGCGGTAGCGGCGCACCAGCTCTTCGAGGACCTGGCCGAGGCAGTTGTCGGGCAGGTCGGGTACGGGGATGCCCAGACGGCCCCCGATCCGGGTGAGGGCCAGTACCGCCCAGGCGGGGGCGGCCAGGAACGGGTCGCCGCCGTCCTGCCCCTCCCAGACGGCCAGCACGGCGGCGGCCGCGAGCACGAGCGCGTAGCGGTCGCTGAGCACGCACCACTCGGGGTCGCGCAGGGCGGCCGCGCCCGGCGGGATGGTCCGGCACTGCTCGCGCAGGGCCCGCAGTTCGGTGGCGAAGGCCTCGGCGAGGTCCGCCAGGGCGCTCAGCTGGCCGCCGACACCGCGTACGCCGTCCAGCCGGGCGGCGGAGCCGATGAGGGAGGCGGCCAGGAAGTCGCCGCCGTCGGCGATGGCGAGCAGCCGGTAGTCCAACTGCGGCAGGGCCGCTCCGGAGCGGAACAGCGCCGGCGGCGGCTCCTCCTCCCGGAACCAGGCCCGTTCGGCCAGGGTCCGCAGCTGGGGGACGATGACGGCCTGGCAGGCGGCGCTGCCGGCGTGGCCGAGCCCGGCCACCGGCAGGTCGCGGGCCAGTTTGTCCAGGGCCCCGTACTCGGGGGTGCCGCGCCGGTAGCCGCGGGAGCCGAGGACCGCGGCGAGTTCCTCCAGGCTTTCGCCCAGCACGTCGGGGACGACGTACTTGGTGGCGGCGGCCAGGACGTGGGTGCGGTCGGGCAGCAGGCTGAGGGCGCGCAGGGCGACGGTGGCCATGCTGTCGCACGCCAGCAGGTCCGCGAAGACCCCGGCGAGCGGCTGGTGCAGGCGCCGGGCGATGGGGCGGCTGCGGCCGGTGGTGGCGGCCCGTACGGCGGAGTGCAGGACCGTGCCGACGGCCGCGACGGCCGTGCCGGCGATGACGCACCGGTTGACCTGGTAGGTGCGCAGGGCCAGGGTGACGCCCTCGCCGACGCGTCCGACCAGGGCGTCGGCGGGGACGGCGCAGTCGTCGAAGCGCAGCCCCGAGAACAGGGAGCCGCGCATGCCGGCGGTGTTCACCCGCGGGAGCCGGGTCAGGCCCTGGCCCAGCGCGTCCGGGTCGAGCAGCAGCACGGAGTGGCTCAGCGGGCCGCGGGCCTGGTCGGTGCGGGCGTAGACGACGTACGCGTCGGCGCGGGCGGCGTTGATGATGACGTCCTTGCGGCCGCTGAGCTCGAAGCCGCCGGCGGGGCGGGGCCGGGCGGTGAACTCGTCGCGCAGGATGGCGTTGGCGTGGGCGAGTTCGTGGTGGACGATCGCGGCCCGGCCGCCGTCGAGCAGGGTGTGGGCGGTGCTGCGGCGCTGCTCGGCGGTGCCGGCGGCCCACACCGCGGAGGTGGCGAACAGCGAGGTGATGCCCGAGCCGAAGCCGAGGGCGAGGTCGCGGCGGAAGACGGGGCGGAGCACCTTCACCAGGAGGTCGGCGCGGGCGAACCGGCCGCCGAACTCGGTGGGCACGAACTCGGCGCCCAGGCCCGCCTCGGCGAGGAGTTCCTCGGTGGCGGCGGGCGGTTCGCGCCGCTCGTCGGAGGCGAACAGGGCACCCAGGCCGTGCGGGTTGGCCCGGTCGTAGGGGTCTCCGAGGAGCGCTTCCAGCCGTGCGGCCCGGCGCAGTGCATCGGTCTCCGCGGCGGCGCCCGCGGTGTTCTCCCGGCCCGGCGTGCGGTCCGTCGTCTGCGTCGTGGTCATGGCGGGGGGATCAGCTCCTTCGTCCGGGCTTGCGGTTCTGCCGCCGTCGGGGCGCGGGGCTGTTCTCCGTCCTCGTGCGCGCGTGCTCAGCCTGGTGCGGGGCGCTCGAAGCGCCCTTGAGACGGGGTACGGGCGGGCTCGCGGGGCCGGCCGCGGTGCAGTACGGCCGTCACGGCCCGCAGCGCGCAGCCGGGGCGGGTGTCCTCGGCGTCGGGGCCGCACAGGCGGGGACGGCCGTATCCGGCTCCGTCCAGGGTGCGCAGGGCGTCGGCGAGGTGCACGGGCCGGCGGGCCTGGTGCACGAGGTGGCCGGTGAGCGGGCGCCGGCATCCCGGCCGCGTGGGCGGCGGCGAGGACGCCCGTGCCCACCCCGGACACGGTACGGACCGGGAGCTCCCAGGCCTGCCACAGCCGGTAGGCGGCGACCTGGAATGCGAAGAGCGCGGGCTGGGCGAACCCGGGGTACCTGATCAGGCCGGCGTCGACCCCGTCCTCGGGGGCGAAGACGACGCCGGCCAGCGGGATCCGCAGCCACGGCTCCACGGCCTCCCGGACGGCGTCGTGGGCGCGCCGGAACGCGGCGAAGGCCCCGTACGGCTCCCCCTCCCAGCCCGGGGCGGGCACCGGCCTGGCCGGTGAAGAGCACCGTCAGCGGCCCGCTTCCGGCCGGCCGGGGGGCCTGGGCCGCGGACGGCAGGGGCCGCGCGTCAGCGGACACCGGGCGACGCCTCCACGGTCCGGTACAGGCCCGGCTCCGGCGTGGCCAGCGGGGCCAGGTCCTTGATCAGGGCCTGGAACTCCTCGCTGCGCACGGCCTTCTGGTGGGACTCCGCGTCCTGCCACACCGCGAGTTCGAGGAAGACGCGGTCGTCGCCGAGGTGGCGCAGGACCTCGTGGCCGATGTAGCCGGGGCGGCTGTTCATGAACGAGGTGAGGCGGGACTTGACGGTCAGGAACTCGTCGATGTCGCCGTGGACGGTCAGCTTGTTGACGAAGGTCACCATGGAGGGCTCCTCGGGTCGGCCACGGCGGGGTCTCCGCCTTGCGTGTGGGGTCTGGGGGACTGGGGGTTGAGGCCACGATCGGGGCCGGGGCTCGAAAGGGCGTCGCGAGCACCTCGACTCCGGATCGAGGACGCGCCGGGACCCGGCGGAGGGCCCGGCTCGCGCCCGGGGCCCCTGCCGGGGCCAGGTGCGGCTTGCGCCCGGGGTTGCGGCACCCGCCCCCTTCCGGAACCCGGGCGGCGGGCCCGGCACGTCCCGGGCGGACGCCCGGGGGCGGGTTGCGGCGCCCGCGCGAGGAGCGTTTCCCCTCGCGGTGCGGCGTCGGCCGGGAGGGGGGCAAACCCCCTAAGATCGGGGCCCCGCCGCGGCAGGGGGTACACCCGGAGGTACCCCAGAGTGCGGACGGGGCCATGGATCTGCGCCGGCTTCGGTAATAACTTGAGACCTCCTCGACCGGCACGGAGGCCGGCACTGATGCGGGCGTTCCACTGCGGGGGCCGGCACGGAGGTAACTGTGCGAATCCGACCGACGCCCGGCGTCCGCGTTGCCTCGGTCGACGCGGACGGCCGCCTGCACCTGCGGGCGGAATCGGGGGGCGGCGCGGACCTCTTCCGGTGCGGCCCCGTGGCGACCGCCATGTGGATCGCGCTCCGCCGCAACGACGGTGACGCGGGCGCCGCCGCCCGGCTGCTCGCCGACATGTGGCACACCGAACCGGACAATGCGCGGGCCGATCTCGACATCTGGGTGGAGGAGATGCGCGATGCCGGCCTGCTGCGCACGGAGCCGTCCGGCTGACCCCGCGCCGGTGCGCCCTCCCGAGCGGATCCCCGGCGCACCTCAGGCGCTGCTCCATGACCGTTCGAGGCCCGCTGCAGGGGGCCCCGGCACCCTGTACCCGGATGAGGGGTAGTCCTTCAACGACGGGGGCAGGTAGTGACGCTGGTGGGCCGGGATTCTGTGATCGGGACGCTGGACGCCGCTCTGGCGGACTGCGTGGCGGGACGCTCTCGGATCCTGTGGATCGAGGGCGCGGCCGGATGCGGGAAGAGCGCGCTGGCCGACGCGCTGGCCGAGCGGGCGGCCGCCGCGGGGGCCGTGGTGCTCTGCGCCGTCGCCTCACCGGAGGAGCGGGCCGTGCCGCTGGGCGTGCTGCGCCAGCTCGTCCACAGCGAGCGGCTGTTCGCCGTGCCCCGCCCGACCGAAGGCTCCGGCGGCCCGTCGCCGGTGGAGGCCGCGCAGACCTTCTGTTCGCAGCTGCGCGCGCTGAGCGAGGACGCCCCGGTGGTGGTGTGCGTCGACGACGTGCACCACGCGGACGACGAGTCGCTGGTCCACCTCCAGTACCTGGCCCGGCACGCGCGTTCGGCGGCCGTCCTGGTGGTGCTGACGGGATCTGCGCACGCCGAGCACCTCAGCCCGGTGTTCACCACGGAGCTCATGCGCCAGCCGCATTTCCGCCGGATCCAGCTGCGCCTGCTGACGCAGGCCGAGGCCGGCGCCGTCGTCGGCCGCGCCGGTACGGGCCCGGACACCGCCGAGCTGTACCGCGCGAGCGGCGGCAACCCGCTGCTGCTGCGGGCGCTGGCCGAGGAGTCGCCCGGCGGCCCGGAGCCGCTGGCGCTGGAGCCGGGCGGCCCGTACGCGCGGGCGCTGTCCGCCTGCCTGCGCAGCACGGGTCCGGCCGCGCTCGGTGTGGCGCGGGCGCTGGCGCTGCTGGGTGAGCACACGGGCGCCGATCGGGCTGCACGCGTGGCGCGGGTGCCCGACGCGACGGCCCGCCGGGCGCTGGCCGCCCTGGACGCGATGGGCCTGCTGGAGGCCGGCCGGTTCCGCCACCCGGCCGCGGCGGGCGCGGTCCTGGAGGATGCGGGCGCCGACCTGCGCGCCGAGCTGCACCTACGGGCCGCGCGGGTGCTGCGGGAGGACGCGGCTCCGGCCACGGCCGTCGCCGCCCACCTGCTGGCCGCAGCCGGCGAGGGTGCCCCCGCCGCCCCGCTCGGGGCGCCGTTCGACGCGGAGGTGCTGCGGGACGCGGCGGAGGAACTGCTGGCCCAGGACGACGCGCGGGGTGCCGCCCGGCTGCTGGAGCTGGCGCTGCGGGCATGCGAGGCGGAGCCGGCGCGGGATCGGGCGGCGCTTTCAGCCGGGCTGCGGCTGCGGCTGGCCCAGCTGACCGCCCGCTTCGACCCGGCCGCCGCGGAGCGGCAGCTGACGGTGCTTCTGGAGGCGCAGGCGCCGGGCGGGCCGGCGCCCGAGCAGATGCAGCCGCTGGCCGGACTGCTCCTGATGCAGGGCCGGGTGGCGGAGGCCGAGGCGCTGGCCGGCGCGCCCCTGGCCGCCGGGCCCCTGCCGGGCAAGTCCCTGCCGGGCGGATCCCTGCCGGGCGGGTCCCTGCCGGGCGGGTCCCCGACCGGTACGCCGGTGCCCGGCGCGTCGCTGCTCGACACCATGCTCGACTGCCCCATGGGCGTCAGCGAGCGGCTGCTGCAGTCCGCGCGGCTGACCGACTCCACGCTGACCCTGCTCGCCCAGGCCGTGCGCTCGCTGATCTGCTCCGACCACCCCGAGTGGGCCGTGCCGTGGAGCCGCCGCCTGCACGAGGAGGCCCAGCGGGCCCAGGCCCCGGGCTGGACCGCGCTGTTCGCCACCCTGCACGCCGAGGCGCTGCTGCGGCTGGGCAACCTGCGGGGGGCCCGGACCCATGCCCTGGCCGCGCTGGAGGCGCTCCCCGAGAAGAACGGCAGCGTGCTGTGCGCGCCGACCGCGGTGCTGATCCGGGCCTGCACGGCCATGGGCCAGTACACCGAGGCCTCGCGCCTGGCGGACCGGCAGGTGCCGCAGCGGCTGCTGGCAAGCCTGCCCGGGCTGGCGTACCTGCGGGCCCGCGGCCTGTACCACCTGGCGGTCAACCAGCCGCACGCGGCGCTGGCCGACTTCACCGAGACCGGGCGGCTGATGGAGAGCTGGCGGATCGACCGGCCGGCCTTCCTGCCGTGGCGCACCGACGCGGCCGAGGCACTGCTGCGGCTCGGCGAGACCCAGCAGGCCGAACAGCTGGTCCTGGCACAGCTGGCGCTGCCCGACGCGCGGCGCCCGTGGGTGCGGGGCGTGTCGCTGCGGCTGCGCGCCCTCGCCGGCGAGTCCAAGCGGCGCATCCCGACACTGAGCCAGGCCGTGGACGAGCTGCACCGCTCGGGGGACCGGGTGGAGGCCGCCCGTGCGATGGCCGACCTGGGCCGCGCGCTGCAGGCCGACGGCGCGCCCGCCAAGGGCAGCGCCATGATCCGTACGGCGTGGAACCTGGCCAAGGACACCGGGGCCGGAGCCCTGTGCAAGGAGATCCTGCCCGACGCGCCGCTGACCGCGGAGCACAGCACGCCCGCCACGGCCGGTCCGGACGCGCGGGCCAAGCTGAGCGTGTCCGAGCAGCGGGTGGCCACCCTGGCCGCGCAGGGCCTGACCAACCGGGAGATCTCCGCGAAGCTGTACCTGACGGTGAGCACCGTCGAACAGCACCTGACCCGCGTCTACCGCAAGCTCCAGATCAGCTCGCGCGGCGAGCTGCCGCTCGACCTCGAACGCGACCACGGCGCCACGGTCTGCTGACCGCCCGCGCGCCCGCGGACCGCGGACCGTGGCCCGTGCGTCCGCGGGCCGGGTTCCCGCCCAGGCCGGCTCAGGCGCCGGTCCGCAGGGCCGCCTCGGCGTATTCCTTCGCGTGGCGGAGGGTCGCCGTGCTGTTGCGGCCGAGGGCCTCGCGGACGTAGCGGCGGGCCTGGGCGAGGTCGGCGCCCTCGCCCAGGACCCGGCCGACGGCCTCCTCCCGCAGGACGACGCTGTGCTGGGAGGTGGCCAGGGTGGACCCGTCAGGGCCGGCGGCCAGGGTCCAGGCCCCGGTGTGCGCGGACATGAGGGCGGGGGTGCGGGTCTGCTTGTAGACGATCCGCGTGCTCTCGGGGAAGCACACCCGCACCGACTCGGTGGTGTGGGCGGCGCCGTCCGCCGTCAGCGTGTCCATGGCCATGACCTGGACGCCGGCCGGCTCCTCGGACAGCTCCAGGCGCGAGACGTGCGGCAGCCGGTCGGGCCAGCGCTCGGCGCGTTCCAGGAACTCGTAGACCGGCGCGGGCGGGGCGTCGATGCGCACGGTGTCCTCGAAGGACAGCACGAGCTCGTCCAGGCGGGCCCACCGGCCGGCCAGCTCGGCCAGTCCGGCCAGTTCCGCGCGGCTGTTGGTGTCGGTGGCCCGCTCGACCCAGGCCACGTGTTCGGGCAGGTCGTCCTGGACCGAGAAGTCGTGCAGCAGGGTCAGCCGGGAGGTCTGCGCGCCGAGCGGCTCGACCGTCCACGTGCCCGTCATGGCCGTCAGTGGGGCGGCCGGCGTCTGCTGGCGGAACTCGATGCGCCGCGCGGAGGCGTCCAGCACCCGGGCCGAAGTCCAGTTCTTGACCCGGCCTCCGGCGGTGGCCCACATCCGCAGCCGCTCGTTGACACCGTCGAAGGAGAGCCGGTCGACGTGCACGTTGGGCGGGAAGTACAGCGGCCACCGGGTGGCGTCGGCGATCAGTCCGTAGACCACGCCCGCGGGCGCCGCCACCTCGGTCGCGTGGACCGTGCGGTGCACCCGTCCGGCCGTGGCGGTCAGGTCGGTCGTCCCTTCCGCGGTCATCAGAAGTTCCCCAGTCCGCCGCAGACGTTGAACGCCTGGGCCGTGATCGACGCGGCGAGGTCCGTGGTCAGGTAGCCGACCAGGCCGGCCACCTCCTCGGGGGTGGAGTAGCGCCCCAGCGGGATCTTCGCCTCGAACTGCTCCTGAACCCGGTCCTCGGTGGTGCCGTACGCCGCGGCGTACCCGGCGCGCACCCGCGCCGCCATGGGCGTCTCGACGTAGCCGGGGCAGACCGCGTTGACGGTGATCGCGCCGCCGGGGGCGAGCTCCTTGCCGAGGGACTTGGTGAAGCCGACGACGGCGTGCTTGGAGGCCGTGTAAGGGGCGCCGAGGACCACGCCCTGCTTGCCGGCGGTGGAGGCGATGTTGATGATCCGCCCCCAGGGGGCGTCCGCGAGGCCGCCGGCGGTGAGCACCTCGCGGGTCAGCAGGAAGACGCTGTTGAGGTTGGTGTCGATCACGTCGTACCAGAGGTCGTCGGAGATCGCTGCGGTCGGCCCGCCTCCGCTGCGCCCGGCGTTGTTGACCAGGACGTCGACCTGTCCGTACGTCTCGACGGCGGCGGCCACCAGGGCGCGGATCTGCTCGCCGTCGCGGACGTCGCACGCGGTTCCGGCCGCCTCCAGGCCCTCGGCGCGCAGCTCCGCCACGGTCTTGTCGACCGCCTCGGCGCTGCGCGCGCACAGGAACACCCGGTGTCCCCTGCGTCCCAGGTCCCGGGCCACGGCCAGGCCGATCCCGCTCGTCGCTCCGGTGATCAGTGCCACCGGATGCGTGGGTGCCGTCATCGCTGTCCCTCCAGCACTCGCGTCGTTGTCCCGACGGTGTCCGGATGCGCTGGAGAGCCGCCGGAGAGCCGGTCGAGGCGGGGTCGGCCGAGCGGGGCGAGGGCGCGGTCCAGGGCCTCGCGGGTCAGCCGGGGGCCGCCGGCGGCGACGTAGCCGTCGGGCCGGACCAGCAGCCAGCCGCCCCCGGCCAGTCCCAGCTCGCGGCGCAGCCGGCCGCCGGGGTCGGGCAGGGGGCCTGGGCCGCCGGGGTTCAGGTCGCCGAGGGTGCGCACCGACAGCCAGGGGGCGTACGCGGTGGCGGCCCCGTCGGCGGCCGTGCGGGTCCCGGCCGGGCCGCCCGCGGCGTACAGCAGGGACCAGCGGACGTCGCGGAGTTCGGCCCGCAGGGCGTCCGGGCCGGGCTCGCCGGCGTGCCGTGCGGCGGCCGCGGCGGCGCGGCTGCCGGCGGGGATCCGCAGGCCCGGGGCGGGGCTGGTCAGGGGGCTGTCGGGGTAGGCCAAGCGCAGCCCGGACATCCCGCCGAGCACCTTGCGCTGGATGGCGCGGCGCAGCGGGGGCAGGTTGCGTACGGCGGTGAAGACGACCGGAAGCATGATCCCGGCCAGCGCGTTCTTGAACTGCACGAGGAAGGTGGCCTTGCGGGTGGAGCCGAGCAGGGCCCGGCCGACGGGCACGCGCTCCTCGCCGTAGGTGGCCAGCAGGTCCTGGCCGGCCCCGCCCTGTTCGACCATGGCGAGCTTCCAGGCGAGATTGTAGGCCTCCTGGATGCCGGTGTTCATGCCTTGCCCGGAGGCGGGGCTGTGGACGTGCGCGGCGTCGCCGGCGACGAAGCAGCGGCCCTCGTGCATGTGGGGCACCATGCGCTGCTGGAAGGTGAACACCGACGACCAGGAGGGTTCGGCCACCCCGACGGTCCGGCCGAGGCCCGCGCCGAGCTTCGCGGCGAAGCGGCCGGCCGCCTCGCGCGGGTCGGGCACCTCCCCGGCCCGGCCGGCGGGGGCGGTGTCCAGCAGCCGCCAGCGGCCCCGTTCGGCGTAGGGGACCATCATCAGGGCCTGGCTGCCGGTGTGCACCCAGTAGATGCTGTCCTGCGGCAGGTCGGTGTCGACGGCCGCGTCGGCCAGCTCCCACGTCTCGCTGGACTCGCCGATCAGGGGCAGCCCGAGCAGTTTGCGGACGGTGCTGTGCCCGCCGTCGCAGCCGACCAGCCAGGGGGTGCGGCAGCTCTCCGTGGTGCCGTCGGCGTGCTCCAGCAGGACCTCCACGCCTGCGGGGTCCTGGGCGAGGGAGGCGAGCCGTACGCCCCACTCGACGCGGACGCCGAGCCGGGCGACGGCCTCGCGCAGGACGGACTCGGTGCGGGTCTGCTCGATGATGAGGGAGTACGGGTGGCGGGTGGGCATGGAGCGGTAGTCGGCGTCCAGCCGCACGAGCCGACGGCCGCGCGCGTACATGGTGAACGCCTTGTTCCGGCGCCCTTGTTCGAGGATCGCCTCGACCAGTCCCATCTGGTCGAAGGTTTCCAGGGTGCGGGGGTGTACGGCCACGGCGCGGCTGGTGCGGGCGGGGTGCGGGGCGGCGTCGACGAGTCGGACGCGCAGGCCCCGGCGGGCCAGTTCGTGTGCGACGGTCAGGCCCACCGGCCCGGCGCCGGCCACGAGGACGGCGGCCGGGTCGCTGCCGGCGGACCCGGACGGGGTGGCGGGGTGGCTGTCCATGAGGCTGTCCATGAGGCCTTCTTCGGGGGTTTCGGGGTGTTCCGAGCCGGGGGGTGCGGCGTGTTCAGCGTGCGGTCCCGGTGTCTTCGGCGGTCGCGGCTCGGTCGGCGGGGTCCGCGGCCGCGGCGCTCCCGGGGGCCTCGGCCGCCGCGCGGGCGCGCAGGCTCCGGCGCAGGGCGAGCCGCTCGGGTTTGCCGACGGGGGTGCGGGGGACGGCGTCGATCGGCTCGGCGCGCCGGATCCGCTCGAAGGGCGCCAGGCGCGCGTTGGCCCGCGCCACGACCGAGCCGAGCACGTGGGAGGCGTCCGGGCCGGGGGGGGGGGGGGGGGGGGGGGGGGGGGGGGGGGGGGGGGGGGGGGGGGGGGGGGGGGGGGGAGGGGGGGGTGGGGGGGGTGGGGGGGGGGGGAGGTATCACCAACCTCCCGGCTC